>JBCCYE010000023.1:0-66589 GCA_039190425.1 Pseudomonadota bacterium | reverse complement strand
CTACACCGAAGCACTGCTATCCACATTGCGGCACTATCCGATGGGAGAGTTTTCAGAGCGCTATCGCCGGGTGGGAGAACTGGGCATCCCTGTTACAGCGATCTGGGGCACTGAGGACAAAGTAGTGCCCTACCTCGGGGCCGAAGGAATGGCATCGGATGTGCCCCAGCTTCAGCTGATAACTTTGACGGGAGGTGATCACAATATTACGTACACGCGTCCTCACGAGGTCGCCGCAGCGATTCTTGCTGCGCTGCCTGCTGATCGCTAAGACGATACTTTTACCGGAGGGTGCTGCCGTGCTGCCACCTCTCTGGCTGTTCGGAAATGCCCTGATTGCTTTGCTTTATCAGGCGAGTGTTCTGCTGGTACCGACGTTGGCCCCGGTGGCGGTCTGCCTTTGGCATAATCGCAACTCGCCGCTTCTGCGCGGGCCGGTAGGGCATGCGGCGGCGGATGTGTGATGCAGCTCAAGCTTTGTGCGAATCCCATTGTATGGCTGAGGTGGAGATTTGCAAACTGTGCTAGCCTGCCCTGTTAGGAACAGGCGTCTTTGGAGGTCGATACGATGTCATATGTCAAAGCCGGATCGCTCGCGCTTACCACCGGGTTGATGGTCTGCCTGCCCGCGCTGGGGGCAGTGCCGACGCAGGAACAGGTGGATGCCATGGAAGCAACCTGTGAAGCGAAACGAACTGAAGTGTTGGCTCCCTTGCGGGAAGAAAAAACCCAGCAGTGCATCGAGGCAGGCGAGTTCAGTGCAGAGCATTGTCAGAACTACTACTCGACCTATGGCAATGTGGGAGCGATCGCCGCTGCGAGTCCGCCACCGATGGGTTTTGATCTGCCGGAGTGCCAGGCTTGGCTGCAGGCTCGGGAGGAGTTGCAGCAAAGCCACTCGCAACCCTAGCCTGCGCCGCCTGGCGCGCCGCGATGTCTTCCGAGTCTCCGGTCCGCAAGATCATCCATATTGATATGGATGCGTTCTTTGCCAGTGTTGAGCAGCGTGACAAGCCCGAGTTGCGCGGTAGGCCCGTTGCGGTTGGGGGGTCTAGGCAACGTGGTGTGGTCGCCGCAGCCAGTTATGAGGCAAGAGAGTTTGGCGTGCGCTCTGCCATGCCGTCAGTCACAGCTGCCAGGCGGTGTCCGGATCTGATATTTGTTGCGCCCAGGTTTGACGTATACCGCGAAGTCTCCCTAGAGATACGACAAATTTTTTATCGTTACAGCGACCTTGTCGAGCCATTGTCACTGGATGAGGCTTACCTCGATGTGACGGCGGACATCATGGCGCTGGGCAGCGCTTTACAGACCGCTCACCGCATACGAGGCGACATCTACAGGCAGACTGAGCTTACCGCCAGTGCCGGCGTGAGCTACAACAAGTTTCTTGCAAAGATCGCGTCGGATCAAAACAAACCCGATGGTGTATGTCTCATACATCCGCGTGACGGTGAAACCTTTGTAGCTTCTTTGCCTGTTCGGCGTTTCCATGGGGTAGGGCCGCGAACTGCGGAGCGCATGGCGCGACTGGGCATTAAAACCGGAGCTGACCTGCGTTTGCACGATATGGATTTTCTTCAGAGCCACTTTGGCAAATTTGCTGGCTACCTGTTTGGCGCTGCACGCGGTGTGGATAATCGCAAGGTTAAGCACGATCGGGTAAGAAAGTCGGTCGGCAGGGAGCGGACGTTTGCCGAAGACCTAATCGAGGAGCAGGCGTTACGTGCTGCGCTGGATGCCATCGTAGACAGCGTTTGGGAGCGAATTAAAGAGAATGGCGCGCAGGGCCGGACACTCACGCTCAAGGTCAAGTATGCGAACTTTCGCCAGATCACTCGCAGCCAGTCGTTTCCGGCTTGTATTGAAAGCAAGGTCGCGCTGCGCGATGCAGCGCATGCACTACTGCAGCAAATACTCCCGCTCGATCAGGGCGTGCGGCTACTGGGGGTCAGTCTATCGGGATTGCAGCAGCAAGGTGCCCCCGTCGACGGCGCCGGTCGTCAGCAGATGGATAGGGCATCGCAGATCGCGGAGCAGGTAGCTTTCGAATTCTAGCGCGCGACCGTGCAGTGCACTTGCTTCAGATGCACTCGTCACGTAGCTTGACCGCTATGAAAGAGCGGTTCGTTGCTGAGTCACAAGATTCCACAACCAGGCCCCTGCTGGGTATAGGGTCCTGCTTGGCGGGGAACGCTGTACGATACAATGGTCAGCTTAAGTCCCCGAGTCGCCCGGTGCGAGATTTATGTGAATACTTTGACACACGCGCATTCTGTCCGGAAATGGGTATTGGACTGGGCGTTCCTCGGCCACCTATTCGCCTGGTCGGCACGAAGGATGAGGTACGTATCATGGACGTAGAGACACAGACACAGGATTACACGGCGCCTATCCAGGCCTACGCGGACACTGTGCTCAAGTCCACTCCCGAGATGGCCGGCTATATTCTCGTGAAAGCTAGCCCCAGTTGCGGCGTCGGAAGGGTTAAGCGCTACTCTCGAAAGGGCCACTACGTAGCCTCAGACCAGGACGGGGTATTCACCAGTGCCTTGTCTGGCGGCGACCCGCTGCTACCCCTCGAGGACGACGATCGACTCAATGATCCCGCACTGCGAGAGAGCTTTGTTACGCGAGCGTTTACCTATCATCGCTGGAAGCGCCTGCTAGCGGCAGGGCTATCGGCGGGTAGCCTGGTCGAATTCTACAGCCGACATAAATACCTCGCCATGGCGCATCACGTTCCCTCATACAAGCTGCTCGGGCACATGATGGCAGATGCCGGCAATAGAAACATCGATCGGCTCAAGGATGAGTTTATCGCCACTCTCATGACCGCTTTAGCAAACCCCGCTACCCGCAGGAGTCATACCAACGTGCTGTTTCACCTCTCCGGCTATCTCAAGCGCAGCATCTCATCGCCACAGAGACAGCGGCTCAGCTCTCGGATTGAGGAGTACCGGACGGGCCAGATCCCGCTGGCGGTCCCCATCACCATGCTGCGGCATCACTTTGCTGACCATCCGGATGCGTATATCGATTACCAGGTATTTCTGGAACCTTTCCCTAGGACGTTGAAGCTGCACAATCTGGTGTAGGTGCTGGCAACCGGCCGTCAGCTTTCATTTGCGGTTGAACCAGTGCTGCGCAGTTTGCGTAGTTGATTTGATGAGAAGAGTCGAACGTGAACGATAGCGTCACAGCTGCCCCAGTGATTTATTGGTATCGGCAGGATCTGCGCTTGGCGGATCTGCCGGGCCTCAGCGAGGCGGCGCAATCCGCCAGCGTACTGCCGTGCTATGTGCACGATCATTCGGCACCGCACGACTGGGCGCTGGGAGGCGCTTCTCGATGGTGGCTGCACCACTCACTGGATCAGCTGGCCTCTGACATAGCGGGGCATGGAGGTCAGCTTGTCCTGCTGCAGGGAGAGACTTGTCGAGTACTCTGTGGGCTGGTCCGGGCGTCCGGTGCAAAGGAAGTGCACGCCAGCCACGCCGCTGAACCCTGGGCGCGTTCCCTGCAACGCGAACTGGCCGGAAGCCTCCGACAGCTTGGTGCACGACTGGTGTTGCACAACGGCAGTTTGCTATTTCGCCCCAGTGAGATTCGAACCCAGAGCGGCGGTCCTTTTAAAGTGTTCACACCTTTCTGGCGTCGTTGTCGTGGGCATACTGCGCCGGCCGAACCTGACGGTATTTCAAAACACTTGAAGTTCTTCGGTGGTGACGTTGAAGGAGTAGACATTGACGCTCTTGGCCTGTTGCCATCCAACCCAAACTGGGCCACAGGTTGGGAATCCCACTGGCAGCCCGGCAGCGAAGGCGCTGATTCGGCAATGCAGCAATTTATCTCTAAAGCCCTTAGTGGCTACGCGGAGGATCGTAACATTCCATCCGTGCAGGGGACTTCTCGACTATCGCCACATCTTCACTTTGGAGAGCTATCACCCAATAGGTTGTGGCATACGATCACTGCGCTCGCGCGAGCTCAGCCTGAGCAGGAGGGCCAGGCCGAAAAGTTCCTCTCCGAGTTGGGATGGCGAGAGTTCAGTTATCACCTGCTGTATCATTTTCCGACCCTGACGGAGTCAGCGTTTAAACCTGAGTTTGATCGATTTCCCTGGCTAGGGTCTGCGGAACTCTTGCAGGCCTGGCAGCGTGGTCAAACCGGCTACCCCATCGTCGATGCTGGCATGCGTGAACTGTGGGCTACTGGTTACATGCACAACAGAGTGCGAATGATCGTTGCCTCATTTCTCACCAAGCATCTGCTGATCGACTGGCGCTCCGGAGCACGCTGGTTCTGGGATACACTGGTTGACGCAGATCTTGCCAATAACACGTGCAGCTGGCAGTGGGTCGCGGGTAGTGGGGCAGACGCGGCACCGTACTTCCGAATTTTCAATCCGACTCTGCAGGGCAAAAAGTTTGATGCGAGTGGTGCCTATGTGCGCCGTTGGGTGCCAGAGTTGGAGGCGCTACCAAAAAAGTACGTGCACGAGCCTGCCACGGCGCCCACCAGCGTGTTGGAAGAGGCGGGCGTACGCCTCGGAGAGAACTATCCGCAGCCTATCGTAGACCACGCCGCAGCCCGACAATCGGCGCTTGATGCCTACCAATCCATCAGAGACTGATGCGGGCGGCATCATGCGTCTGGTCGAAGCCAGCGCCACGCTTGCTTTGGTGGGTCGGCTGCGGTGAAATGGCGGCGTCCGCCTTGATGTCACTCCCTTAACTCTATTCGGAGGACCGGTATGAGCAACAACCCTTATTTGGAGGGCAATTTTGCCCCTGTCATTGATGAATTGACCATAGAGGCGCTGCCCGTCAGTGGGGTAGTTCCGCCGGAACTGTGCGGACAGCTGCTGCGCATTGGCCCCAACCCGCTGGAGGCCGACCCTAAAACGCACCACTGGTTTCTGGGTAACGGTATGGTCCATGGTTTGCAGTTGCGTGACGGTAAAGCAGAATGGTATCGCAGTCGCTACGTCCTCGACGACGAAGTTGTTGCGGCTCGAGGTGCTGCTTCAGTGCCGGGGCCAGCTGCGGGAACTCAGCTGGGCCCGGGTGTCGCAAACACCAATGTTATTTTTCATGCCGGCCAGCGGCTTGCCATTGTGGAAGGCGGAAATCTTCCGGTCGCTCTGGACGCTCAGCTGGAGACGGTGGCGCGAACCGATTTCAGCGGCACTTTACCCGGAGGTCTGTCCGCGCATCCGCATCTCGATCCTGATACCGGAGAGTTGCACAGCGCTGTTTATTCTCCGCTCTGGCAGCATGTTCAATATGTGGTCCTGGGAGCTGACGGGTCGGTAAGGCGGACCGTTGATGTACCTGTGGCCGGTCAGCCGATGGTCCATGACTGTATGATCACATCATCGTACTTTATTATTTTCGATCTGCCCGTGACGCTGAATCTTGAGGCAGCGATGGCGGGAGTGCCGCTACCCTATCTCTGGGACCCTGACTACAACGCACGGGTCGGTTTATTGCCCAGAGAGGGCAATGCTGAAGATGTCAGCTGGCACGAGGTCGAGCCGTGCTGGGTGTTCCACCCAATGAACGGTTATGAGGATGAATCTGGACGGGTAGTACTGGACGTTGTGCGCCATCCGAAGATGTTCGCCACGGACATGAATGGACCCAATGAAGGTTCCACTACCTTGGATCGATGGACGATCGATCCCACGCAAACGCGTGTATCGGAGCAGCGACTGGATGATTGTGGACAGGAGTTTCCTCGCATCGCGGAGCATGTTACCGGCAAGTCGTATCGTTACGGATACAGCACGGTGCTCAAAGACGGTATGTCGACCGGCGGTTTGATCAAGTACGATCACGAGACAGGCGCCCGTGTAATCTACGAAGAAGGCGCTCACCGTCAGTTCATGGAGGGCGTTTTCGTCGCCGCGGAGTCGCCAAAGAGTGAGGACGATGGGTACCTGATGGCATACGTCTATGACGCGCGCGAAGACTCAAGCGACGTGGTGATACTACCCTCAGCGGATTTGCAAAGTGGGCCGTTGGCGACGGTGCATCTTCCGCGTCGAGTCCCCTTTGGCTTTCACGGCAATTGGGTGCCCCAGGTTGATTGAGACTGCCGTGCGGTCCTTGCCATCGTACCCGGGCGGGCTTTGTTATTGGCACGGGTGACACTGTTTGGGAGACATCGAATGACAGTGGTTTCCCCGTACAGTTTCGTCTCCCTATTGCTCGCCAGTATTGGTCTTGTGCTTACCAGCAACGCCCTGGGGGAAGCGCGCTGTGACCAGTCATCCGGCATTCCGGGTACCGAGCGACTGTTTACCGAAGCCTGGGGCACGCGATACGACGGCCAGCGATATCAATCGGCCCGCTACACGACAATCAATGCGGAGAATGCCGGCAACCTGGCGCTAAAGTGGGTGTACGGTTTTGCAACTGATAAACCCCGTTCCTATCCGCTGGTAACAGAAGATACTCTGTTTATCGGCGACGGTGGTCGTGGCCTGGTGGCCCTGAATCTGGAAAGCGGCTGTCTTCGCTGGGAAAACCCTGAGGTGACCGATATCGGCAGTGCAATTGTTGCAGGACGATTGAACGGCCGTACCCTGCTCGTATTTACTGATCGGCAAACTGGCGTTTATGCGGCGGACGCGGAGACTGGGGATATCGTCTGGACCAACGGCTTCGAAGCGCTGGAGGAACCTATGTTTTCTGGCTCCCCGCTGGTACATGGTGATGTTGTTTATGTGCCGCTTTCGTCACGTGAAATTGCCCTGTCCCTGAATCCACTGTACGGGTGCTGCCGCAGCTCTGGTGGCATGGTGGCACTGGATCTGGCAACCGGCGAGCCGCTTTGGCATCGGCCAACGATAGAACAGCCGGTTGAGCAAACGGGCAAGCATCTGCTTGTGATCAAGCAGTATGGCCCGAGCGGTGCTCCGGTCTGGGGCGCCCCCACGCTCGATGCTGAACGGGGTTTGCTGTTCTTTGGCACAGGTCAGAACTACTCGCACCCGGCGACCGATACGAGCGATGCGATCTTTGCTGTCTGGGCTGCTAGCGGTGATGTGGCCTGGCACAGGCAATTCACAGCGCAGGACGTTTACAACATGTCCTGTGAGGTATCACAGCATCATCCCAATTGCCCTGACCCCAGCGGGCCCGATCTCGATTTTGGTGCGCCTCCAATTCGCATGGAGCTACGCGATGGACGCTCGCTGCTGCTGGCGGGGCAGAAGTCGGGCGACGTATACGCACTGAATCCGGATACAGGTAATGTTGTCTGGAAACGGCGTTTTGGCGCTGGTGGCAAACTGGGCGGCGTACACTGGGGTCTGGCGGCGGATCCGCAGCGAGAGCTGATCTACGTCCCGATCAGTGACAGCAATGTGGAAGGGAATAAAGATCGGCGCCCGGGACTGTTTGCGCTCGACGCAAACAGTGGCGAAGTGCAATGGTTTGCGGAGCGAGAGGTGCGGTGCGCCGAGCGCAAATGCTGGACGGGCATCTCAGCGGCGATCTCAGCGGCACCGGGTATCGTCGTTGCCGGCGGCCTCGACGGGCGCTTGGAGATATTGCACGCGGATACGGGCGAGAGTCTTTGGTACTTCGATACGATGGTCGACCTGGATGCGGTGAACGGCGTAGAAACACGAGGTGGCGGTATCGATGCACATGGGCCAATGCTGGCCGATGATTTGCTCATTGTTTCTTCAGGCTATGGCTCCTTCATGCAGGAAGGGGGCAACGCGCTGCTGGTGTTTGAACTGCTGGAAAGGGCGCTCGAAGACTCGCGCTGAAGCTCGATCAGTGCTTGCGCGATAGGCTGCAGTGGTTATGCTGTGAACTCGTTGCAAGCCGTGGGCAGCCGCTGGACGACGGTGGCGCTTCATAGGCATAGGCCAACGAACCATTCCTCTATGTTGACAGGAAACAAACGTGTCTATGAAAACTGTGCTGGTGATACTTGTGTTACTAGGTTTGGGATTTTGGCTATGGCCTGAAGGCCGCCCAGAAAAGATACAACACATCCCCATGGCATCGACCGAACGCTCAACGACCGCCGGGCCGGTCATCGGCTATGAAGACAAGCACGAGACGTACGCGTGGCTGGGCATACCTTTTGCCAGCCCACCCATCGGCGATTTGCGCTGGCGCGCTCCGCGGCCGGTCAAGCCCTGGCAAGAGCCCCTTCAGGCCACTCGCTTCAACAATCCCTGTGTGCAGTTGTGGGGGCCTTTGGCGGGAGTGGATGGCGAGGAAGGCGAGGTGGTTGGCGACGAGGATTGTCTCTATCTGAACGTGTGGTCGCCGGCTGTGCGCAGCACAGCGGAGACCGGAGGCCTGCCCGTGATGCTGTGGATTCACGGCGGGGGCAATACGATCGGTACTGCGAATACCTACGATGCCAGCCTGCTTGCCGGTGGTGAGCAGTTGGTCGTGGTGACGATCAATTACCGTCTTGGATTTTTTGGCTGGATGTCTCATCCCGCGTTGCGCGGTCAAGGCGTGAGCGCCGAAGATGCCTCCGGCAACTACGGCAATCTGGACATGATTGCAGCGCTTCAATGGGTGCAAGACAACATCTCCGACTTCGGTGGCGATCCCGAAAACGTCACCATTTTTGGTGAATCCGCTGGCGGTCGCAATGTGTATTCGCTGATGTCCTCGAGTCTAGCCCAGGGTCTGTTTCATCGCGCCATTGCCCAGAGCGGTTCGGTGAGCAGCACACCTGTGGTGGTCGCAGAAGACTTCGTGGATGCTAGCCCGCCGGGAATGAGCAACAGCTCTGGTGAGTGGCTGTTGAGTCAGCTGCAGCTTGCTGACAAAGCAAATGACCGCGAAGACGCGAAAGCCGTATTGCAGGCTATGTCGTTGGCCGAAATTGCGGCTTTTATGCACGCGCGCGATCAGACAGAAGTGTTGAGCGGTGTGGAAGGCTTTGCGGGCATGTACTCTGCGCCGCAGTCCATCCGCGACGGTGCGGTAATACCCGAGCAGTCTCAGCTGGCCCTCATGAAGTCGGGTATGGGCTATAACGCGGTGCCTTTGATGACGGGGACGACTCGTGACGAAGCAAAGTTGTTTATGGCGCAAGACCCTCGCTACGTCAAACAACGGCTTGGATTCATACCCGTTATCAGGGACTTGGACATCTATAACGGCGTCGCCGCCTATTTCAGTGACCAGTGGCGGGCAGTCGCCGTAGACGCCGCGGCGGAAGCCATTGCCGCCGGTGGTGGAGCACCGGTCTATGCCTATCGTTGGGACTGGGACGAGGGTGCCGATACTTTGTTGGTAAACTACGGTCAGTTGATCGGTGCAGGCCATGGTATGGAGGTACCCTTTGTATTCGGGGACTTTGCAGGCGCCCTGGCGTTGCCGGGTTTTTACAACGATGACAACACACCCGGCCGAGATGAGCTGTCGCAGCAGATGCGCAGCTATTGGGGAGAGTTCGCCCGCGCGGGCAACCCCGGGCGGGGCAGGGAGGATGACCTGCCGGAGTGGCGCGCCTGGGAGGCGGGAGTTCACAATCTAATGCTATTGGATACCCCCGAGGGGGGCGGTGTCCGCATGGTGGATGAGCCCATGACGGTGAACATGATCAAGCTTCGAATCGCTGCGGATACACTGCTGGAGCAAGAGGAGCGCTGTGCCCTGTTCACGGAGTTGTTCTTGAAGGGTAACTCGGGCGACGACTTCTGGGATCGTGGTGAGTACGACGCGATGGGCTGTGCTGAATACGATCCCCTGGAGGTAAGCTATTTCTGAGCTTCCTCCTGCGCTCTCGGATTCTGCCTTGCTCTGGTCGGGGTCGCAGGGCCGGCAGTGCGCCTGATGTTGTTAGTGGGCTCTGTACTGCGGCGACTGCTGGTATACCGTCGTTCGCTGGTCTCGGCATGGGGTAAGACGCGCGCGCGGCTGACCTATTACCCACACATCTCAATCGGCGTAGGCGTGACGCTGGGTGAAGGTGTGCGTCTTGTCGCAACGGACGGTGGCCGAATTGATATTGGGGATCACGTGACTATTCACGCGGGTACCCTGTTACAGACACGCGGTGGGTTTATTACCGTAGGCGGGGGTTCCTTCATCGGAAGACACTGTACTCTGGTCAGTACCTGCGAAATTAGAATCGGCAGTAACGCGCTGGTAGCAGAGCAGGTGACCATTCGAGATCAGCAGCACGGCATGGCGGTGGGCGATTGCTCCTTTGCCGATCAGCCCGCGTCGGCAGCACCCGTGTGTTTGGCTGACAACGTTTGGCTTGCGGCGGGAGTACGCGTCACAGATGGTGTCGTGGTGGGGGCCAATACGGTTGTTGCCGCCAACGCGGTGGTCACGGCAGATCTACAGGGCGGTGCGTTATACGGAGGCGTTCCAGCGCGCAAACTAAAGAGTCTTGAGCTGGATACGAAAGTCGAAGCAGTGCCAACGCGACCCGATCCATGCTAGTTCCGGAATTGCGGAAATTAGCGGTGCCAGTCCCCGCTATAGAGCACAGTGGTAGCTGTGAGCCCGGCGGACTTTGCCTTCGCCGTTATAGACAGCTCGTTGGGGGAAGGGGCAGATCGGGCGTGAGCCGGTTGGCACTATCCCGAAACGAAGCCAGCGCGCCGTCAGTGCTTCCGGTGGTGTTCCTGATGTTACCCACTGATCGATCACGGTGAGAAAATTGACCAGCGACGGACCTGTTCCGCCAATGCAGTGATCTACACCCGGCATCATGTAAAGACGTACGTCAGTGCTGGCGCTGGGGTCAGTCGTCAGTATCTGTTCATAGTAGTCGATGGTTGCGAAAGCGCTCAAAGCCATATCTGACCAGCCGTGGTACATCAGCAGTTTGCCACCTCGCTGGCGAAACAACCGAAGATCGGGGTCAGTGGCATTGAGAACGGAAGCCGCGTGCTCAGCGGCGTCGCGGAATCCCTCAAAGTCGTACGTGCTGTAGTCCCAGTCCGGATCGTTGAAGATCATGTTTTTCATAATGCCAGTGCTGAAGCCGAACGTGGCGTTGGGCATGGTGGGCGCTGACTTGCCGCCCTTCTCCTGTGGCTTGGATATGTCTTTGTTGAATTGTGTTCCTCCCGTGAGCCACTGCCCCATTCCCTGGTCACTGGTCTCTCCGCCGATAGGATAGCCGAAGTAGAGTTGCCCCTGGTTGTCTTTTGCTCCGCCGTACACTTGCTGCATAGCAGCGACCTGGGTGTCACTCAAGCAATCGGTTTGCGCGGCACTGGTACATTGCAGCGTTGTGATATCAAAAGGGCATGCCCTGGGATCTTCGATAATGCCGTCCTCAAGGCCGTCAAGCGCGTCGCATTGATTGAGATAAGTCTGTTCGATTAGTGTCTGTTGCGCTGGCCCGATCACGGCGGCCTGCAGATTGTCTGGATCAGGAAACATCTTTTGCGCGATCTGAACACCGTTGGCCGCAAGCATCGGCCAGTTGAACGCGGGTGCGCCAGCGACAATACCGTCAAAATCATCCGGGTAACGTTGCGCTTCCATCAGCCCCTGACCTCCGCCGCGGGAACAGCCAATGAAGTAGTTCTCTGTACTCTCACGACCGTAATAAGTGGCCAACAACGCTTTTGCGGTTGTCGCCGTGAGATGGACAGCGCGGTGTCCAAAGTTCTCCAGTCTTTCGGGGTTGTTGAGTGCCCAGCGCGCGTCGATCCGGTGTGCGGAATGTCCGGTATCCGTACCCGCTGATGCGTAGCCGGATCGGACTGCCCCATACAGGAGGGCGATGTTGTCGACGCTACCGACAAAGCCTCCGCCACCGCCCATAGCGAACTTTCCATTCCAGTTTCGCGGTAGCAGCAGTTCAAAGTTGATCTCGGTTTCTATGGTGCCTCTGACTTTGCAATAACCGCCTTGCAAGGTGTGCCAACTGGTACTGTGAAGTGCGACCTGCGGTAGGTTCGGAAAACTGCTCATCTGGCAGTCTTGCCTTGCCGTAGACGTGACGGGAGTTTGCGCTGGAAACAAGCGCTCCAACTCTACGTCCACCCAAAGATAGCCTCCCATGCCGAGCGCAACCAGGACGAGCAACGAAGATAGAAGCACTTTTCTTCTGACGGTGATGATATCAACCTAGGCGGCGGGTGCCGGCTGCGGACCTCGAATCAGTCGGCCCGGCCTGGCGCCGGTATCGCTTCCGTCCCTGCGAATCACTTGGCCGCTACAAATTGTCCACTTGTAGCCATCAACCCGTTGAACCAGGCGACGTGCATCCGCCGGCAGATCGAACACCATTTCGGGAGGGTGTAGCTTGACGGCTTCGTAGTCGATCACATTGATGTCTGCTTTCATTCCGGGCGCAAGCAGGCCACGATCATTCAATCCATACAGCTCAGCGGTGCGGCGAGTTTGGTTGTGGATCAGCTTTTCTAAGGGGATTCGCGGTCCACGCTGTCGGTCGCGAGCCCAGTGGGTGAGCAGATAGGAGGGCATACTTGCATCGCAGATCAGGCCACAGTGTGCGCCACCGTCGGATAGCCCGAACACAGCATGTGGATGGAGCATCATGGTTCTTAAGGCTTCAAAGTCGCCATCTGCGTACCCGAGTAACGGCATGTAGATAAAGCCCCGGCCGTCGTTCTCGAGCATGGTGTCGTAGGCGAGTTCCTGTGGTGTGCATCCGAGCCGTTGTGCTTGCGCCTGAAGGCTCTGGTCTGGAGCAGGTTCGTAGTCGACCGGGTCTCCAAGGGGGAACATGTTGCCCCAGGCAACCAGAGAGCGAGTGAACACTTCTGGCAGACCCGACAGATCCGGAGGATGGTTGAGTATATCGAGGCGGACTGCTGGATCACGCATGGCGGTGACGCGTTCGGTCAGAGGCAGGTGCGCGATTTTTTGATAGCCCTCGTGCAGCAGAAATGGATGGCCGCTGCTTTGCAGGCTGAATAATACGCCCGCTGGTCGCTGAGCCACTTGTGGCGTCAATGTGCCTCCGGCTGCTCGGTCTTCGTCCACGGCAGCGAGCAGTCTTTGCCATTGATTAGGGTCTTCACCGTTTTGCAAGCAGGCGAAGGTCACCGGCAGGCCGGTTTCCCGGCCAATGGCGCGCATCCACTCCAGCTCCGGATCTTCGGGAGTCAGGTCACTGGCGATCTCGAACACTCCGTGACCCACTTCACCCATTGCGCGGCCGATGCCGACAACTTCATCTCTGTCTGCTGTCGTGCCCGGAGCGAGCTCACCGTCCGCAGCCCGATGCAAGATGGTTCTGGTAGTCGAGAACCCAAGGGCGCCCGCTTCGAGACCTTCTTTCACCAGCGTTGCCATGGCCTCAACTTCTTCCGGTTCAGCCTTGTGATTGTTCGCGCCACGCTGGCCCATGACGTAGGTCCGCACTGCACCATGAGGCACCTGAGCGCCAAAATCGATGGCATGGGGTAGTTGCTCAATCGCGTCGAGGTACTCGGGAAACGACTCCCAGTCCCATTGAATGCCCTCCGCCAGTGCAGAGCCGGGGATGTCTTCGACACCTTCCATAAGCTGAATCAGATAGTCTTCTTGACCGGGCGCGACTGGCGCGAACCCAACGCCGCAATTACCCATGACAACGGTCGTCACACCGTTCCAGCTGGAGGGCGATAGATTGGGATCCCAGGTGACCTGACCGTCGTAGTGGGTATGTATGTCAACCCATCCGGGAGTGACCAGAAAGCCGCGTGCGTCGATCTCCTGCTCACCAGCGGCCAGATTTGGGCCAATCGCGGCAATAAGGCCGTTGTTGATCGCGACGTCCCGTTGCTGCCCGGCACTGCCGCTGCCGTCGATGACGGTGCCGTTCCTTATCACCAGGTCGTACATGGCGCGTTACCTCTATGAGTCTTATTAAGAACAGGTATGCAGGACTACTGTAGCACAGCGGGTTCTATCGCAGCCTGGCGTTGGTGAATGATCAATCTTCAAAGCCGAGTGCGCGTCTGTGTTCGTAATCAGAGAAAACGTGTCGCGCATGTGCGGCGAGTTGGGCCGGCGTCATATCGTTGAGCGATTCGAAACCGACAATGTTGGCCAGTAAGTCGTGATGGTGTTTGCCGATGTACTTCATGAGCATAAGTCCGGCGCTGGATTTGCCTTTGCCGTGGCTAACCAACAGGATCTCATCCGCGTCTTTCACCGCCCCGCACACCGATTCGAAAAAAACATGGTCCTCGGGCACCCGCTGCCCGGCGTAACTCGAGTGTTTTTGTTTGAGGTGCTCGTGCGGAAAGTGGTGCCTCTTGCTTGGCTTTACCTGGTAGTCCTCTGAACCTTCCGCAATGTCGTAGATGTGGGCTTCATGGTGGTTGATAACGACGGCTTTGCGCTGCATTGCAATGTCCTTAAGGATGGGTTGAGGGGCACTGTAGTATAGCGGCCAGTCAATCGGTTCCGACAGCGAATTTTGCCGAGCCTGCGGCCAGTAGAGCGTCGACCATGAGAACGCGACTTACAGGACCCGCTCGGGGTCGCCCATCACCGCGAGGGTCTTTATCAAACGGAAGCGGCTCAGCAGCCTTGGCAATAGCGCCACCATCGCTTTGTTTGCCAGACCTGTAACGACGATTGGATGGCGGCGACTGCCAAGTGCAGCGAGCGCTTCAGTAACCACCTGTTCCGTTGTTTGGGTAAGTGCGGCGGGCAGTGTGTCGCCGTCAGATTCGCCACCGGTTGCGGCAGCGATAAACCCCGTCTGAGTGACGCCCGGACACAGACCCATGACGTAGATGCCCTTACTTCGCTGCTCCTCCCACAGGCACTCTGAAAAAGAGGCGATGAAGGCTTTGCTGGCGCTGTATACCGGCTGGGCTGGCGTTGGCAGCGCGGCGACTATCGAGGATAGATTGATGAGTGCGTCGCCTCGCTCTGCTTGGTTGAGAAAGTGGTGCGAGAGTGTGACCATGGCGCCGCAGTTTACCTCGAGCATGTCCTGCTGGACCTTGAGATCGGACTCATAGAAAGGCTGCAAAACGCTGTATCCGGCGTTGTTTACGAGTAGGTTGCAGCGCGTGGACCCCAGGTGGTCTGCCACGGCCTGCACACCTTCGGCGCGGGCCAGATCCGCCGCCACGCAGTGATGGCCTTGTCCTGGAAGGTTTTCTATCAGCGATTGCAAGAGCGGTTCACGCCGGGCAACAACGGTAACGGCGTAGCCCTGTTGTGCGAGCTGCAGCGCGAACTCTCGGCCAATTCCGGAGCTGGCCCCGGTTACCACTGCGCGTTGCCCCATATCAGCGAGTCGTGGCTCCGGCCGCCTCAAGGGCTTCAGCCCTGGATCGCTGCCCCAACAGCCACAAGGCACCGATAGCCGCCACCGGGCTCACTGTTGACCACTGCAGATTAAGCCCGACGAACTTTAGCCAAAAGCCCAGAGGACCGTCTTCAATGTACTTGAAATCGCCGAGGATTTCGCTGATGTAAATGACCGATGTATTGCCGTAAAAGGCACCCCAATTTGCCAGCACGGCTATCCCCAGAGCTTTCTTGTAGTGTAGACCTTTGCTCATCCAGTACGCCGCAAGCAGTTCGAAAAAGCCAAAATGGGATAGCATCATCTCGTGGGCCAGCTGGCCATCATGGGGACGCATGTAACGAGTGTCTGCCACGGAATAAAGCCACCAAGGCCAGAACATCCACTGATCCTGCTGCAGCTCGGGGCCCAGGTTATACAAGAAAGGAATCTTCATATACACCACGGGTATCTCCCACATCACCTGTGCGCAGCCGCTGGTGATTAACCAAACCATGATGAACTCGTGCCACTTCTGAGTGAGTGCTCGGTTCTCTCCCGGATTGTCAACGAACGCAAGCAGAGCCATCCAATAGCCGGTGAACAAACAGACAGAGACATATTTGTCTGCCGGCATGGGGGCAATCACGCCCAGTGCAATCAAGGTCCAGGCGACAAAAAACGAGCCCGGTATGAGGATGGCGGATGCAATGTAAGCACTGCGACGGATATTGAAACCTGTGCCTGTGTAGGGCTGTGCGGCCCAGTTAGACAGAGAGGGAAGAGCGACTGTATTCATAAGCGGGCTCCCATTGCCGTCTTGATCAGTTTGGTACCGACTCGAAGACAGCTTGGTATTGGAATTAAGCTGACAACATTGTCCGACTACGTTAATATGACAGCCTTGTACGATTAGGTCAAGGCAGGATTTGGTACCATGGGGCAGGCAGCAGAAGTGAAATCCCGGCCGGGGGTTGCGCAGCAGCGGCGCGACATCATTGCTGCCGCAGTGCGATTGTTTGCGGTCGCGGGTACCGCTCCGGTATCTGTTTCTGCAATCTGTCAGGAAGCCGGTGTATCCCGCGACACGTTTTATCGCTGCTTTGACAACAAGGATCAGCTGGTCGACGCCCTTTACAGTAATACGGTCAGTGCAAATATGCTCGCGGTCACGTCCTCGGCCAAGGCGGACTTCACCGATGAGGCTTGGCTGAGGACGACGATCGACGATACGGTGGATGCAATTCTCAGCCAACGAGAGGTGGCGCAGTTTCTTTTTCTAGAGGCTGCCGACCCGGAGAGTCACGCGCACAGGGTGATCGGCAGCGCTTTTGATGGTGCCGCGCGCAGCATGCAGCGTTGGTGTCGAAAGCGGTATGGTCAGGCCCCAAGTAAGGCTTGTTTTACCGGCTTGCTTAGCGCTGCTCAGTGGCTTGTGCACGAAGCGATCAATAAGGGCATGAAGCCCAAGCAGGTAGCGGAGGCCAAGCGAGCCATCGAGGAGCTGTTCCTTGCGACCTTCCGTGGGTTGCAGCCTTGAGCTCGTTAGAGGTACTTTCTTGAGCGTGTTTGGCGAACAACACTGAGACTGCAGGCGTGCTGGCAACTCTGGGAGACAGCGTGCAACTTATAGGTGTCGCACTAAAGGGTGTTGGGACGCTGTTGCGCGATTGGCTGGGCGAGCTTATTGGACGCAGCTTGCCTTTCAGACCAGAACAGGTCTTGCTGCCGGACACTCTGAATCGACTGCTCAATGATGGAGCTCTGCCGACCTGGCAGGGCCCGGCGGATATTCGCGGCGTCGTGCTTCAGGACGTGCCATCGGTCAGCAGTAATTGTCAGAACCTGATACTGTCGATCCAGCAGAGCGAACCTGCCAGCTTGCCGGCAAGCCTGTTTGTAAAAGTGCCCATGGAGTCACTGGCCACCCGCTGGTTTTTTACTGTTATCAACTCCTGGCAGTTGGAGTCCTACTTTTTCCGCCATGTTGCACCCACGCTACCGCTGCGGCTACCCAGAACATACGCCACTGCGTATCGCGGTGGCCGTTTCTATCTGGTGCAGGAAAATCTGCACGAGGATGTTGAGGTCTCGCTGTTCACCAATCTGGATATGATACAGGGTCCATCCATCGAGAAGGTTCGTGGCTGTCTGGATACTCTGGCCTGTTTGCATGCAACGCATTATGGTCTGACCGAGTCAGAACAAGACCACCTGCTGCCAAGATCCATGCATCTGTTTCTGTCGCCTACGATGGGTCGTACCGCACGTAGCCTGAACCGCATGGCGCTCAAGCCGTGTATGGCGCGTTGCCCGGGAGTCATTCCAGAAAACGTCAGACTGGACTACCTGCGCACGATGTCGCATTGGGATGATCTTCTGCACCATTGGTTTTCCGGTCCTCTGTCACTGCTACACGGCGATAGCCATCTGGGCAACTTTTTCGTCAGCGGTACAGAAACCGGCATGCTGGATTGGCAGGCAGCTCATTGGGGCAAAGGTGTTAGAGATGTGCAGTACTTTCTGATCAACTCCTTGCCGGCGGACTTCCTGGCCGACAATGAACAGGAGCTTGTTTCCTACTACGTTAGCCGCTGTAGCCATTATGGCGTTGCCGTCGATTTCGAGGAAACCTGGGAGCAGTACCGCGGCTTTACATTTCACACTCTGATGACGATCGTGGTTTCCATTGGGTTCGGTGCGCTAAACGAGGAGCAGGATCAGTTGATGGCAGAGATCCTGCGTCGCGCAATAGCGGCGATAGGGCGTGTTGACTACCATGATTGGCTGGACGATTTGCTCAGCAAGTGAGGCGCCGAATAACAGTCTCTAGTTGTCAAACGACTGAGCTAGATCCTGCAGATAGTCTATGTATGCCAGCTTGTACTCCGAATTGAAGTTCTTCTGATCCGCGGCCAGCTTTACGATCACCACACCATTGCGGGGATGAACATAAATATTCTGACCCCAGATCCCTCTGGCGAGGTAATCCTCGTCCCACTCGCGCGGCGTCCACCACTGATACTGATAGCCGGACACGTTTGACGACTTCGGGTTTTCACCGGGCATCAAGTGCGGCTGATCAGGGGTGACCGACTCCTCTACCCATCCTTTTGGCAGCAGTCGCTTATTGCCGCGCTTGCCATCGTTCAAGTATAGGAGCCCAAGTTTTGCGTAGTCTCGCGCAGAAGCAGACAGACCGCCCATGACCAGTTCGATACCATCTGGTGCCATTATCCAATGCCCCTGGTTTTTCATTCCCAGCGGGTGCCAAAGACGACTGGTCATGTAGTTTGTAACGGACTCGCCCGTCACACGAACAAGCAGGATACCGAGCAGCTGTGTGTTGATACTCGCGTAGTGATTAAAGGTCCCGGGGGAATGCTCGCGTGGTAGTGTGTTGACGTATTCCAAATAAGTCATGGGCGGAACTTTTGCCGACATTCGGTTAATGTCTGATTCAGGGTCGGTGTACACTTCTGTGAAACGCATGCCTGACGACATCTGTAAGACCTGCTTGATGGTCACGTCGTCAAAGGTATCGCTGGTGAGCTCCGGCAGGTAGCCTCGTATTGGGTCGTCGAGACTTTTGATTTTGCCCTCGCCCAGAGCAATCCCCACCAGCGCTGAGGTGAAGGATTTGGCAACCGAGAATGAAATGTGCAGGCTATCCCTTGTATCACCGTGCGCATAGTGTTCGTAAACGACTTCTCCGTCCTTAAGAACGAGGAAAGAAGACGTGTTTGATAACTCAATGAACTCCTTCAGCGTCTTTGGCTCGCCCAGAAACTCACCTGTGAATGTCAACGAGTCGCGATTGGGGCCAAGATCCCAGGGCTGAGGTGCAGCGGGCATGGTCGAGGTGGAAACGAAACGCCCCATGTGACGGAAGTTCTCGTAACGGTCTCCCGAGAACATGGCAGTGAAACCCGTGGGGGAGTCTCCAGCTTCTGTGCCGGCAATGGTAACGTTTTGTGCCAATGCTGCAGTGCTCAGGCCAGCGATCATTATGCTGAGTACGGGAACGAGTAGCTTTCGCGGAAGGTAAGACAGTACGGGAGTTTTCATGAGTATGAGTATCCTGTGAGTGATCTGATGCACCAAGCACCTCCCGTTGCGGGTGGCCTCCAAACGGCTGACAAATCCGTCAATGTGGGCCAATATGCGAGCCCTTAGAGCGGCCCGTTGTCGTTCAATGGCCAGATCCGGGGCAGGGTAGTTATGAAGCCGTTGCAGGATATCATCGTACTAGACCTAAGCAAGGTGTTTGCTGGGCCCTACTGCACCCAGTATCTCGGTGACCTGGGAGCGACGATCATCAAAGTGGAGCCAGTGGAGGGTGATGATACGCGCGGTTGGCAGCCGCAAAGAACCGGACAGTCTTCCACTTTTTTGGCCCTGAATCGCAACAAACGGTCCGTAGCAGTCGATCTGAAGACACCCGAGGGTCTCGAGATTGTCCACGCTTTGGCGGCTCGTGCTGATGTGGTTGTGCAGGGTTTTAAGGGTGGTACTGCTGTCAAGCTGGGTGTTGACTATGAGACTCTGCGCGGCCTGAATGAGCGCCTGATCTACTGTGAACTGTCCGGTTACGGTCACGATGGCCCACTCGGAGGTAAGCCCGGTTACGACGTCATGCTGCAGGCTTTTGGTGGCATGGTGAGCACGATGGGGCAGCCGGAAGGTCCACTGGCACGCGCCAGCTTTTCGCCGGTTGATCTGGGTACGGGCATGCATGCAGTGTGCGGCATCCTGGCCGCGCTTATGGAGCGGAACAAGACTGGCAAGGGCATGCATGTGGAGTTGACTTTGCTGGATTCAGCACTGGGATGGATGGTCTACCTCGCACAGAATTACTGGATGACCGGTGATGTTCCTGGACCGTTGGGAAGTGCACACGGTTCGTTGGTACCTTACCAGGCGTTTACAGCCTCCGATGGCGAGTTGATGATCGGCGCAGGCAATGAGAGGCAATGGCAGCGACTTTGTGTTGCACTCGGCTTAGACCAATATGCTTCGGACCCGCGATTCTCGACAAACTCTGCGCGCGTTGCCAATCGCGAGCAGACAGTAAAGCTCGTGCAATCGGCCGTGGCTACCCAGACCATAGCGTTTTGGCTCGACACGCTTGCCGACAGCGAGATACCCTGCGCACCGATCCATACACTGGATCAGGCGCTCGCGCACCCGCAAGTTTCGGCTCGGCAACTCATCGTGCACACACAGCATCCGGTACTCGGTGAGCTGGAGCATATCGGTTTGCCCGTGAGATTTGATGGACAACCTCGTGCTGTGCCGCAAGCGGCACCGCTGTTGGGTCAGCACACGGCGGAGACTTTGCGTAGCATTGGATTGGATGATCGACAGATTGATGATCTGGTGTCGCGCGGAGTTGTTGTTACTGCCGAGGATGAACACAGTTAGGCACAGCCTGCGGTTTAATAGGAGGTCAGGCATGGGTAGCCACGTCAGTTACGTGACAAAAGAACACATTGCCAGAATCACGCTTGATAGGCCGCCGGTGAATGCTTTGACCGGTGAGCTTCTGGATCAAATCCTGGCTGCCCTGCAGCGAGCCGCGAACGATTCACAGGTCAATGCTGTGATTCTGCAGAGCGCCGTACAGAAACGTTTCTGCGCTGGTCTGGATATGGAACTGTTGGCCGGACGGACAGCGCCCGAAATACGCGCATTTGTTAGCAAACTCTACACCGAGTTGCGTGAGGTGCAGACCACGATGGGCAAGCCGACAATTGCCGCAATCCATGGCGCCGCTCGTGGCGGTGGCATGACGCTGGCCATCTCCTGCGACGTCATTCTGGCTTCTAATGACAGTAGCTTCGGTTATCCGGAAATTGATCTTGGCCTGGTGCCCGCGATTCACTTCAGCCATCTACACAGGATAGTGGGTCGTCATCGCGCCTTCGAACTTTTGTTCTCCGGCAGAAGTTTCAGTGCCAAAGAGGCTTTTGACCTCGGTCTGGTCAGCCGTGTGGTCGGCTCAGACAACTTTGCCGCCTGCGTGCAGGAAGTCGCTGAACGTTTCGCCGCCAAGTCGCCGGCCATTATGCGGTCTGCCAGGGCGGCATTTTTGCGTGCCAGCGATCTTGGATACGAGCGTAGTCTCAGCGAGGCTATCGATGACTTCACTCGTGTTGCGGTCAGCGACGACGCACAGGAGGGTCTGTTGGCATTCTTGGAAAAACGTCCTCCGGCATGGAAGGGTTGAGATGTTCATTGACTGCCGCTGTTCGCGCCTGCGTAGGAAAGGCATTGGTTCATGCGCTGCCTAGGTGGGACGCTGTAGCATGTCTTCGGGCGTATCGATATCCAGGAGAACGCCGGGGTCATCGGAATCCACGTCGACGCGGGCATCAGGATGTGCATCGACAATACTCCTGGCGCCTCTGTCACCGCCCAGGCGCCGCATCAGCGGATAGAAGGTGCGGCTGAAGCACACCGGGTTGCCCCGTTGGCCTGCGTAGGTCGGCACGGCGATGGCGCCCGCCGCGCAGTGCATTGAGACATTCCGATAGGTTTGTGGATGTACCCAGGGCATGTCACCCAGCACAACCAGCGTGCTCTCCCATTGGTCGATGTGGCGGGCCGCCTCGGCCAAGGTAGCCCCCATGCCCCCGCCGGCGTGTGCGCTGATCAATGTCCTCACCTGTGTGCCCTCGGGCAGCCCGATGTCTGCTTCCTTCAAACACAGCAGCACCGGTAACTCCACTGCGGCGAGATTGTTCAATACGGTGTGCAAGATCCCTTCGCCGGATGGCAGTCTGGCCAGGCGTTTGTCAGCACCAAATCGGGAGGAACGACCGGCTGCAAGAACAATAGCCCCAGCGGTCACGGAGGCGGGCTGCCGCTGTTGTCGCAATGATCTCCAGAGTACAATTTCACTTCCTCGAAAACCCTCGGGCACGGTACTTCGTTTCAGCCGTGTCCGACTACACGATACGTTACTTGTGCAACAGATTAACATTGAAGTATTGACTAAAGCTCGTGACTGGATTGTTCAACAGCGCCAGGTCTGGCTGGCGACTATCGCAGCTGCTTCAGGCTCTTCCCCGCGACCCGTGGGTTCTTTGCTGTGCGCGGACGGAGTGAGTGGGCAGGTCGGTTCCCTCTCCGGTGGCTGTGTTGAAGAGGATCTTCTCGACCAGCTGCGCAGCGGTGCTCTGTCGGTAGATGTGCCAACCGTGGTGGAGTATGGAGTCTCCGCCGAGGAAAATGAGCGATTGGGCTTACCCTGCGGTGGACGACTGACTGTTCTGGTGCAGCCGCTGGGTGATGCTGACGTGCGGTGGATTGACGCTCTTCTGGACAGCGTTTTGGGGCGCAGCTGTGTCCAGCGAGCGCTCGACATGTCCTCAGGTGTCACTTCACTTGTGGAGCAGAATCAGTTTACGGAGCTGGAATTCGATGGGTCTTTTCTCAGACAGAGTTTCGGACCGCAGATGCGCATGATACTGGTAGGCGCCGGTCATCTTTCGGAAACCCTTGCAGAGCTTGCGCTTTCCATGGACTACGAGGTGCTGGTCACGGATCCTCGACAAGCGATACTCGACCAGTGGAGTGGGCCGGAAGTTCCCTTGCACCAGGGTATGCCCGACGATGTGGTGACCCGCTTTGGTGACGATGAACGCTGCATCATCATTACGCTCACCCATGACCCACGTATTGATGATATGGCGTTGATGGAGGCGCTCACCAGTCGAGCCTGGTATGTGGGGGCTCTGGGCTCCATGCGAACGACGGAGAAAAGGCTCGAGCGGCTGCGCCAGCTGGACATACCCTTCGCCAGCCTGCAGCGACTGCGCGCTCCGGTGGGCCTGGATATTGGCAGCAAGACCCCGTTAGAAATTGCTGTAGCCATCATGGCTGAACTCACACAGCTACGTGCCAACAAAGCTCATGGTCGTTATTGATGTCAAACTAGCTGAGCCGCAGTGGTAGTTCCCGTAAGCGCTTGCCTGTGGCGGCGTAGACCGCGTTGGCAACTGCCGGGGCTGTTGGTGGGACTGCGGGTTCTCCTACCCCTGAGGGGTGGGCGTTGCTGTCAACGATGATGACGTCGATATCCGGTGCTTCGTTCATGCGAAGAATCGGGTAGTCATGAAAATTGCTTTGGACGATGGCCCCATCTTTAAGATGCAGCTCGCCGTGTAGCGCGGCCGTCAGAGCAAACATTACCGACCCTTCCATTTGGGCTCGTACTATGTCTGGATTAACGACCGTCCCACAGTCGAGTACGCATAATACCTTGTGCACGCGGATGGTGTTGCTCTCGACGGAGACTTCCGCAACTTCTGCCACCGGCGTGCCGAACGAGCTGTGCGCTGCCAGACCCAGATGATGTCCTTCTTCGAGCTCCGCCGACCGCATGTACTCACCCGCCCGACGCACGACCTCTGCAAAGCGTGGATTGTCCGAGCTGTTGCGTATGCGAAACTCTACTGCGTCGAGTCCGGACACACTGGCGAGCTCGTCGATCATGGATTCAACCGCGAAAGCCGTGTAGCTGTGCCCAACAGAGCGCCAAAATGTCAGCGGCAAACCGTGGTCAACGGTTATGTGGGTGACTTCTCGGTGGGGTAGGTCGTAGTCTTCATGCAGGCCTTCGATACTGCTGTGGTCGACCGTCCAGTCGGTAAACGCCTTGTCTGCAACGTTGGCCGCAAGGCGGATCAGACCCTGAGGAACGAAGGTTGGCAAATAGCCCGGTGCTTGATTGGCGATACTGGTGGGCATCATATTGCCGCCGACTCGGGTCGCATGCCAGCTGTTGATGATTCCCGCTTTATCGAGTCCTGCCCGAATGCGCATTAGTGATGCAGGACGGTACACGCCGTGTCGAATGTCATCCTCCCGCGTCCAGACGATCTGTATCGGTCGACCAGTGGCGCGGGCAATCTCCGCTGCCTCCACAACATGGTTGACCGTGCCTCTTCGTCCGAAGGCGCCGCCCATCAGAGTGCCGTGCACCCTGACATCTTCCTTCTTCATGCCCAGAGCGCGTGCCACCAGCCCCTGGTCAGCGGCAGGTCCCTGGGTACCGGACCAGACGTCCACCTTGTCTCCATCAATGCTGACCACAGCGTTCAGCGGCTCCATGGGGGCATGTGCCAGATACGGTGCATAGAACTCGCTGTCGATTACCACAGAGGCCTGGTTGATCTCGCTGTGAGGATCGCCCTGCTGTGCAGTGGTGACACCCTCAGCAGATGCCAGCGCTTCGCCGAAGTCTGCTCGCACCTGTGCACTGTCCACCGCTTGTAGAGCGGGTGACGTCCAGGTTGCGCTTAATTTGCTGGCTGCCTGTTTGGCCTGCCAGAAGCTCTCGGCGACGACGGCGGCGCCCGTTGATATTTCAACAACCTCGGTAGCACCCGGCATGCCCAGTGCCTCGCGGGACTGCAAAGACTGGAGCTGCCCTCCAGCGACGGGGCTGCGCAGTACGACCGCGTAATGCAGTCCCGGAAAGTCAATGTCGATGGAATATACCGCCGTGCCGGTTGACTTCGATAGAGCATCCAGGCGGGGGAAATGTTTGCCGATGTAGTTAAACGCCTCAGGCGATTTTAGAGGTGTCTCGTCTGGCATGGGTAAACCTGCGGCCGTTGCTAGAAAACGACCGTATGGATGATGCTCCCCATCTTCGGTGATGACATGGGCGTCGCCTGTGCTCAGCGTCGTGCGCTCGGTGCCAAGGTCTTGTGCGGCGGCGTCCAATAGCAGGGCTCTGACATCAGCGCCAACTTGTCGAAGCTGCAGGTAGTGAGCTTTAATGGAAGTGCTTCCGCCGGTCACTTGCAGGCCAATGTCCGGATTGGCGTAGGCGCTATCCGCGCTGCTGCGAACGATTTCGATGCGCGCGGGCGCCACGTCCAGTTCCTCCGCGACCAGTGTTGCAAGGCCCGTATCCACGCCCTGACCCATTTCCTCGCGTGGGCAAGTGAACAACACCCGGTTATCTGCGGTCAGCTCTAGAAAGGCGTTGGGCGTCAGGGTGTTGGGATTCTGATCTGCCGACAAAGGTCCGGACAAGGGAAATGAAATCACCATGCCTCCACCGGTCAGCGCTGTCGCCTTGAGAAAAACTCGGCGCGAAACGCTGCCGGCGCTCATGATTTAATCTCCACAGCAAGTGCATCGGCCAGCTCTTCAGCTGCTTGTCCGCGCGACCCCGCTACATTGAGAATCGCCTGCTTGATGCGCGGATAACAACCGCATCGGCATAGATTGCCGGCCATTGCAGACTCCACGTCCGCAGGGGCGGGGTCTGGGTTCGATTCCAGCAGAGCTGCAGCGGACATTATCTGGCCTGACTGACAGTAGCCGCACTGAGGTACGCTCAGCCGGACCCACTCCGCTTGCAATGGGTGAGGGTCCTCGGGGGTACCCAGCCCCTCGATCGTTGTCACGGTTTTGTCCGCAACCGTTGAGATGGGCAAGATGCAAGTGCGCACGGCAGCACCGTCGACGTGCATGGTGCATGCGCCGCAAAGCCCGGCTCCGCAACCGAATTTTGAGCCCTTGAGTTTGAACTCATCTCTTACAACCCAAAGGAGTGGTGTAGCTGGGCCAAGATTTGTGGTGACCAGCTCACCATTCAGAGTAAAGCGGATCAAGGGCTTGCCTCCAGGGAACGCATCCCACTATTCGAAGGCGTCAGGATAAACGAGTCAAAGGGTGGGGTGAAGTGTATGCTCTGTAATCTAGTAGTCCGAGTAGTAGTCCGCGCTCAACCGACGCTCGGTGATGATAGTGCGCTCAGTAGCTTGGTGGCTCAGGGCAGCGGAGCGTCGGACAGCTGTCGATCTGCTCCAGCGCCGTGGTGGCGCGAAGTTCGTTCAGACTGCTCAGAAAATTTGGGTCATCCGGTGCTAGCAGTGTCGCACACTGGACGGCCTGCAGGGCTGCGCGCGGGCATTCGGATTTAAGTAGAGCAAACGCCAGATTGTTCCATCCCGCTGCGGTACTGGGAGACTGCTCGAGGAACTGTAAGTACCGGTCAGTGGCCAGGTCGTACTGATCCAGGTTGTAGGCGGCGTTGCCAGCGCCAAACAGAGCAGCCGCCAGGTTAGGCCAATACTCGATCGCCGCCTTGTAGGCATCCAGAGCTGCTCCTGTCTGCCCCACTTGTTCCAGGTCGCTGGCCGCCAGCAAAAAGGGCGTGGGTTCAACAGACGCGGGCAAGGAGTCGGGTGAGACGATGACCACCGCCCACCGCTGTGCACGCCGCCAAGTTTTGTCGAAGAAATCCACGCCCACCTCCCGCTCCGGTTCGCTGCCTGATCGAAGGATCAAGGTCCGACGTTCCAAGTCGTAGCCGATGATCACGCTGTAGTGCCAACGTGGCGCCCACTCCAAGCCAAGATTTTGCAAGACCAGCACCGGATTGCCAGCATTTATCTCTTGTACGATGACATTGATATCGGCTTCCAGCGGGTAAACAAGCAGACCGAACTGCCGGGCTACGGCGACCATCTCAGTCGTCACAGCACCTTGTTTGTCGGGGATATAGACCCGGCCTTGCAGCTCCTGCGGTTCTACGGACACAGACCTGGCAGCCAGCATGGTCGCCAGCGTGGCGGGTCCGCACTGATCCTCAATCTGTGGATGGAAGGGCAGACCGGTCAACAACTGCCGGTCGGATACGCCCTCGGTTGAGGTGGACAGTCGCTGAGGTGGATTGCTGGTGCAGGCCGACAGAAATGCCAGGCTGAAGACAATCAGGAACCGCCTGCAATTGGCCCCTGCAGCCTGCACGCGTTACTCGTTAATGCACTTAACGAATCCGAAGATGTCTGTTGCACACAGCATGTCGGTGATGACAAAGAGCACGAAGATAAGTACCAAGACGCCAATGATACCGCCAGCGGGTTGTTCGGCGAGTTCGGCATTAAGCTGCTGAATCTCTGCGGGGGTTAGACTGGCAATCCGGTCTGACAGCTGCGTCGGGTCAACCCCCAGTTCCTGTAATTGCTGCTTAAGCTCCGCGGAGTCGAGCGCCGATTGCAACTGTGTCGCTGAGTAAGAAGTGTCGGCTTGCAGAATGACTTCCTGCGTGGACACCATACCTGCATGAGTGTAACTCGTCAGGAGACTCGCGGCCAAAATGATAAGTGACATGAGTTTGTGCATGATCGCCCCCGTTCAGCGGTTGGGTCATTGGTAGAAGCTAGCGTGCCGCTGCCCCGTGACTCGTTGGTATTGTCTTCATAGCATCTATACTATACGCCTGTTCACTGCGACCGAAAGCGGGTATGCACGAAAAGAGCAGTTATTGCGAAATTTTTCGCCACGTAATGTACCCTTTGCCGTTTACGCGGTCAGTCGCGTCCAGGTGCGGTAAACAAACGACGCGTCCATACCGATTGAAACAGCGGATCGACCCATCGATAGAGACGTCCGGAAATACAAATGGGCTTGCCTTTCTCTGCGGCTTTAAGCCCGTCTCTTACAACGGTATCCGCGTTGTACCATAGCCATTTAGGCAGTGAGTTTTTCATATCCATCATGCCCGCGGCTGCGTGAAAGTCGGTATGTGTGAATCCTGGGCAAAGCGCACACACATGTACATCGGTGCCCTTCAAAGTGGCTGCGAGGGATTCGGAAAGCGCTACCACGTAGGCTTTGCTGGGTGCGTAATTGCAGCCGTCGGCTCTGGGTACTCGGGCTGCGACTGACGCGACGTTTACGACTCGTCCGAAGCCGCGCTCGCGCATCCGCGGTATGAAGAGATGACACAGTTGTGCCACCGAGGTCATCATCAGCTGGTAAAAGTCTCGATGCGACTGCCAGTCACGATCTACCAGCAGGTCTGGACCCGCGCTGCCCGCATTATTCACCAGATAGTCAATCTCGACACCAGCTTCTGCGAGTGTGCCGTGCAGCGTGTGAGGTGCCTGTGGGTCATTGAGATCAGCCGCCGCCACCTGACAATGAATGCCATAAGTCGACTGCAGTTGAGCTGCGAGGGACTGCAGCTTATCCTGTCGCCGCGCGACGAGCACCAGATTGTAGTCTCGAGCAGCTAATTGACGCGCGAATTCCTCACCCAGCCCAGCCGATGCGCCGGTGACCAGTGCAGTGCGTTTGCCGCTCATACAGAACCTCTCACTTATCATCTGGTGAATTGCCGAGGCCAACACTATCTCACAGTCTCCCGGGTTAGCCCATGCAGCGTCACGGCCAGACCTCTCGGATTTTTATCTTGGCGATCTCGCCTACCTACAGCTGGAGCCGAGATATGCCGAGCGATAAGCAGGGATCAGATTGAGTATCGCTTTTGGGGAGGATGCGCTGGTGATCAATCCAGGAACAACAAGGAGCCCAGTAGAATGGCGCTGAGAGCGAGCAGAGTCTTCATTGGCAGCTTACCGTCATTGGGTTTGCCGCCACTGGCGCTGCGTCGCTCAGTGAGCCCGGTCGCGCCGTTCTGCGGGCATACGATGACCGCTGTAATGTTGTCCGAGCCACCCGCGTCGAGTGCGGCGCTGATGAGCGCATCCACCTGTGCGCGGGGTGTGTCGTGTTCCGAAATCAGCTGTTCTATGAGGCTATCGGACAGTTCTTCAGTAAGGCCATCGCTGCACAGCAGCATCTTCTGCTGTCCCGAGAGCGAGCCGCTGGCATACCCCGGTTGTAGCAGCATCTCGTCTGTGACGCCCAGTGACTGAGTTAGGATGTGTCGCTCCGGATGGTTTTTGGCTTCGACCGGTGAGATTTCCCCGCTGGACAACAGGTAGCCGACTCGATTGTGGTCCTGTGTGAGCTGCTGAAGGCCTCCATTTAACAGATAGGCCCGGCTATCACCGACCCAGCAAAGCTCGTACTCGTTGTTGGTTAGACGCAATGCAACGATGGTGGAGCCCATGCCTTGCCGGTCAGCCTGATCCTGCATAGCGGCCAGCACTGTGCCATGCGCATTGATAACCGCTTCCCGCAAGCTAATGCCTCGCTCGATGTCTGCTGCGATGGAGCAACAGACGAGGTGGCTTGCCACCTCACCGCTGGCGTGTCCGCCAATGCCGTCGGCAACCAGCCACAGGCCCAGGTCAGGCTTGGCGGCAAAGCAGTCTTCATTGTGCTTCCGCTTCAGGCCCGAGTGGGTGTCTGCTGCAAAATTTGGTTGTTTTGCTGTCAATCTTTCTAACCTGCGCCAATCCTTGTGATCCAGATCTCTGAGATCTGAGATCTGAGCAATCCATAAACACCGAGCGTGAGCTCAATAGGATTCGCCTCATACTTAGGTATCAGTCTAGGGCGTTTTCCCGGCCATGCGCCACAGTTTTTCGCTCGATCCCTGTCTTAGAGCGCTGATTGGTAGGTAAGTGCCACGTGGGATTGTGTTTTTTGTGTGTGGCAGGCCACTCTGCCTCATTCAGGTACAACTCGTGCTCCTCTCACTGATGTGATCGTCATATCGATGCCGCGATACGGGTTAGAGCAAGAAGCTGGTTGAGCCCTGGGAGTGAATGTGTGAAACCGATGCATCAGATTGTCATTATCGCCCTCTGTATGTTCGCGCTCATGACCACCTGGGATGCCAGTGCGGCTAAACCGAATTGCAGCTTGTGCACCCAAACCCTGGATGCTTCATTAGCCGTCCACGAGACGACGTTGAAAAGCGGCAAGATCGCTACCTTTTTTTCGGCGCTTTGAGGTGATTTGTTCCAAGCATGCGCTTTAGAGGGTGAGGCAACGAAAGAATTCAGGAGAAGCGCGATGCACGCGGTCATGCGACGGCCTGCAGTACCCCAGAACTCTGCATCCAGTCGAGCGACAGCGTTGATTGATCGCTAGCCCGGAAGCGGTATCGCAATACTCCGATGCTTGGCGACCGGAAACTTTTTCCGGAAGCCTTACCCTAGGGGATAGGGGCGATCCCCACGGCGACCGGGCCCTCCTGGTCGCCAACCCAGGCGGCATTCGGTTTCCGAGTGCCGCCTTTTTTGTGCCGTTAGCTTATCGCCTGCCCCTGTGGCGGGCGCCGGAATCGTTGGGACGGCTTCCTGGCCAAACTACACGACGGAATGAGGTGAATCGCTGCTAGGTCGCGCTGTTCACAATAGACCAACTCACTAGACACTACCTGGAGATCGACATGTACAAATTTGTAGGACTGCTACCACTGGCACGGTCTGCCGCCAACGATGCTGTTTTTGACGACTGTCCAACCCACGCGGACAAAGATCTTCAGAATTCGCCTCGCGATAGTGGAACAGTGACAGAACCGCAAAAGGCTGCCGGTGGTCAGCGGGTGTGTGCACTTACCTGGTCTGGCGAGGTGATGGTGCCCGCCTTCTGCGTGGGCGCTCTGTTGCTCGACCTAAAGAATGATGGACATTGAACCGGCGCCGAGCGCTTTGTTTTCCAGAGGAGAAAAATCATGTTTGGCGGTATCTCAGCAGAGTCGTTTGTGAGAGCGATACGTGACTGGATGCGTGGGCCGTTGCCACCACTTCCCGAACCGGGTCCGGGTGACAATGAGCGTATCGACAGTGCGGCAGGTCCCGGACTGGAGGGTCCCGGACTGGAGAGTCCCGGACTGGAGAGTCCCGGACACGACCGTCCGGGGCTGGATGCTAGCCCGCACACACACGCACACTACTACCTGATGGACGTGCCCTGGACACTGGACATGGGCGGCGCGGGTTATGGCTTGGCTGCGCTGTTCAACGGGGGACGTCGCGACGAGCGGGCGCAACTGCAGGATCGGCCTGACTGACACGACCCCTCGCAAATCCGAAGTCTGTCCTTCACGCCCTTGCGACGGGTTCGGAATTTGCCGAATCGATGCCGCCCCCGGCGTTGCTGCATCTTTTTGGTGACAAGGCACCTCTGCTTGCCCTAGATTGTGAGACGTCTTGTGAAGAGAGGTTGTGATGGGTTCGATCGATGCAGTCGGTTATCGAGTGATTCCGCAAGTCGGGAAAATAGCGTGTCTCTAACGGGCGTTGTGCCCGGCCCGCCACGACTACCGCATCAGATACTCAATAAGGGTCTGCACGAGCGGCCTGACGAGATTGCACTGATGTCTCAGACTCAGCGCTGGACCTGGCGTGAACTGGACTTGGCCTCAACCAATCTGGCGCACAATCTGTTGGCCATGGGCCTGGTATCGGGTGATCGGGTGGCGTCTCTGATGCCCAATAGAACTCAGCTCGTGGTTCATTACCTGGCCTGTTTCAAGGCAGGCCTGGTGGTCGTTCCGCTGAACTATCGCTATCTTGCAGGCGCAATCGATCACGCGTTGGAGGTCAGCGAGGCATCCTTGCTGATCGCCCATGTCGAGCGCGTACCGGATATCGAGTCCAGCGAGTGGGTGCCCAGGCTGCCACTGGGCGTCTGTTGGTTTGAAACGTCATCCGGCCAGTACGGGCCGGTGTTTGAGCATCTGTTGCAACCTGCCGGGCAGGGCGGAGAATTACCGACGCCGCCGACCTCAACGCCCTGCAGTATTTTCTTTACCTCGGGGAGTACCGGCAGCCCCAAAGGGGTAACGCATTCACACGGCTCCTTGGGCGCCATGTTGACCGCGGTGTCCGAGATGATGGAAATCGTGCCCGCGGATGTGGTGCTGCCAGGTTCTTCGCTGTCCCACCTTGGCGCTTTCATGTTCACCTTTGCAGCGCTTGCCTCCGGTGCTACAGCGGTGGTGGCCAGATCGCTGTCCAGTGTGGATATGGTTCCGCTGCTGAGACAGTCGCACCCCACCGTGCTATGCATGCTGCCTGCAGCTATGCTGCAGCTCCTGCATGAACAAGGTCTGCAAGCTGAGGATTTTGCCTCGCTGCGTTTGTGCCGTGGTGGAGCCGACAAGGTGCCAGCCGAGCTGGAGCGGGAGTTTATCGCCCTCACAGGTTTTCCAATTGACGAAGGGTATGGCATGACGGAGGTTGGGCTTGCGACACTCAACCCACCTTCCGGCAATATCAAGATTGGCTCTATCGGTCGAGCTCTGCCTGGCTTTGAGCTTTCGATACGCAACGGTGACGGCGTCGAGCTGTCGCCAGGCGACGAGGGTGTTTTGTGGATGCGTTCACCCACGGTGACTACCGGCTACTGGAACAACCCTATGGCCAGTCAGGCGCTGTTTGAAAATGGCTGGCTGAACAGCGGTGACGTCGTGACCGCCGATCGCGAGGGTTATCTTTGGTTCAAGGGCCGAAAGAAACAAATCATCGTACACGATGGTTCCAACATTAGCCCGCAGGAAGTTGAAGATGTGTTGCTTGATCATCCTGCGGTAGAGTCCGCTGGCGTCGTCGGCGTACATGACACGTTGCACGGTGAAAATGTGTGGGCGTTCGTCGTACGCGCAGACTGCAAGGTACCGACAGATGAACATGCCCTCATCCTCTACTCAAGAGGCAAAATTGGATACAAGGCACCCGAGCACATTTTTTTTATTGAGGAAATGCCGCTGAACGCTACTGGGAAGGTCGACCGATTGACTTTGAAGCGGTGGGCTGAGGACCGTCATCATTCTGACTGAGCCCGGAGTTGGTCCGGTCAGGAGTCGACCTCGGTCAGGTTTGGCGTTTCTCGGGTGACAATCGGTGGTCCTAGAGGTTTGTAAACACCTTCCGCGTTCAACCGGGTTGGCCAGACACGGTGACTCGCTGTGTGATTTGTGGGGCTGAAAGACAGCGGAATGCCAAAATCCAGAGAGACGTTCTGCATCGATTGCAGCGTCCTGATCAAGCTGTCCGTATCCACATTGCGGCCAGCCTGCTGTAGTGCTTCCACAAATATCGAAGCGACAATGTAGCCCTCCAGCGACATATAGCTAGGCTGCTGACTCGGATAGTATTCATTGAGCGTGCTGCGAAATCTCACCACACCCGGTTGGAAGCTTCGATAGTTGGGCACAACCTGTGTCACGATAACGCCGGCACCGTAATGAGGCCCGAGCTCCTTGAACTCCTCGGCCAGTTCCAGCCCCCCCACTATGGACAGATTCGCGATGCGCCCTTTGTAGCCGGCATCTCGAATCAGTTTGGTGAACAGCGCACTCGCGCGGTAGGTGCCGACGATGAGAATACCGTCCAGTTGATCTTTGGTGCGATTAAAGTGAGCAACTGCCTCATCGACCTGTGCGCTGTTGCTTGGGAATCCGGCGGATGACAGTTCGCCATCGTAGCCTTGCGCAGCCAGCTCTTCCCGCACCTTGTCGAGTACCTCACGCCCTACTGCGTTGTCCGCATAGACAACGCCTAACCCGTCTCCTTGGATTCCAAATTCGTCTCTCAATAAGGTCAGTAGTACTTTTACTTCTGCCCTATAGGATGGTCGGTAGTTGAACACGTAAGGGTCGGGGGGCTCTGTATGCAACTTTTGTGAGCCTGACAGTGCGCCAAATAGCAGGGTCTCGTTTTCATGAATGGCGGGAAAAATTGATTCAGTTGCCGGAGTGCCCACATTGCCAATCAGCGCGAACACACCGGTCGATGGGTTCATAAAGAAATTCAGATTTTGCTGAGCAATACCGGGGTCGTAGCGATCGTCCAGGGTATGCAGGAAAAGCTTGCGACCGTGCACCCCGCCTTGTGCATTGACCTCGCTGAAACGGCTGAGCATCCCGACCTGCATGTTACGCACAATGTCACGCGACGCACCGGAAAATGCTCCGCTCATACCAAGCACGATGCGATCGTCGTACACGCCTCGGATTGTAGGCGCCGGCCCGGCAGAACCGCCCTCCAGGATGGACAGTTCCCGCTCTTGCAGACCCATAATCATCCCAAGGGCGACCAGGATGACGACCAGACAGGCTCCAATGGACAGCTGCAGCGGTGTTATGGATCTAGACTTATCATAGGACGTTGCGTTGGGGGCTGCCGAATGTTGCAGATGACCGGGCCGCTGCACTGGAGATGCGTTTGCGCCCAGGGGCTTGCCTTGTGGCGTCCGGTTCGCCGCTTCTGCAGGGCAAACGTCCCGCATTGCTTGCAGATCGGGCAGCAGATCGTCCATAGACCCATAGCGCTGTTCGGGGTCGCCCGACAGTGCCTTGCTGACGATGTCCGCCGCCACTTGCGGTAGATCAGGTGCAACCGCTTCTAGGGGTTGCATCCGTCTGTTAAGGATGGCTTGCGAAACAGCGATGTTACTTTCGCCTGTAAACGGTAACGATCCGCTCATCAATTCGTAGAAAACGACCCCAAGCGACCAGACATCTGCCCGTCGGTCGGTCGCCTCCCCAAGCAACTGTTCCGGGGCCATGTAGTTATACGTGCCGACCGTCTGGCCTGTTTGCGTCAGTTCCCCGTCGGCCATTTTTGCAATGCCGAAGTCCAGAATTTTGGCTATGCCCTCGTTAGTGATGAGTATGTTGCTAGGCTTTATGTCTCGGTGAACTACGTTCTGCGCGTGGGCAGCCGACAGGCCATCGCATACCTGGATAAGGTAGCCCAAGGACTCCAGGCGGCTAAGGTTGGCACTGCGCAGCCGTTCGCGGAGAGTCTGCCCCTCGTAAAATGGCATGGAGAAGTACAGTACACCGTCTGTTGTTTCTGCAATATCGAGGATGAGGCATACGTTGGGATGATCAATCTTTGAAATGGCTTTCGCCTCAGTGAAGAAACGGTCGCGGCAGCCTTTGTCCTGAGAGAACTGCGGCGAAAGGAACTTCAAGGCGACCTGTCGACCCAATCTTGGGTCGAGGGCTTTGTAGACGACGCCCATGCCCCCGACAGCAATCTTCTCCAGTGCGGTGTAGTGGGCGAAGCGAGCTTTATCGACGAGCACTGTCGTCTGTGCATCCGGCAGGGGCAAGTCGGGGACAGCCACCTGATCGAGCAGACTGTCGGATTTGTGCATAGCTCTTAGCAAGGCCAGAACTTCTGCTTCGATCCTTGAGTCGTTGCTGCAAAGCTTTTTGACAGCCGTTTCTATTTCCTGCGGTGGCAGATCGAGTACCTTATCGAGTACTTTCTGTATGCTTTTCCAGGTCTCGCGATCCATTGGTTGGTATCAGGTACTCAGAAGAGGGGATTGCTAGGCATCGGCTTCTGGATTCATCTGATTGTACAGCCACGCCTTACCGACGCGAAGTTCCCGGTCCACAGTCGCCTTGGAGATACTCAGCACCTCTGCGACCTCCTCATAGCTGAGGCCTCCGAAAAACACCAGCTCGATGGTTCTCGCCTTGCGTTCGTCCATTTCCCCCAGTTTGGTCAGTGCCTCCTCCAGTTCGAGAATATCGTAGGTATTGGTATCGTCTTCAATTTGACCTTCTATGAGTGTCAGGGCCTCCTGGCCACCGCCTCGTTTCTGGGCGCGTCTCTGGCGGGCATGGTCAATCAAACTTCGGCGCATCATAGTAGCAGCGAGGGCTCGGAAGTGGACACTGTCGTGCCATGTGAGCTCACCTTCAACAAGCTGCATGTAGGCGTCATTCACCAGTACCGTAGCCTGCAGCGTGTGATTCGCCCGCTCCCGATTCATCTGTCTGTCGGCGATGAGCTTGAGGGCGTTGTAAACCACAGGTGCCAGCTGCTGCCGGGCGTTTTCGTCACCGGCGCGCCAGTCCTTGAGCACCCGGGTAAATTCCGTCTTATCAATGTCGGACATGGGAAGATCCTTGTTTTGGTCAGCTTATAGGGCCAGGCCTGGACGGTAAAGTTCCCTGCTTGCGGGAGCTGGCGACACGGTTTTCAGAATCGCCGTGTCAGGAATTGAGGCGCATGCCTGGTCAAAAATTAACCACTTGAAGTTGTGTTGCTCGGCTCCGGCTCGTCACGCTTTCATCGAGCTCATCTTGGAGGGGTAGAGGGTCGTTGGCCGTTGATCAGTGTTTTTCGTTTTAGCGGTGGTAGCGCTCAGATTCCTTCTCCATCCAAGCTTTTGACGGGCGAACGGCTGTGATGTTGCGAAGTGCATCGAGCTTGTACAGGTAGTCCACCCGACTCGGCATGTCACGTAGACAGGCTTCGGTTAGCCGCTGATAGTGCTGGATGAACTGCGCAAGTTCTGCTTCGTTCATGATGTTGCTCCCCCGAGGGCGAGTTTGCTGGAGTTTTCGCTCTTGTTCCAATCGCCACTCAAATACACAGTCAAACGAAGGTGCCTGCAGCATGATCCACAGGTCGATGCATTGATAAACGGAGTGAAATTCTGCGAGCGCAGTATTCACATATTCTCGCCACAAACCCTCAGGATCTTGACGTCGCTCAAGCTCGTTGACCGGTGTCTGAAGCTCATCGACGGGCTGTGGCAGCGCGCCAAGACACCAGCCTTCCACCACGATAACGTCCGGTTTCGAATCGATCACCGGCCACCTGTCTCTGGGTTGACGGTCATCGGAGGCTTTGTCGAACCGCGGCAGACGTATAGGAAAGTGATGCGTCTCGCCGAGTTGACGCAAGGTCGCGGTCAACATGGCGATATCATGGGTGCCCGGGACTCCCCGAGTTGCCAACAACGGATGTACATCGATACCCAGTTTTTGGCGATCGGCTCGCGGCAAGTAGAAGTCATCCAGCGATAGTTGAATCGCATCGATGTGATGGCTTTCCCGCAGTGACTCAACAAGATAGTTGGCCAACGTTGATTTGCCAGATCCCTGACAACCATTGATCCCCACTATCAACAAGGCATTTGCCCGAGCAACGTGTGACTTGACCGCTTTCGCAAGTGGATCAAACCAGGTCTGCGCCTGGCTTAGGAACGCTTGCGGTAGGTCATGCTGCTGCAGGAAGCGAGCGCGCCAGTCTGGATGCTCAGTCAAGTCTGTTGTCCGGGTTGAGGGGAGTTGCATCTCGATTTACCAGTATCGGCGTAGTGTGTGCAGTAGCGCAAGTCCGGCTCAACAGTACCCGCTAGGCAGGGCAGGCCGGCTATACTCAACAACAACGGCTATAGAGAGTGCTTTGGCCGTAAATTAGTTACACTGAGGTACCGGCCCGAGGAACTTATAATGCGATCAATGCTCTTTTTGCTCAGCCTGTTTATAGTGCCATTGGCGGCGGGGGAAAATTGCCCCGTCGACTACAGCTTCGATGTGCAGATCTCCAAAGCGCAAGCGGAGCTTTCCATTTTGGACGCTTCGATTAAGGCGCTGTCTGATTGCCAGCCCAGCTCGGAACAGCAATTGACAATCAACCAGTTCACCGAAGCCTTGGCGGCTTATGCGAGGCAGGCGATTGTCAACAATGCCAGGTGGAAAGACGGCTCGATCGCGCAACTTTGCCGTGGACCTGAAGTGACACTGCCCGCGCCCAAGGCCGCACAACTCAGTCAGTGTGGAGCCAATGATGCAGCGTTACAGCAGCTTTCGCAAAGCACGGATTCAATCAATCTAGCACGTGGCTCAATAGCTCAGTATTTGAATTGCGATCCCTCGCAACGGCAAATGGATGTGGTTGGACCGCTGAACTCAGATGTGGTCAGCAAAATCCAGACATTGCTTGAAAACGCTTCGTCCTATACCGCCTGGCCCGTTGCGGATGTTAACAAGATGGTGGCTAGCGGTTGCTGAGCCCAAGGCTCTCTCGTTCAAGACGCTCAGGATTCGCGCCTAGTCGCAAGGGCTCAGGTAGTGTACGCCAAACAAGCTCCTCTCGTCGTGCCAGCTCTGCTCGATCTGTAGCCCCGCCGACGCTGCCAGGGACTCGAATCTTGCCGGCGTATACTTGTACGAGTTTTCTGTATGTATTGACTCACCCGCTTCGAATGTCAGGTTAGCGCCCCGACAGCGAACGGTGTGTGTTTCCAAACTGACAAGGTGCATCTCGATACGCTGTTTCTCTTCATTGTAGAAAGCGTGGTGACGAAAGCGAGATAGGTCGAATTCGGCGCCGAGCTCTAAGTTCAGCCGTTTCAACAGGTTCATGTTGAAACGACCTGTGACGCCGGCCGAGTCGTTATAGGCGGCATGCAGCACCGCGGTTTCCTTGTGCAGATCCACCCCGACCAGCAGGCCGCCGCGATTGCCGACAATCTCTTTCACTCTAAGCAGAAAACGCTTGGCGGCTTCCGGCTCCAGATTGCCGAGAGTCGAGCCCGGGTAAAACACGATGCGTTTGCCAGAGGGCAGGTGGTTCAGAAAAGACCAGGATGTATTGAAGTCTGCGCATACGGCCCTGATCTGCAGCCAGGGAAACTCCTGACCAAGCGCGATGGCGGCCTCACGGAGAAAGTCAGCAGATATATCAACCGGTATGTACGCTGCGGGCCGGACGGCATTCAACAGCAGGCGAATCTTCTCGCTGCTGCCGCTACCAGGTTCAATAATCACGCTATCGACGCCCAGCCGTTCGCTGATAGAGTTCTTATTGTCGGTGAGAATGCCGATCTCTGTGCGGGTCGGGTAGTACTCCGGAAGCTGTGTAATTGCTTCGAAAAGCTCTGAGCCCTCCATGTCGTAGAACCACTTCGGGCTCACAACTTTCTGTTCTTGCAACAACCCGGCCAACAAGTCTGCCTGGCTATCTTCTTCTGCCACCAATGTGTCAAAAAAGTCCACGTTGGGTTGGTCTTTTTTTGCGGGTTTCATAGAGTTCCTTTGGTCGTCAGGTCAGCCTGTATCGCGAGCCAGGCGGATACCCGAAAACTGCCAGCGATCCGGAGGATAGAAAAAATTTCGGTAACTACTTCGGAGGTGTTCAGCCTTGGAGACGCAGGAGCCACCGCGCAGGACCAGCTGATTACTCATGAACTTTCCGTTGTACTCACCGATAGCGCCCTCGCACGCTTTGTAGCCGGGGTAGGGTGTATAAGCACTTTGCGTCCACTGCCAGCAGCTGTCGTAGAGCTGTTGTAAAGTGCCGTCTGATTTACACGCGGCTTTAGGGTGCAAGTGGCCAGAGTCCACGCCACCGGTGGGCCCTTCGGCCTGGCTCGCTGCAAACTCCCACTCCTGTTCTGTAGGCAGCCTCGCTCCTGACCAGCGCGCGAACGCATCAGCTTCATACCCGCTCACATGGCAGACGGGAGCGTCCGGAATCCTCTCGATCAGGCCGTGCAGAGTATACTCCCTGGCACCGCTGTCGCCATCAAGCCAGTACAGCGGTGCTCCCCACTGCTGCTCCTGCACCGTCGACCAGCCGTCTGCCATCCACAGTTCTGGACGACGGTAGCCTCCGTCCTCAATGAAAGCCTCGTACTCCGCATTGGTGATGAGTCGATCAGCCAGGGCGAAGGCGTGCAGATAAACCGTGTGGCGAGGCAACTCATTGTCGAAACAGAATGCGTTGCCCGCATGTCCAACGTCGACGTTGCCCGCACCGAACTCCTGCCAGCGTAGTGCCCCAACGGGTCGTTCACCGTGTCGTGTTGCCTCGCGATAGGCTGGGTAGATTGGATTGCTCGCCAATGAGTATTTGAGGTCGGTAAAGAAGAGCTCCTGATGTTGGCACTCATGCTCAATCCCCAGCTGTGTCCGCTCGATAACCGCATCGACGTGCTCAGCATCCGGGGCCGTCAATAAAGCCTGCATCGCGGAGTCGATTTGCTTGCGGTACGTCAGAACCTCAGCAACGGTTGGGCGAGACAGCAGACCTCTTTGCGCCCTCGGATACGGCTGACCGATGCCGTTGTAGTACGAGTTGAAGAGCGTCTCGTAGATCGGATGCTGTTGTTGATAGCCTGGTAGTAGTGGTTTCAGTAGGAAGGTTTCAAAGAACCAACTGGTGTGCGCCAGATGCCACTTGGGCGGGCTGGCAAAATCCGCTGCCTGCAGCCCATAGTCTTCTATCGCAAGTGGCGAGCAATAATCGACAGATGCCTGCCGGGTGTTATGGTAGCGCGCTAACAACGATTCATTCATTATGTCGGCGCTGCCTCCGTCAACTCGGTGACGTGGCCACCGACCCAGATTCTGGAGTTCTCCAGGGCGCCGTAGAGAATGCCCCCTGTCGCAGAGCATTGCAGCGCCTTGACGGGCCTGTCCAATGTTGCGGGCGAGCCTTCGAATAGACCTCGATTATGCCAGTAGCGCATGAGCACGCGCATGGCCGACCCCGTCGCAGGGTCTTCAGTGACCCCATACTGTGGCGCAAAGTAGCGGAACTGGAAGGCTTCCCCCGCGGCGGATCGATTGGCTGAGGCTCGACAGGTAACGATCAGTGCGCGACGGGTGTGTTTCGAGAGCACTGTGTTGGGTGCTTGCACGAGTGTCAGCTGGGTATCCTTTGGTAGCTCTGCCACAATATAGCCTGCCTCGGCCGGAGTGACGGCCGTGTGGTCGACGGTGATATTCAAGTGTTGCGCAAGCCAGTTCGGGCTCGGCTCGGCAGACAGCTCGATCGTGGTGAATCCCAGCCAGACTCGATTCAGGAGCCGACGGCATTGAATTTGGCTGTCGGCGGTTGTCAGTATGCCGTGGCTGTTCCACCGCCCTAACCACACCGAAGCGCAACTTAACAGGCCGTGGCCGCAGCATTCGATGGCCTCGGCTGATGCAGTCCAGCATGCGACGCTTGCGGAGTGAGTGCCCGTTTCCCAGGTAGTACAGCGTGTGATGGTATCGATGGCCGGCTGCGAAGATTCTGCGTTGGACAGAAGGTCAACCCGACACGGGTTGCCAGCGGCGCGAACACTTTCGCCATCTTCAGGCGAATTACAAAATGCTTGCACGTGCCAGGTGCTGGTTGAAGTCGCTAAGATGGGTGGTCCCGTTACTGTGGCGATTGATCTTCGAGGGGTCAGTGTAGCAAATCCTCGTTTCGATGCCGTGAATTTACGATGATTTTCTCAAGTGCGCCGGTACCAGCGTGCGGCCAGCGAGATCGAACAGCAATTCAACCGCGATCGCCAATAGTGCTGCGGGAATCGCCCCCTCCAAAATCAGTCGATTGTCATTGAGATTCAAGCCAGTGATGATGGGTTCGCCAAGCCCTCCAGCGCCGACAAAGGCCGCGAGCGTGGCAGTGCCTATGCTGATAATCGCCGCCGTTTTAATGCCGGCTAGAAGAGTAGGCGCGGCTAATGGGAGTTCAATTCTGCGTAGGCTCTGAGACCGGGTGAGCCCCATGCCAGCGGCTACGTCCAAAATAAGAGGATCAATGCTAGACAGGCCGGTGAGCGTGTTGCGAACGATTGGCAGCAATGAGTACAGCGATAAGGCGATGATTGCGGGCAGTTCGCCCAGGCCGAATACAGGGATCATGAGTGCCAGTAAGGCCAGGGCGGGGATGGTCTGAATCAAGCCAGTCAAGTAGATCACCGTCTGCGACAGACGTTTTCGAGAGGCCACTAAAAGAGCCGAGGGTATGGCGATCGCGCAGGCAATGAGCAGGGCGATTCCCGTCAACTTGAGATGCACCAGCACGTTGTCGAAGATGCGAGAGGAACGAGACTGATTGATACTCTGCGACCTGTGGATAAGTCCCTCGCTGAGTAGAAACCGCGTCGCCACGTCTTCGGGCGATTGTTTCAGCGAGGAGACCTGGTGATTGAGTTGGCTCATGGAGGCCTCGCTCAGTATGCCCTCCAGAAGACGCAACTCTTTGTAGAGTGCGTTCGACAGACCTGCCCTGGCCAATATTACAGCGCGGTAGTGTGGAAAGAAGTCGCGATCGTCTTTCAGTAGCGTAAGTGCCCGTGCCGTCAACTCACCGTCGGTTGTGTACGCATCAGTGAAATCCAGTGACCCGTTTTCGATGGCCGCGTATGCCAGAGCGTGTTCTATTCCAATGGCTTTCTGCGGCAGTCCATAGGTCTCGCGTAGAGCCGGCCAGCCATCGGCGCGGTTCAAAAATTCATGGGAGAAGCCGGCCTTAAGATCCTTGTGTGCTTGCAGGTCACTGATAGTGGCGATGCCGAGTTGATCGGCCAACTGCTGAGCCATTGCGATAGCGTAGCTATTCTCGAAACCCAGCTGGGCCGCGATCAACAGCCCACGCGCTTCGAGTTCCTGACGCATGGTGACTTCTGAGAGCCCTGGCTGACCCAGAATCACTTGACTGAGGGTCCCCGTATACTCTGGGTAGAGATCAATCGAGTGTGCCTCAAGTGCCTCAAAAGCCACCAGAGTGCCGCCAAGGCCTTGTTTGATCTCGACCTGGTAGCCCTGTTCGCGCAGAAACTGGCCGATGATTTCCGCCAGCACATAGCTTTCTACGAAGGCTTTGGAGCCGATTACGAGCGGCCCCTGTTGGTCACGCGTATGGCCCAGCGGCTGTATCGCCAGCCATAGGCAGATGAGTGCTATCAGCCAGCGTCTCATGTGCTCGCTTCCGCGAGTAGGCGTTGCAGGTACGCCTCTGGCTGTTGATCACCGCAGGCTGACCGCAGTCCCTGCTTGGTGAAGCGATGCGCCATATGGCCATCGCGCATGATGTAGATATGGTCCGCCAAATGCAGCGCCTCACGAATATCGTGAGTGACTAACAGCACAGTGCTTGGCTCGGTTTCGTGGGCTTCGAGAAACTGAAGATGAATGTCGCTGCGAGTGATTGGGTCAATGGCCGCGAACGGCTCGTCCAGCAGCAGAATTTGCGGCTGCAGCATCATTGTGCGGCACAGTCCCACTCGCTGTTGCTGTCCGCCGCTGAGCTCATGCGGGTAGCGTGCCAGTAGCGCCTGATCCAGCCGGTTGAGCGTAAGCAGCACTCGGAGACGGTGCTCGATGCGCGTCTGATCCCAGTTGTCCAGCTCCGCCAGCAGAGTGATATTCTGCCGAGCGGTTAGGTGTGGAAACAAGCCGGTGCCCTGCACCGCGTAACCCATTTTACGTCGCAGTTGGGGGAGTGCTGTATAGTCGATGTCCTGACCGAGCACCCGTAGCTGCCCACTGTCGGGTCGCAGTAGCCCATTGCATAATTTCAGCAGGCTGGATTTGCCGCAGCCGGATGGCCCAACCAGCGCAGACACTTCTCCCTCGGTGAAGTTGACGCTCAGATTGTCGAGGGCGACCGCATCGCCATAGCGCTTGCATACGCGCTTTACTGCCAGTATTTCTTCGTAGGGCATACCCTTGCCCGGCCAAGGACGACACCGCCTAGTGTAATGCGTTTGGGTCGATACGTATGCAGTCGGTCGGAATCTAAGGTGTCGCTTTCGGGCCTGAAGAGTGCAATTTCGCGTTCATGCCACGCTAACGCGGTGCCAGACCCTTGTCGGCCCGCTCCCGATTCATCCGGTTGGCGTCGCTGCTCAAGCGTTCGCCCAGATCTTCCTCTTTGGTGGTGCCGGCAATGTGCTGATTGGCCAGGCTGGCGTTGTACATGATGCGTTTCACAGGTGAAACAGCGAGTATGGTGCGCAGCGGGGAATCCAGCAGTTGATAGAATCCATCCGCCACTGCTTGATTTCCCTGACCGACTTTGTCGGCCAAGGTCCGATAAAACCAGGCTTTCGTCTTGTCATCCTCGAAGAATTCTCCAGTGCCTTTGAAGGTGATTGCGCCGGAGGGTAGATCGGTGCTGGCTGCCGGGCCATAGGAGGCTGAACTGACGTTGACAGAAACCCGGTTCTCGCGGCGGATCGCGGCGGCTCGGTGCCGGTGGGAAGCGAAGGTCAGCCAGATCTTGCCGTCTTGCCAGATAAAGGCGTGGGTCACTCCCACGGGCCAGCCGTCTTTGGTGCTCCACATCAGAACGGCCTCTACCGCGTGCTGCATGAGTGCCTCCACCTCATCTTCGCTGAAGGGGTAGATCGAAACGATTTCGTGGTCGTGAGTCTGAGCCATGGCTTGGGTGTCCTATATCCTTGGCTGATGTTTTGTCAGCCCGTGGGCAACAGTAAAAAACAGGATATACTGATTTTTTTAATCGAGCAAGCCACCTGGCAATGCCCTTCAGACCGCTGATCTTGAGTACAGCAGAAGCTCTGCACGGGGTTACCGCACGGTCGCGGATTGATGGGGTTGATTCAGGATTCATTCAGGGCGGTGCAGTACCTTGACCCTCACGGCAAGATCGATTGAAGGAGAGACGAAATGAAATGCTCGATTGCACTGTTCGCCGGTATCGCTGTCATGATTCCCGCTTACGCTTTGGCAGATACCTGCCACAACTGCACGATCTACTACGAACCCGGTAAACGTGAGATTCATTACGAGGGCAATCGCTACGTAGACGTCGATCGGAACGGATACAAGCGCTGGAAAAAGTGGCATAGGAAGCAGGCCCGCTACGCACACAGTCACAAGGTGCGAAGGGCGAGGGTTATCAGCGTTGAACCCGTATACCGTTACTACACGCAAAGTCACGGTTACGATTCGTGTCTCAACCGGGACCATAATCCAAGCGGCTATCGCAGCTGGACACCCACCGTGTTGGGAGCTGTGATTGGCGGTGCCGTAGGCCACCGAATCGGTGACGCGCATGGCGATGCGAATGCCGCAGCGATCGCCGGTGGTGTACTCGGTGCCGCGATCGGCCGTGACGTCAGTCACCACAACAGAGAGTCGCGACACCTTTCGGTCAGTGGACCTTGCTACGATCGCAAACATCAAAAGGTGAACCGGGAGCCTGTGGAGTATGTGGTGAGCTATCGCTACAATGGCTCGGTCTACAGCACGCGTATGGATTACCATCCTGGGGAGTGGGTGGAGCTGGATGCCGACAGAAGGTATTAATGAACGATCTGCGTCATCGACTCCGGGGGGCAGAGCTCCCCGTGGGCTAAGCCGCGTCGCGGCGGTGATCGGCGCTCTTGGGTTTACGGTCCTGCTGTCTCTTAACGCCCAAGGCAACAACGCCCAGCGCGCGATAGAGCAGCTGGAGAACTGCTCTGCACAAGAGCGTTCTGGTGGCAATTGCGTCAGAATCCTCAAGCGCGAGTCTGCGAGCAACGGCAGACAGCGTATCAAAGCTCAGCTACGCGGCGGTCGCATCATCTGGTATGTGTACGACAAGCAATCGGGTAGCGCGAGACGGGCGAACTGATGCGCTTCCTGGTAGTAGAAGATCACATTGGGATGGCCGACCAGCTGGCCAAGGGATTTCTTCAGCGTGATCTGGGTGTGAAGGTGGTCGCGGATGGCGAAGAAGGCCTGTTTGAAGCGAGGGAAATTGACTATACCCTACTAGTTGTGGACCTCGGGCTGCCTGGCATAACCGGGCTGGAATTGATCAAGCAGCTGCGCAGGGAAGCAAACAATGTGCCCATTGTCGTGCTGACCGCTCGGGACGATGTTGAAAGCATCGTCCAGGCTATGGAAGCGGGCGCGGACGATTACTTAAAGAAACCCGTCTACTTTGAAGAGCTTTACGCACACATTGAAGCAGTCCTGCGTCGCGTGCGTGGCAATCGGCGCCTGGATGATCCGGTGCTGAGTTTTGGTGAATTGAGATTGGATCCGCGCAAGCGAATCGTATTGCGGGACGCTGTGCCTATTGATCTGACTCGTGCAGAGTACGATATCCTTGAGCATCTTTGGACGAACGCAGGCAGAGTGCAGTCCAAGAAAAGCATTGCCGATGCTTACCAGCGAGATCCCGGGGCGGATCCGAAGGCTAATTCGGTAGAAGGCCTTGTCGGCAGAATCAAACGCAAGATCGACCCTCAAAAACGTCTTTCGCCGATCGAAACGGTGCGCGGGCGGGGTTATCTGTTTCGCGAAAAAATCTAGACGAATCGTCGATTGATTGCAGTGACCGCTAGCACCCAGTCGATTCGTAACCGTCTGCTATTTGCGAGTTTTGTTCTCTTACCTCTGTTCCTCGCCCTGACCTTCTGGGTGCTTGACCGAGCGTTCGCCTCCTACCAAACAGATGCTTTGCAAAATCAGCTGCGGCTCCAGCAGCTGCTGCTCGCCAAGGCGGCCGACTGGGATGGCAAACGGTGGCGTTTCGAAACGCTGGATGAACCACGTCTGACCCTTGAGAACTCGGGACTTTATGCCTTCGTTATGTCGGAGGGTGGCGAGCTGTTGTGGCACAGTCCGTCTGCGCTGCAGATGGGGGAGATCGATGATCCACTCGGGGCGGTCGCAAGTATGATTACCACCGAGCGGCTTTTCGCAGTTCCACTCGGAGACCAGGTGTTCAGCGAATGTGATACCGATCAAAGCTACTTTTGCTATGTCACTGGCGTGGCCTGGGGCAGTGAGGGGCCCGAAGCCAGGTTCTTGCTTCTCGAGCATCGGTTGGGGATGACCCAGGCCAGGGAAGCCTACCAGGGCTATCTGTTGGCGCTGTCCGCAGGGCTCGCACTGCTGCTGCTGGCTGCGCAGGCCTGGGTGGTGCGCTGGGGACTATCGCCTCTTGGCAACATCGCGCAGGACATTCACCGGCTGGAAGTGGGTGAGCTGGATGAGCTGCGCCCGGATGTGCCCCGGGAGCTACAGCCGCTGACCGACAGTGTCAACCAGCTATTGGTCAGTGAGCAGCAGCGCCGTGAACGAGTGCGCAATACCATGGACCGGCTGACCCATGTTTTGAAAACGCCGCTCATGGTGCTGCGCAATAGTACCGAGCAAGGTCAGATCTTTCGGGATTTGGTGCAAGAGCAGGTCACGCGCATGCTCGGCATTGTCGAAGGAGAATTGGCCCGAGCTCGGTTGGACGGGCGTGCGCCTGTGGTTCTTGGACAGGCCGTCAGGGTCGAGGCGGTTTTGCAGCGAATAGTCGATGCCTATGCGCGATTGCCGCGAGTCGGTAGCGATGCAGAGCTGATCATCGATACGGGTGGTGTTAGCCGCACTGCACTGTTCCGAGGTGAAGAGCGTGATTTACAGGATCTGTTCGGCAGCATCCTTGAAAACTCCCTTAAGTACTGCTGCGAAAGAGTGTCCGTAAGCGCCGTCACTGATGAGGACGAGAGTGGGTGCTGGCTACGGCTGTCCGTCGCCGATGATGGCACTGGTATTCCCGAGGGCTTCGAGCAAGAGATTCTGCGAAGAGGTGCTCGAGCAGATACGGCCCGCGCAGGGCAGGGATTGGGGCTTGCAATTGTCGTCGAGATCGTAAGTGCTTACGGTGGCAGCGTACACGTTCATGAATCAGACCTGGGTGGCGCCCAGTTCACGGTCCGTTTACCCGCCGTTGATTCAGCGGTAGCCGCCCCGGGCGCTTGAACTGACGCAATCTGTTCAGGTTTTATTCAGGCGCAATGTGCCACTCTGAGTCCAAGGAGATTCGGAGAGCACCGTTTTCATGTGGTTAGATTCTGCCAGTCATAGAGTACGCGTTTGGACTCTGGCACTGTGCCTATTGGGCCTGCTGTGGCCTTCTTCCGGCTGGGCATCCACAAGCGAACTATCCCGCTGGCTGACGTCGACAGCAGTGCCATCGCTCGTCGAATTGATGGAATCACATCCCCGCCTGCAAGAGCAGCACGTGCGGCTCGTGTTGGCTTCCGGCAACGGTCTGGATAGTGCTATAGCCGAGGTTTTGGTAGTCAGCCTCAGCCCTCTATACAAACTACAGACTCCAGCGATATCCAATGTCCAGAGATTGTCATTCCACTCGATTGATGCGATCCAGTGTGCGGCAGAAAGAAAGCAGCCAATGTCGCTGCTGGTCAGCGTAAGCGGAAAGACACGCCGCAATGCCTCAGTAGAAATTGCACTTGCAGATTCAGAGAGTGCGGAATCCGCCTGGCGGCGCTGGCATTGGCGAGGCACCCTGTCGCGCGCAGAGTACGAAGTGTTGCAAGGGCCGGTTGATGCCAGCTTTGCGGACGGCAGCCTGGCGTTGCCCTGGCCATCTGGCTCGGTGGCAGCGGCTGCCGAGTCACTCAGCACACAGCTCGCTTGCGATATCCGCCGCCAGTTGGTCGGCAACGTAGCGATCTCTTTTTTGTCTGATGCGCACTATGCTGGGGACCTGCAGGATATCTTCAATGCCAGCAGACAGCAGCTCGGCAGCCTTAGACAGGTGCAACTGTCTGCGCAGGCGGACCTGCTAATTACGTATTCTGTGCAGCCCTTTCAGGGAGAGCTGCTGCAGCTGTGGCTGACAGGCACGTCAGCTAGCGGCGATTTCCAGTCCGTTCAAGCGGTGACCTACATCCGGCATGGTGGTGCATTAGCGTTACCTGCGATCCCTACCGACGTGCCACCTTTGGCTCCGGCCCCTGCCGATCGCGGCATACCGGGGCACTTTTTACTGGTGGAGCTGCTCGATGTTTCGCAAGCGGACAAGACACTCTCTGGCGCGGATCTGCATGTGCAGCTGCGGTTGGAGAACAGTGGACAGTGGCCAATTGAATACGGTTTTCATGTGTCCGGCGGGCACTACCTCAACTGCATTGCTGATCCCCTGCTGTATCGCCACGACCGATACGGGTACATCGAAGGTGAAATAGCACCAGGGTCCCGGCAACAGCGGCGCATCTCTATCACCGGAGTACAGCACAAACCCAATCCCTGGTTTGGGCCTCGTAAGTGTGCGGGCTTCAAAGACCTACAGGGTTTTGAGAATTTCACGGCGCAGGGGCACCAAGTGACCAACTATCTGCGCTGGAGCATGTGAAAAGGAGCCATATCGATGTCTACGTTCACAGGTTTAGTTCTTGGTTTGGTGACCGCGGCGGTGGTTGCGCTTTGCTACGGCGAGGAGATTAGCTCACGCTTGCGCACCTTGCTGACTCTGCCGCCGGCGGAGATCGCCAAGACACTTGCAGCAACGGAGCTACCGTTGCAGGCGCAGCTTGCCGACGACGCTCTGGGAGAGATCGAAGCGGCTGAACCGGCCGGAGCTGGTACGGATATCTCTGTTCTGGAACCGCCGGTGTCTGCTGAGCAGGTTATGTCGGCTGATACGACACCGCAGACTCCTATCGAAGAGCGATGGCGCGAGTTTGCTGCGAGTAGCGCTCTTCACCGAGCTTCGGGCGACTTTCCCCACCATAGCTGCTTTCTACGAGCCTCGTTGGCGCACGATGTACCGCAGTCTCTGCTGCTGGCGGTGGCGAGCGGAGAGAGTAACTTTGATCTCACGGCACGTTCTCCGGTCGATGCCATTGGTCTTATGCAGATTCAGTGGCCGCAGACCAGCCGACATCTTGGCGTAATGCGCGAGGCGCAGTTATACGATCCCTGTACCAACGTGGACGCGGGGGCGCGTTACATCGCGGAGCTGCGGAGCCGTTATGAGGGCGATCTGCACAGAACATTGGCTGCCTACAATTACGGACCTACGCGTATTTCCGACGCGGCATTGCCGGAAGGCGCCGTCTGGTATAGCCAGTACATTTATCAGCACTTGCAGAAGGTGCTCGGCAAGCCCCACGTAGCGAGCAGTGAGCTTGTCCAACAGCGACCGGGAGTGGCCGGCGGTTTTCAGATTTTAATGAGCTTTAACGAGTCATACCGGGCTCGCGCGTTTTTGCAGTTTGTAGCCAGATTATTACCAGAGGATCTTGAGCTCGCGCAGCTCAGTGAATCACTGGGACGTCACGATGTTGTGCTGCTGTACGGCAGTGAAGCAGAGCGACAGCGGGGGCTGGAATTGATACGCGGTACGGAGCTGTTGGCATTGACGACAGGTATCTGATCGCACAGTAAACAAAAGGAGGCACATAATGTTCTACAAACAAAACACAAGCCAGCGCCAGGCGCTGTCCCTGGTGGGTGGATGTCTATTTTTGCTTGGCCACGGCCTTGCAGAGGCCGTTCCGACCAATCAGGTGGAAGCCGGGCCACGCATCAATTTGTTTCCCACCTCTGTCGTAGAAAGTCTAAGCAACACATCACGTGCAGCAAAAGAGATGGAAAACGGTGTCTACGAAATTGTTGTCAGGCTGGAAAAGCAGAAGGAGGCTTATGATAGCACGCAGTGCGCTAATAGCGACGATCCGGGTTGCGTACAGTTACGAAAGGCTGTTCGTAGCACCTACAAGGAAATGCTTGATCTCATGCAGGCGAGTATTCCCGGCATGAGGTCCAGTCTCGATGCAACTGCGGGATCCATGGGCGACAGCCTGCGCTCGCAGATTGGTAGGAAAATGACGCCGGGCGATGTCCAGCGCATACTCGGAGGCCGCAGTGCGGGTAGCAGCAGCTTGGCTCGTCCGGTTTCATCCAGTGCAGGTCAAGGCAAGCTCTCGAAGATGTTTTCTCGCTACTACGAGCTGGTAAAACGCGGTGGCAAGCAGGCGGACGCACTACCTGTGCTTGCCTCCCAAATTTACTTGGATTCCATGCAGTCGCTGTACTTTCTTGACCTTATTGAAGCGGAGATCGGTTCGCAGAGTACCGAGTTGGTACTAGAGCTCGAGTGGGGAGAGCTCACCGACCAGATCACCACAACCGTGGGAGATGTCAAAGTGCTGCTTTGGGGTGAAGAAGATCAGACACAGGACATTCTTGAAGTGGGTCTGCAGGAAGAAATCGGCCGGGATGAGTACCAGGACCTGTTGGTCAGGTAACACGATGAAGAAGGAGGTAAGACGATGAACGGTTATCACACAAAAACTCGAATGGCACTCACCGCTTGCGTGATGTCAACTCTGGCTGCCTGTGCTCAGAATCCACAGACAGATACTGCGCATTGCAGTCTGAGTCAGACCAATAGTGTAGAGCGTGTTTTCTTGGAAGTGACGGACAAGCTGCAGGACCCCGTCTGCCACTACTCGTATCCGATGTATCGCGAGAGGTTGGTGGCGGCCGCCAAAGGTTCCCCCGGCCCAGAAAATGAGGCGCGATTCGCGGCCTTGCTGCGAGAGAGTATTGATTTGGGCGTGATTTCAAAACGCCAGGGCCAGGAAGTATTCAGCCAGTATTTTGACCCAGAGTTCTATGTCGTTAAGGCCGAGCCCAGAAGCAGCTGCACCTCTCTGCGCAGACGCAATGACATGGCACTGGCCATGCGCAAGGAGCTTGACTTCAAGCGTGAAGGGATGCTGGAAATTTTGGGGGATGAGGGTCGATTTCGGCAGGCGCAGCACTACTACAGCGACCTCACTTTGGTGTTCGAAGCGGTCGATACTGCTTGTACACAGGAAGGCTGATGAAGGCGCGACAGAGTGGGCGCCTGCTCGCCGGTTTGGCAACCGGCTGGATGCTGGTTGGGATGCTGCTGGTTGTATTCAGTATCAGCCTGCCATCGGATCAGCTGAGCGCCGTGCTAACCACGCTGCAGGAGAGGGCTTACCAGGCCTGGCGATTGGTAGAGCTAAATCTGCGCAGCTCGGTGTACCCGTTTGTGTTGGTTCTTTGTGTTTACTTCGTTCAATTCAGAAGATTGTTCACGACACTGAAGGACGAGAATCCCCAACTTACTCGGGTGGTCAGAGGAGAGCAGTCTCTGGATCTGTGTGCCAGCTTGTTCTTTGGTATTGGTGTGGTGTGGACCGCAATTGGGATGCGTGATGCGTTGCTGTTCGCGCTGGGAGACCAGAGCATGATCGTGACCAGCAGTGCGTTCTCAGTCCTGCAGCGGCTCGTGGAGGGTGGGGTACTGCTGGCGCTCAGCACAACCATCGTGGGTGCTGTGGGCGGCTATCTGATGCGGATAGGTAAATCAACGCTGCTGGGTGCCCGCATCACTGAAGTGTATACCTTCGAGTCCAGAAGACTTCAGCGTCAGCAGCTGGCATCGCTGGCACGCATCGAAGCCCTGCTCGAGCAGTTTGGGCAGCAGGAACGGGATCGGAGCGATGCGCAATGAGACAGCCATGGGAGCCCGGCGTATCGACGACCGACGAGGTAGAGAGTCTTCAGGCAGATGTCATGCGCTTTCTAGCGATTTTTGGCTTGTGTCTGGCGGCTATTTTCTCTCTTGTAAGAGAGGCGGAACTCGAAGCGCGGGTGTCGGACGAGCAGCCAACAACGGCTTCTCAGTCTATGGCTCTGCCAGAAAGGAATTCAGCTAATCAGCAGGTAGAATCCGTAAACACGGGTGAAACGTCGCAGCCGAACCAGAGCCTGCAGCAGGCTGCCCCGGTATCGGCGCAGCGATTCGCTGCAGAAAAAGAGATAGCGGCAGAGGAGGCGGCCGAGGCGATCGAATCTGGCGCGCCTTTGCCGGTTGCGTCAGCGGCTAAAGATATCAAAGAGGATAGCGCTGGCTTTTCGCTTCGGTTCGCCTCGGGTCAGGCGCTGCAGGTGCTCATGGCCAGGGGCGCTGTTGTAGTCTACGCACGAACCAAAGAGGGCTTTTTTCGAATGAATGGCGGTGCGGGACTGTTGCCAGCCGATCCACCGGGGAGCTTTTACGGGATGGACCCGGCAACGTTGCCAACGGAGTTTATGCAAGCTGCCGATCGCCAATCGGAACTCGATACGGTCGAATGGGTCGTGACTTTGCCCACCAGTACCACAGATTCGATTCGAGATCTGATGCAGCGTTACCGCGCCGGTGTGTTGGTGATTGACTCGGCTGGGCGAGTCGTGGTGTCAGAAAAGCGCAACTGAAGTTCGGTGATTTGGGCAGTCCTCCGTGCGACCTTTGGCGTACCGAGCTGTTTGTGCAACTGGTACACTACCGCTCACTGCCACAGCCGTGCATGAGTTGCCAATGTCGTCTCACAATAGTCTGTACCTGTTTTTGGTTTTTGCCCTGGCGCTTATAGCTTGCAGTGAGAAAAATGCAGGTACTGATTCAAGTAAGAAAGCTGAGCCGCAGGTTGCAGAAGCGGCTGTCGCAACGGCCGCACCGCCAACACATACCGCGCCTTCTGTCGCACTCGATGAGTCCTCCCAACTGGCGGAGCACTTGCTTGAAGATCTACCGAGCCTGGAAGAACTGGGTTTCAATCGGCCGTGGAAGGGTGATCTCGATGGAATGGAAGAGCGCAGACTTATCCGTGTGCTGACGGTGTATGCGTTGGGTCGTTACTATTTGGATGACGGAGAAGAACACGGGCTGTTCTATGAGGTTCTCACCGAGTACCAACGATTTCTCAACAAACAGCTGGACAAGGGCCATCTGAAAGTCAACGTTATTTTCGTGCCAATGGCCAGAGATGAGCTGATTCCGGCGCTACTGGATGGACGTGGCGATATTGTGGTGGCGAGCCTGTCGATCACCCCGGAGCGGCAGGAGTCGGTCGATTTCACCGATCCAATCAGCCGCCCCGTGTCCGAGATTCTCGTCACCGGCCCCGCCGCGCCGAGCGTGGAGAGCATCGAGGATCTGGCCGGAAAAGCGGTGTTTGTTCGTCACTCCAGCAGCTACCGCGAGAGCTTGGAAGCGCTGAATGAGCGCTTCCAATCGGAGGGTCTGGAACCCGTGAAGATCGAGCCCATTGCAGAGCTACTGGAGGATGATGATCTTATAGAAATGGTCAACAGCGGCCTGTTGCCTTGGGCGATTGTCGACAACTACAAGACGCAGCTTTGGGAAGGTGTCTTCGATCAAATTACGGTGCGCGATGACATCGTCTTTCGCGAGGGTGCGCTGATAGCCTGGGCGATACGCAAGAACAGTCCCAAACTCAAGGCCAGCCTGGACAAATTTATGCAAACTCACCGACAGGGTACGCTGTTCGGCAATGTGTTGTACAACCGATACATTCGCGATTTCGATTGGGCTGCCAACGCCCTCGCGGAAGAAGATTTTGGCCGTTTGCAGGATTTGGCGGATATTTTTCGGAATTACGGTGAGCAGTATGGAGTCGATTATCTGTTGGCAGCCGCGCAGGGGTATCAGGAGTCCAGACTTCGTCAAGAAGCGCGCAGCCATACCGGTGCTATCGGCGTCATGCAGATGCTGCCTTCTACCGCAAAAGATCCCAACGTTGGGATTGACGACATTACAGAAGTTGATCCGAACATTCATGCGGGTGTTCGATACTTGCATTTCCTCAGGGATAGGTACTTTTCGGATCCGGCCATCAAAGAGCCGGACCGCACTTTTTTGGCACTCGCCGCCTATAACGCCGGCCCCGCGCGAATGATCAACTTGCGCCGTGAGGCCAAGCAAGCTGGCTACGATCCCAATGTCTGGTTTGATAACGTGGAAGTCATTGCGGCCAAGCGTGTGGGCCGTGAAACCGTCCAGTACGTCTCGAACATTTACAAGTACTACCTGGCGTACCGACTGGCATTAGAGAAGAAACTGGAACATGCGGTCGCCCGGAGTGAAGCGGGCATCACGGCCGCCGAGGCCAGCGCCAGTGAGCCGCTGTAGCTACTGAAAACGGGCGGCTGAACCCGAGAGGAATGCGCTCGGTCAGTTGGCGACCGAGAGGCTGCGTGGATCTTCCGAAGATTCGATTGCCGTGGAAGCGCGCATGGCGACGCTGTCACTGGTGCAGGCGACTTTCTTGGCTTCCTGAATCGTCCTGAAGCATGTCAGCTCGCCTGAGGATTCGGCGCACCAACGAGTTCGGCGCTCCATACTTGCGATGGCGGTCTGATCACCGCTGCTGCAGGTAACTTCGTAAAGACTGTAGAAGCCGCCCGCAGGTAAGATGCCGCTCTTAACGCGCTCTTTGGTGGTTTCCTGGTAGGCCGAAGCGCTGCCCGAGATGACGAGGGCGGCAATAATCGCAGTCCATTGTGATGTACGCATTTTCAATCTCCTGTGAACACCTGAGGTTACGGCGTCACCGGCCGATCGGATCATCGTGATTGCTGAGGGAAGATCAGATCAGACGTGTCAAAACCAAGACGCTGCGCACTGTGTTTGAATCGGGCGATCAACGCGTCATCGACCGTTGGTTCCCGCGCGAGCAGCCACAGGTAGTCGGTATTGGCCCCAGAAACGAAGGCGTAGCGATAGTCCGGATCGAGTTCGAACACAATGTACGAACCGTAAAAGGGGCCAAAAAAAGAGACCTTGAGATACCCCTCTGTCGAACTGTTGACAAAGTAGGCGCGACCCTCTGCCTCGCGCCACTGTTCATTCGAGGCATCGAAACCCCGGTTAACGACCTTTACACCGCCGTCATCGCGCAGTGAATAGCGCGCCGTTACCTCGGTCAAGCCTCGTTCAAATGAGTGATCCAGCCGAGCGATTTCGTACCATTCGCCAAGATATTGGTCGAGATCGAAATGGCTGACGGGCTGTACACCCTGCGGTATGCCCAGGCAGCTTGTGAGCAGCCACGGAAGGCAGAAGGCCAGGGGCAGCGTCGCCGCGAACCGGGTTTTCGCCGGTCCAGGAATCGGCATTAGTCGCCTCGAAATGGGCGGATGACGTTGTCCGCGTACCAATCGATCATTCCCACCTTTTCTTCGAGTGTTTGGGTATCGGGAGTGCCGTCGTAGGGGTTGCGAAAAGCAATGATGACTTCCGTGACACCTGCAGCCACCAGATCTTCCAGACCCTGAGCGGAGTAGGCCGCTTCCGTCATGGCGTGATACTGAAACTCGCCTTCATCGCGTTCGAACTCTTTGCGAAATTCCTCAATCTGCCCGATCATGGACTGAAGCTCTTCCAGCGAAGAACCGGCAGATACCCAGCCGTCTGAAAGCCGCGCGGCGCGCCGCAGTGCGGGTTTGGCGTGCCCTCCCACCAGCAAGGGCACATGGTGTTGCGGTACTGGACAGAGTTTGATGGGGGGTATATCAAAGATCTCTCCTTTGTATCCGAAGTAGTCCCCGCTCATGAGGCCCTGCAAAATCTCCATCATCTCGTCCATGCGCTTACCGCGTTTTTCCCATGGAATCTGACAGACTTCGAAATCTTCTGGCCAAGGGCTGATGCCGACGCCGAAAGCAAAACGATCACCAAGAATCACGGCAAGTGATGCAAGCTGTTTGGCAACGATCAGAGGTTGACGGATGGCAAGCTTCACGACCGACGTGGTGAAATGCAGCTTTTCCGCTTTTGCCGCCAGATAAGGTATGGCCACAAAGGGTTCCAGAAACGGCACACCGTCCAGAAAGTCCCGAGTACCGTCGTCGTTATAGGGATAAACGTCAGAGCCTTCCTGGGGATAGCAGATGCTGTCTGGAAAGGTGAAACCGTCAAAGCCCGCACTTTCAGCGGCCAAGGCAAGAGGTACGTATTGTTGTGGGTCGCACATGGTGGCGTGGTAAGTGAATTTCACGGGCTTGGTCCTGTTTTTGTTCAGATTATCGAGTAGTACGCAGGACCGTGTCGATCAGATTTACGATTCGACGGTCGGGCCATCAGTCACGCTTGTCCACAATCTGACAAGCCGCGCACCTTGAGCAAATTTTACACAGTTGTATAGAGGTGTCAGAATCTCCAGCGGTTGCAAAGGGCCGAACAGCGGCCTGAAGGCTTTCCCCGGCTACATCAAGCCTGCAGCATACAGATAGGAAAAATGATAATGGAAACGGTGCGATTTTCGGGCCGCAGTGCCCGGCGATGGGTGGTTCCGCTGGCTTTGTTGGTGGTGGCCGGCATGTTGGTGAGCTTTCCGGCGAGCGCCCAGGTTTGGGACTTCACTGACATCAAATACGGTACCGAGGATCCTGATCGCCAGTGGTTGAACATTCATCTGGCGGACAGCGACGAGCCCACTCCGGTCTATCTTTTTGCACACAGTAACGGCAGTACAGCCAATGGCATGGCTGCCGGCCAGCTGGAGGCCATCGCCAGTGCCGGATACACCACCGTCAGCTGGGAATCCATTCCAACGGTGACCAACGCGCAGGAACTGCTGGTAGTCTGGTCTGATGCGCAGGTGATGTTCGACTGGGTGCGCGCCAATGCCGCTACCTACAACATTGACCCTGACCGAATCGTGATCGGCGGAAGATCACGCGGCTCTGGTGGCAGCTGGCCCTTGGCCCACAGTGGCCATCCCGCCATCATTGGTATCTACATGTACAACGCTCTGCCAGAACGCTTTTGGCAGACCCCGGAGGTGTGGACGCCGGTAGTGGACATCAACGCGGACAGCCCCCCGACCTATTTTGCCTTCGGTCCTAATCCCCAAAGCATCGATACCCACAATCCGGTGAATGCCTACCCGGCACGGGATCGTTACATTGAGCTGGGCATCGGTGATCGCATTACGCTTCGCGACGACATGTGGAGCGACTTCCAGGACGCGAATGGCAACTGGACGAATGACGCCCAGATCATGGAGTTTTTTCCAGCCTTCGCCGCCACGCTCGAAAAATCTGAGCCAGCCCTCAACATTTCCCGTATCGTGCCCTGGTCCAGTGCCACCTATTCCTACTCTGTCCAGACCGACGTGGTCTATGGGCAGGGGGAGGTCAATGGTGGTGGCGAGTACATGGATCTGAAACTGGATCTTTACATTCCCGAGGTTACTCCGCCGGTGGACGCGTTCAGCCAGTTCCCGCTGATGTTGATGATCCATGGCGGCGGCTTCAGTGGCGGCTCGAAATCGAGTAATCGCTTCCTCCAGCACGGCGCAGCCTACGCGGAGCGCGGTTGGATTGTAGCATCCATTGACTACCGCTTGATGCGTGATGACCCAATTCCCTCCGTTCGCGTGCAGGCCCTGTTCGAACACCTGGGCGGCAGTGCCGCGCCTCTGCAGCTTCGCACCGCGGCAGCAGCGGTTGATGACACCTTGACCGCGCTGGACTTTCTGCACGCTCGACGGGATGTTTATGCGCCCTGGACGGTTCTATTCGGCAGCTCCGCAGGCGCTGTGACGGCACTGGCGACCGCGTATTCCTTGGACGATCATGGTATTCAGCGGCCACCCATAGTTGCGGTGCTTGCCAACTGGGGCGGCATGTTCGGGTCTTCCATCGGCACACCCTTCGATGACTCTACGGGGACAGATCCGGTGCTGATGGTGGTGCACGGTACCGCCGATCCCACGGTGCCCTTCAGTCAAGCGCTGGCACTTCAGAACTGGGCTATCGCTGCAGGCCTGCCACTGGATTTTCATCCGGTCAATGGCGCCGGACACGGAGTGAATTTGTTTAACACAACCGTACCTGAGACCGGCGAATCCTTGTTTCAGCGCGGTGTAGAGTTCATTGACGAAACCGTGTTCGAAGACTTTGAACAAGGTCCGCTGCCAACCCTGCCACCTGGTTGTTAGTGGATTCAGCGCCACCCGTGGGGCGCCGACGAGCATGTTTTCCCAAAGGCTCATTCGCGATGATCCCCCTATCGGACAACCGGGGTAGTTTTCAGGGAGCTCACCAGTGCATACTTAACGCTCAGTTTCTGTGACGCCCAATAACAATAACAGCACGGTGGTAACTTATGACGCAGCACGAATACGTGTTTGTTGCGATATCCATCATTCTGGGTCTTGCTATAACGCGACTCCTGCACACGGTCGGCATTCTAATACGGGCACACCGGCAGGTAACCTTTCACTGGTCGACCGCCATATGGGCTGTCTGTGTGATGACCTACAGTCTGCAGCTTTGGTGGGTCGGTTGGGGGTTGCGTGATCTTGAGGATTGGACCTTCAGCAATTTTGCGGTTCTGACCGCGGGTTCTATCTTTGTCTATGGTGCCGCAGAGATGGCTTTGCCCGTGCCCGATTCCAGTGAGCGTTTGAACTTCCTCGAGCACAGCGAGGGGCTGGGCCGCTTGTCGGCACTGTCCATGCTGCTTTATTTTGCGGTAGGGCCATACGTCAATATCAAGCTGTTTGGTAACGAGCTGCTGCCGTCTATCACTCTGCCAGTACTGGGTATGCTGCAGATGTTATTGATTATCTTCGCGCCGCGATCATTTCGCTTGGTATCGGTGGTGTTTCTTGTCTACACCACTGTGATACTGGCATTGACTGCGTAACTCAATCACGCGCGCTCGGGACAATACTTGTCCAACACCGTTTCAGCCCACTTCAAGATTGCCGTTTGTTCTGAGGAGGTTTTCTTCGTCCAGTTGCGAACCGTGAGACCCATCCGCGGATTTGCCTCCCACTCTGCACGATGCCGGTCTATGAAATGCCAATAGAGGCTGTTGAAAGGACATGCCTTATCACCTGTGACGGCGGCCGGCGAATAGATGCATTGCTTGCAATGATCACCCTGGCGTTGGATGTATTTCCCGCTGGCCGCGTAAGGCTTGCTGGCCATCAGGCCTCCGTCAGCGTGTAAGGCCATCCCTAGAGTGTTGGGTAGCTCTACCCACTCAAAGGCGTCCACGTATACTCCCAGGTACCAGGCACAAACCTCGCGCACGTCGGCGCCCGCCAACAGACAGAAGTTCCCGATCACCATCAGCCGCTGGATATGATGGGCGTAACCCAGATCCAAAGACTGCGCCAGCGCCTTTGACAAGCAGCGCATGTCGACGTCAGCGGTCCAGAACCAATCGGGTAGCGGCCTGTGCGCGCCGAGATGATTGCGGTCATCATAGCCCGGCATGTGCAACCAGTAGACGCCCCTGATGTACTCGCGCCAGCCCGCAATTTGACGGATGAAACCCTCAGCGGCCGCCAGTTCGCAGAGGCCTTTGCGGTAGCTGGATTCTACGGCCTGGCAAACCTCTAAAGGATCCAGCAGTCCGATATTGATGTACATCGAGAGTGCTGCGTGAAACAACCAGGGTGAGTCGTCAGATATGGCGTCCTGATACTGACCGAAGCGGGGCAGGCCGTTCTCTAAAAACCATTGCAACTGAGTCAGCGCGGCCGTTCGCGTCGTCGCATAGTCAAACTGCTGCAGGTCCCCAGGGTTATCGGGGAAAGCGCGCTGCACCAGGGCAATTGCCTCTTCGGTGATATCGTCACGTGGCAGGGCGGGACGTTCAGGGACATCGCATTTGCCACGCCATCCCTGACGGTTTTCCGCATCGTAGTTCCACCGATCGCCCTCGGGCTTCCCGTCCATGCCCATCAACAGGTCGTATTGCCGGCGTACGTCACGATAGAAGTGCTCCATGCGCAACTGCTTACGGCCCGACGCCCATTTTTGGAAGCTCGCGTGATCGATCAGAAAGCGATCGTCCGCAACCCTTTCAAAGGGAATATCCAGTTGCCAGCGCTCCATCTCCGTCGAGAGTCGCTGCTCACCCGGTTCGCAGCAGAGCAACGATTTGGCATCACAGATCTCTAGTGCCTTCCCGACCGCACTGCGAAGATCGGATATGCCCAAGTCATAATGGAAGTAGATGACTCTGTAGCCCTGTTCCTCAAGCTCTAGCCTGAAGTGCCGCATCGCGGCAAAAATCAAAGCAATCTTGTGGCGGTTATGAAGAACGTATTGTGCTTCCGCAGCCACTTCGGCCATGACGATTACGTCTTGTTGCGGGTCCGCATGCTTCAGCGCGGCACGGCTGTGGGTAAGCTGGTCGCCCAAAATCAAAATGAGCCGATTGTTCAAAGCCGTCGGTCCCTAAAACGTCAGTATATAGGCAGCCAAGTTGTTGATGTCGGTGTCGCTTAGCTCGCGAGATTGGCTCCACATCAGCGCGCTTTGGGCGCCGCGCGTCTCGCCGGCTCGATACTCTATCAGCGCTCCGCTGATTGCGTCTGCCGGAGATCCAGCCAGTGCCGGGCCTATGCCGCCTTCGCCGCCCGCACCGTGGCAGGCTATACACTGGGCATACGCCGCCTTGCCCAACTCCTCTGGTGATGCCTCTGCTTTTGCCGCGGCCTGAGCCAGGGCAATCTGTACCACGCCACCTGTCTCTGCCTGCCACTGTTCATAGCAATCACCGGTGCATCCGTGCACCCCGCGCAACTCGTAGCCGTTCTCCTGCATCGCCCAGATTGGCAGGCCGAGGGCGAAACACGCAAACAAGACGATGGCATAGGTGTTTTTGGACATCTTACAGCTCCTTGAGAAAACAGACTGTCACTTATACGGAACCCATCCAGGAGCGGTTGACGGGTTAAGAGCAACGCTCATGGGCAAGCTAAACAGGAGCTGGACAGTGAAATTTTTCTGAGATCCACGAATGGGGCGGAATCGTAAACTGAGTTATTACCGCAACAGGAGGTTGGTCATGCGCGAATCGATTGTCAGCGTTTGGGACGCATTTATGGACAACCGCAAGAATCCATTGCGCCATATGGATCTCGCGTCACAGCATTACTTCATGCAGGTGCTTGGGTGGATGTGGAGCATGGTGTTTAGTCTGAGCTTCCTGTCGATACTCGAGTTCGGCGTCACGTGGATGCTGCACATCTTTGGGATCGGTGGTATCGCGATGACGGTGGCTGTCTTCAAAGAGGCCGAAAAGCGCAGCGGGGAGTCGGCTGTGCAACCTGAATATTTGAGCGCATCATCTCGCTGCGTTTGGAAGTTGGACACGGAAGCCTGATCTGAAAGTCACCAGGGAATGGGCTCGCCGGCCCAGTCCAAATAGGACAGTTCTCCATCAGCTTCGGCGTCGTCGAGTAGGCCGCCTAAACGCGCGGCTACAAACCCCGGTGCAAAGAGTTTTTCCGGCTGGACGTTTTTCTGGAATGGCCGGGACAGTTCACTGTCGGTCGTACCTGGATGGAATGCCACGAGTTTGACCCGCGGCGCTCTGCGACGGATCTCGATAGCGGCCGATTTCAGCATCATGTTCAGGGCAGCTTTGGAGGCCCGGTAGCTATACCACCCACCCGCACAGTTGTCGGAAATACTACCAACGCGAGCACTCAGCACGGCGACGCGGGCTTCAGTACCTTTCAACAGCGGCATCAGTTGCTGAAGCCACAGCATGGGTACAATCGTATTTGTCGTAAAAATATGCAGCATGGTATCGCGATCAAGCTGCTCTAGCGTTTTCTCTGGTTTAAACGTCTCTCCATGGAGTACGCCTGGACAGAGCACAACCCGGCAGAGTTTGCTTCGCAGGGCAGTCAACTGTTCAATGATGCGATTGATAGACTCCGGGCTGTGGTCTGTGTGAAACCAGTGCAATTTATCCGGAGATGCCGAGTTGCTGTGCCGACTGATTGCCACGACCTCATCGCTCTTTGAATCTTCCAGAAAATACTGCACCATCGACTGCCCGATTGCGCCAGAAGCACCCACTACCAGGGCGATGTTGGGCCGTGAAGTTGGCATCATTCGCTCTCCTTCTAGGTTTGTCAGGTTACGTATCTGCCAGCGGTCTGGATTGGTGAGCAATGGCCTCACGAACTACTCAGGCTGGATTTATCTCGGTTCAACGACTTTAATTGCCGCTATCAACAGGTGGCGACGAAAGGGGTTGTAAATGGATATCGCTCAGAGTCTTTCTGAACACAACGTCAGGGCAGCGCGGCGCTACTACAAGAGCCATGGGCGTCCTGATCTCAGACACATCCCCGGTGATATGGGGTGGCCGTTGCTGGGCCATGCGCCTGCGATCCTGAGAGATGTGCACGCCCATATGAATAGGCAGTACCGCCGCTATGGTCCGGTCTTTAAGCTGCACGGACCACGCGCCGACGGGGTCTTTTTGTTGGGTCCAGAAGCAAACGAGCTATTGTTCAAGAATGAGGGCAGAGTGTTTTCGAATTTTCTTGCCTGGGATCTCACTTTTGCCAATATCTTCGACAACAATGTGCTGGAGCGTGATTTTGCAGGGCACAAGCGTCACCGCAAAATTCTGCAGTCAGCGTTCAGGCGTACCTCCATTGAAGGGCACATTGAGATCATGAATCCACTGCTTCAGCAGGGGCTTGAAAATCTCCAAACGGGTGTCAATCACAAGATGTTGCCTTACATCAAGCACATGCTGTTGGGCGTCGGCGCAAATGTCTTCCTGGGTGAGTCCGTCGGTGAGCAGGCGGCTGTTTTAAACAAGGCTTTTGTCGACTGCGTCGCGGCGACGGCCGATCCCTTCAAATTCAATATTCCCTTCACGCCCTACGCCCGAGGTATGGCTGGGCGTAAAGTGTTGCAGGATTACATATTCAGGAACATTGATCGAAAACGCACATCAAGAGGTCGTGATCTGTTTACTGAACTTTGCCAGTTGACCGACGAGGAAGATGGTTCGAGTTTCAGCGACCATGAAATCAGTGATCACATAACCTTTCTATTGTTTGCAGCGCACGACACAACCACCAGTGCGCTTTGTTCAACGCTGTTTGCTTTGGCAGCCAATCCAGAGTGGCAGGAGCGGCTCTTCGCGGAATGCGACCGTATCGGGGTCGATGCGTTGACACACGATGATCTGGATCGCATGGTGGACGCCTCGCTGGTTCTTCAGGAAGCGCTGCGCATGTACCCACCGCTGGCGATGATGCCGCGCTTCTGCTTGCAAGCGTTCGACTTCCATGGTCAGACAATTTCGGCCAACACCGCCTGTGTCGTCTCTTCACTGTTCACACATTACATGGAAGAGTATTGGGATGATCCTTGCAGGTTTGATCCAGAGCGATTCTTGCCTGAGAGAGCAGAAGATAGGCGGCATTTCTTTCAATACATACCCTTCGGCGGCGGAGCGCATAAGTGCCTGGGGCTACACTTTGCTCAGGTTCAAGGCAAGATGTTTTTGTATCACTTTCTTAGACGCTTTCGAGTCATAAAGTCTGATGCGCAGCGATATGAGTACAATAGCGTCCCATTGACGTTTCCTGCCAACGGGCTTCCGTTGCGCGTGGAAAAGCGGTAACGTATCCGGGTTGCGACATGTGTGAACCAGATCATGGTTTGCAATATAAGAAAGCGACCCACAATACACTTCATTATCAAACCCGTGCAAGAATGGACTCGTAGTACACGGATCAAGCGGCCGCAAGCCGCCTGAATCAAGCTCCGAGGGCCATTATGAATAATTCGAAAGCCTTTACTGCAGCCTTGGTGTGTCTGTCCATCAATGCCTGCAAAGTCGAAATCGAAGTACCGAGCAGCGGCGAAGTCACCACGTCATCGGGCGCCTACAGTTGCGCTGCGGGACAAACTTGCTCCATTGATGTGAATGATATCTACTTTGATGAAACGTTTGTGGCTGAACCTGCAGATGGGTTTGTCTTCACACATTGGAAGCAGGTCAATCGAAGCCTGTGTGCCGGCGGCACTGCGTCTTGCCGACTGGAGACTAGCGGGTTCGAAGGCAATGAGGCGTTGACGGCCATACTCGAAGATCCCGATGAAGTTTACTACCTGGAGCCCAACTTCCAAAGCACGGGCTTCAAGTCGCTGTTCATCGGACACAGTTTTTTCCGCCCGTTTGCGGATGCCATGCCGGAACACGCCGCTCGAGCGGGCATCCCCAATCACACCCAGTCGGTGGTTTTTTCTGGGGGCGGCACCGGCGCACCCGAGGCGTTGTGGAACAATCCTCAAAAGGGTCCGCAGATTCGCAGCATTCTGGACGGCGGCGATATCGAGCTGTTTGTGATGACGTACCATCCGGATTATCCGGGGTTCAATGGTTACCGATTGTGGATCGATTATGCGCTGGAACAAAATCCAGACACGCGTATTGCACTTGCGTTGCCCTGGGGAGCTTACCCAGAGGACTACGATGCGGCGGGTTATGAAGTCGCCTGGGAAGTTTTTCAGGCCGGCGAGTGGCACGGTGGTATCGAATTGGGACGGAGCCGCTACCCGAGTACAGAAATCTTCAGTATTCCCTATGGCCGCGCGGCCATTGAATTGCGTAACCTGTTTGTAGCGGGTCAACTGAGTGACGTTGATGTTCTGACGTCGAAAACGGGTGAAGCTATCTTCCGTGATGCCCTGGGCCACGCGGACCAGATCTTGGTCGATCTTGGTGAATTGGTGTGGCTGAGAGCGATTTATGGTATCGACCTGACGACTTACGACTTTGACCCAGGCTACGAAGCTGATTTGAAGGCGATTGCTCAGCAGATTATGGATGAGCACGGAGAACTTTACGAAATTTACGACGCACCTTACCGTTAATGAGCGATCTCTCACAAGAATCATTGTGGTGACGTGCGCCAGGTAGTCCCGTGAGCGCCGCCAGGCCTTATTGGGTCGCGATCGTCTTGCTAACCGCGGGCTGTGTCCATGTCCCAGAATCCTGTCCAATCGGCAGCGCCCACGCGGCAGTAGTCAACGCGGGGTGCCTGGCGGTTGTCAAAGGAAGGCTATTGGTGGTGGAAGACTGGCGTGGGAAAGTAACACCTCCGGGAGGTGCCGGAGAAGCGGGAGAGGGCGGTGAGTGCACCGCGTACCGAGAAACCTGGGAGGAAACGGGCCAGCTGTGGCAGCCGATGGAATTGCTCGACGATTTTGGCGGTCAGTTCTACCTCTACCGCTGCGAGCCCTTAGGCACACTAGGGCCACTGTCTCCGCCTATGTGGTGGGAAATTCGTCGGGCCAGATACATCAGCCCGGCCGAGTTCGATGAGCAGAACTGGCGATTTCCGGATCAGGTCGATCGCGTTCGACAGTTGTTCGAACAGGCTGTTACAGAGTAAGTCCGATAGCACTGGCGCGCAGGAAGCGTAGCCGCATGAGGCGCAGCTGTCTTAACCGCCAGACTGAGGTTGAGTGGTTGCCGGAACTGGCACTTCGACGCTTTTCGCGCGTTTGTTGACAACCAGATAAGCCGTAGGCACCACAAATAAGGTCAGAAAGGTGCCAAGAAACATGCCGCCGATGATAACCCAGCCGATCTGATTGCGAGCGACGGAGCCCGCACCGTCTGACATCACCAGTGGCAGAGCGCCAAAAATCATTGCCGATGCCGTCATCAGGATGGGCCGGAGTCGTGTCGATGCACCGCGTACCACCGCTGCTCTGGGGCTCATCCCTCGTTCTAACATGCGGTTGGAGAAGTCGACGATCAAGATGCCGTTCTTGCTGATGAGTCCAACCAGCATGATCAACCCTATCTTGGTGTAGATGTTCAAGGTAGTGTCCGTCATGAACATCGCGAACAGTGCGCCGCCCAGCGCTAGCGGTACACTCAGCATCACCACCAGTGGATCTAGCATGTTGTTGAAGTGCACAGCCAGCAGCAGGTAAATGAGCACCAATGCAATGGCAAAGGCAACCGCGAGGCGGCTACCCGCGCGGAGAAAATCGCGAGCCTCATCGGTGAAGTCCGCAGAGTAGCTGGCCGGCATATTGGTGTCGACGTAGTTCTGCAGCCAAGCGATAGCCTGACTCAGGGTGTAGCCATTGCCGATGCTGGCGGTGAGAGTTGCAGAGCGCAGTTGGTCGAACTGATCCAGACTTTGTGGAATCACGGATTCTGAAAAGGTGACCAGATTTTCCAGTGATACCATCTCACCGTTTTCCGCGCGCACGTACATACGGCGTAGGTCGGAGGGATTCATCCGATAGGTGTTGGGTACCTGGGTGATGACCTCGTAGCTGTAACCGTCCAAGCCAAAGAATCCTACGACCGGCTGTCCCAGGAAAGTGTTCAGAGTCACACCGATATCTTCGACCGACACGCCCATAGCCGCCGCTTTGGCTCGATTGATGTTGACCTCAAGCTGCGGTTTGTCGATTCGGAATGTTGTGTTGGGGTTGGTGATGCCGGGATAGCCGTCGAGAGCGGCCATCAGCTGATCCAATTGTAAAGAGAGATCGTCGTAGTCTCCCTGCGTTCTGAGTACAAAGGTCAGCGGCTGTTGCGCGCCACCGGGCACTGTGTTCAGCTTTAAGGAAAACGACTGCATGCCGGGGACTTTCGTCACCTGTGATTGCAGATCTGCCAAAACTTCATCTTCTGAGCGGGCGCCTTTCTTTTCCGTATCGATCAGTATCCAGCTGATGCTGTTGGTTGCGCCGAACATCGCAATG
>JBCCYE010000022.1:0-69315 GCA_039190425.1 Pseudomonadota bacterium | reverse complement strand
GTGGTCGAGGACACGACACAGGCCGTCTCTATAGACTCTACCCCGTCGCCATCACTGTCCGTCGAGGAATCTGAGCATCCGAACATGAGCAGCGTGCCGAACACTGTCAGCAAGCGTAAGAAGCGCAATCCAGAGGAGGGAATCATTATCATTGCTCCGGTAGACCGCCCAAATAGTATCTCCAAAAGCCCAAGTGCGCCACAGCCGGGTAATCGTTCGAGTCATTGACGCGGACACAAACCCCACGGCTGCCGGTATCTCACCTTTCTGCACTCTCAGCTCATCACGCGGACGGCTTGAGCGAGCGCCTTGTGATCAGCGCGAGAAACGCGCCGTAGATCGGCAGCATCAAGACAATGGAGAAAATCATTTTGATGACGTAGTCGACCCAGGCGATTTCAACCCAGTGTTCTGCCATGTAGGTATTGGTGCTGGCGTAGAAAGCGATGAAGAAGAAGATCATCGAATCCAGGGCATTGCCCACGATGGATGAACTGCCAGGCGCAATCCACCACTGCGGCAATTTTCGCAATCGGGCAAAAACAAAAATGTCCATAGGTTGCGCGACCACGTACGCAGAAAAGCTCGCGAGCGCAATGCGAAAGACAAAAAGGTCAAAACTGGACAGCGCACTCAGCCCACGGTAGTGGGCATCTTGAAACACCACCGAAATCGCATAGGAAAATAGAAGTGCAGGGAACATGGCGACTGCGATGACTTTTCTTGCCAGTGAGCGCCCGTAGAGTCGCACGGTTAGATCCGTAATGACGTAGATCAATGGAAAGGTGAAGGCGCCATAGGTGGTATGAAATCCGAAGAGAACGAAGGGCATTTGCACCAGGTAATTCGAGGTGGCAATGACGCTCAGGTGAGCGACCGCGAGCCACAGCAGCGTGCTTTCGAGCCTGCGCTTCAACCGTTTCTCCCTATCCGTAGCTGACCCCTGATCGACCGTAGCCTATCAGGCTGCGCTCACACCAGATACACCCTGCCGACAGCGCACCCTTGCGATCAGTTCACGAGGTTACAAATTACTCTTATACGGCTTGCGAATTCATTGTGGCGCTGCGGTCACTTTCGAGCTGCGCATTTCAAGCCAGCTCTCAGGGCGCTCGCAAACAGCATCGACACACACCGCTGACACGTCTATCCTCGACAGGCAGGCTGTTCTTTCTCACTATCCGATACAGCCAAAGGAGCAAGCATGCTAAACCTCAAGAGCCTCGCGCTGTTCGTTGTTCTGTTGATCGTACTGAACTTTCTCCTCAGCGAGTTCGCTTACGGTGTGCACATTTCCATTGTCGGCAGCGTGCTGCTGACCATCGTGATCTCGTTGGTGATGGGAGGCTTTTCGAACCGGCGTTGAACGAGCTCAAAGACATCACCGACGTTGCCAACAACACAGAATGAAAAACCAACACGTTCCGCCCGCAAGGAGATGCACTATGAGAACGAACTCTCACCTGGCCATACTGCTTTTTGGTCTTACCGTTTTTGGGCCTGCATTCGGCGACACCTCGGCACAGCACCAGAATTTTACCTACAGCACGCCCATTCCAGAGGGAATTCTTACCCCAGACGTTGTGGAAACCTCAATAGGCACGCTCAGTTTCAACGATGGCGTGCCCACGAGAGAAACGGCGGAAGCGGTCTACGACTTCATGGACACTGCCAGGGCTGCAGATACCTTTCTCAAAGGCATGCCCGCAGCATCGGTTGCGGCATTAATTGAAGGCGCGCATTCTCTCGGTGCCGTCCAGGCTCACCAGGTTGTGCTGTTCGACGAGTTGATGGACCCACGCTCACTGTTTTTGACTGCTAACTCATCGACACTCTATGTGGTGCCCGATCTTGATCTGAAGCGCGACGGACCTACGGTAGTAGAGGTGCCCGATGGTTTGCTTGGAGCGGCGAACGACGCTTTTTTCCGCTTCATAAACAACTTCGGGCAGGCAGGAAAGTATCTTTTCCTGCCTCCGGACTACGAGGGTGAAGTTCCAGAGGGCTATACGGTCCTGCGTCCGGATACCTATCGGATTTGGGTGTTTCTTCGCAAAACGCCAAAAAACAAGTCGCCTGAACATGTCGCGGAAGCTGCCGATTCGATTCGTGAGAACCTGAAGGTGTATCGTCTAGCGGACGCTAAGCAGCCACCGGAAATGGAGTGGATCAGCGGTTCGGGTGAGGCGTACAACACCATTCACTACAACAACGCGGAGTTCTATGATCATCTGAACGAGGTTGTGCAGTATGAGGCCCCTGGATTACTCACGCCAGATATGAGAGGTCTATTTGCCTCCATTGGCATAGAACAGGGCAAACCCTTTGATCCGGACAATCGAATGCAGCGAATTCTTGCGGACGGAGTCGCAATCGCCAATGCCCAGGCGCGCTCGATTGTCTGGTATCCACGCACTCACATGAATCTGTCGGGTGTTCAGGTGTACCCAGATACCGGTAGCGCCTGGCATATGGCTTATCCTGAGCGCAATGTATTCTTCAATGGCGAGGACGGTGTGACCGTAAACACAGATGCCAGAGTAAGCTTCCACTACCCCTATACCGCGGTCACTCCGGTAATGGCAGCACCGCGCGAGGGCAAGGGCTCCGACTACGGCATTGCGTTTCTGGACACGGACAAACTGCCGTTCGACGGAGGCAAAACCTACCAGATTCAATTGCCACCAGAAGCACCGGTTGCTAACTTTTGGGCCGTTACCGTCTATGACACTCAGACACGTTCGATGCTACAAACCGATCAGGCAACGGCTGGCATTGATAGTCTTCAAGATGGCTTGAAGTACAACGCCGACGGTTCGATTGATATCTACTTTTCACCCAATCCACCACTTGGCTATGAAAACAACTGGGTGCAAACGGTACCGGGTAAAGGCTGGTTCACCATCCTGCGCATGTACAGTCCATTGCAAGCCTGGATAGATCAAAGCTGGCGCCCCAGTGATATCAAGCCGGCCCACTGAAAATCAATAAAAGCTGCACGAGGCGTGAAGCTTTGCGGAACACAAGCGCAGCTCTGTTGATGGTTGACTCTTGGAGCCAAGGTAACGCGTTTGCTTGGGCGTGTGGCAGCGAGCAGGCAAGCAGCGTGCAACGGTTGGCGGGAGTCTGTGCGTTGCATCCTTCTAGCGTCTGGATCACGGGAACAAGCGAAACCGCAGTCGATAGCGATCAATACCTGTCTTTTTCAAACTCACAACGGCTGGTGTCATGTACAAAACACTGAATGTGAATGTCGATGGCCACATCGGCAAACTCACTTTGAATCGACCGAATCAGCTCAATGCGCTCTCGATGGAGATGTTGCGAGAGCTGACGGAAGCCGCCCACTGGTTCAACGATCACACGGACCTGCGGGTCGTCGTCATAGAAGGTCAGGGTCGCGCCTTCTGCGCAGGAGCTGACCTCAACGGATTCCCTGGCCCTGACAACCCCGAGTTTCGCACACTGGCCGACTCCGGCCTTAGGATGGCAAACGCCATTGAGGCCATGAATGCACTCACCATCGTACGCATTCACGGCTGGTGCATCGGCGGAGGAGTGGTGCTCGCATCGGCGTGCGACCTAAGAGTGGCCTCCCTGGACGTTCGTTTTTCCATTCCTGAAATCGATCTGGGCATTACACTGGGATGGGGCGGCGTCGAGCGTTTGGTCCGTGACATTGGTCCCGTACTGGCGAAGGAACTCATCGTCACCTGCAGAGCGTTCTCATCAGAAGAGGCTCAGCGCATGGGCTTTATCAACCGCTGTGTTGCTGAAGAGTCGCTCGATCAGGTCGTGACCGAACTGGCGTCCAGCATTGCCGATAAGCCCCGGCTACCGGTGTCGGCGACCAAAAAGGATGCCAATGTCATTAGCGCGCAGATGGTAAGACTGGGCCGGATCACCACCGATGCCGACAGTCTTTACGCAGCTCTGCTGGACCCTGAATGCCAGTCTGCTCGGGAAGCCTATCTCAAGGCCCTGAGGAGGTAGCCCCGCAACCTACGACGGCGAGGTACTGTCATTGACGGGCGAACTCTGTCACTCAGGCGCGACCCCGGAGTCTGCGAGATTGCCATCTGGCGAGCGGAAGTAGACTACGACTCCCATCCTAAATGGGTTACCGGCTTGCAACTTCGTTACGCGGCACTAACGGTCGCGTATGTTGCACCATCGCCTCTGGATTCACCTGCGTTGCTGGTACAACAAGACTTTTGGCATACTTTTCTGTAAGTCTCTCTAGACCGAGTACACGCGGAGCAGGCCTCCCGCTGCGCGTCGCACTACCAAGTCGCATGGATTGTGACACTAAGAATTTAACGGGAAGGGCAAGAGGCCACACGCCAACGCGAGGAATTTAGGGCCAGACGGCAACAAGTCGTCTGAGTCTTCGTGCGCCCGAGGTATCTGTTTCGGGTAACACCGCAGGAGCCGTAAGTATGCTTTTTCGTATAGATGCACTGAGAACATCGAACGCCAGCACACTGCTGGTCACGGGCCTCCTCACCGCCTGTGGTGGTGGCGGAGGTGGCGGCAATGCCGACGATGGCGCCCCTTCCGGTGGCGAGCTCACCACTGGAGTGCTTGCCCCCATCGCCATTTCCGGTATCGAATACACAACGGCCAGCGAGAGCGGTGTCACCAATGCAGAAGGCGAGTTCACATACCGGGTCGGCGAGACGATTGAGTTCCAGTGGAACGGTCAGGTGCTCGGTGAAGTGGCTGGAACTGCAACCATCACCCTGTTTCAGCTGACAGGTGCAGATCAACTGAGCGACATCAATGAGGTCGACGCAGCGCTCGGTACAAGCGGTCACCCGTACACCTCCGCACTCAACATGACCCGGCTGCTGCATTCACTGGATAGCGATCAGGACAGCAGCAATGGCATTGAACTGGCAGACGTCGCCAAGGTCGCGCCGCTGCTATCCGCTACGAATGCAAACCCGGTCAACTTTTCCTTGGCTGCGCGGGTCTTCGCCAACTCGCCTTCCGTGCGTTCGCTTATGCGCGAGGCGGACCGAACCCTTATGCCCTTGGAGGTGGTACTCGCCTCACAGTACCGCGCCAGTCAGACCGCCCTTTTTGATGGAGACGTCCGCCTCAGTCGCCCAATCAGCAATACGTTCGAAGACTTTCAGAGCGGCACCGCCACATCCTTTCGCTCCGAGTACCAGTATGATGCTAACGGCAACTACACGGCGTTCAGGACCTTTGACGCCGATGGGGATCTCGCATCGAGTGAGAATTTTCGCTACGGTGCAGCGGGCCATCTGATCTCATCGCGGTCAGAGGCTCTCAGTGACAGCCAGACGGAACCACTGTTCACCTCCATGCGGACCTTTACCCGGGATGAATCCGGGAATACCGTCACTCTGCTGACCGAGATCTTCGGGCTGACACCCACAAGCTTACGCACGGACAGCACGTTCAACCAGAGGGGTCGGATTGTTCGTCAGGAGGTCGACGAGGGTAACGACGGCTCGATTGATCGAACGCTTGACGCGGAGTACGCGCCTGATGACCAGATTACGCGGCTATCCATCGACGACGATGGAGACGGGATCGATGATCAGACGACCAGCAATACCTACAACAATCAAGGCCAACTTGTACGGAGCGTGTTCGAAGGCCCGGGGTCGCTCGATAGCACAAGACCTGTTCTGCCACCACCGCTGGGACTGAGCCCGGTTGTGGAGTTTGATCCTACTTCGCCCTACCCGGTGTCTGCTGCAGGCAGTGCTTGGATGCCCGTCGAACCGCAGGATCTAGTCTTCCGCGATACCCGGTTCGAGTGGAACGAGCGCGGTTATCTCGTTCGGCGCACGGTGGATACCGACAGAGACGGCATCGCCAACGAAATCACGACGTTCGTCTACGAAGCCGACAACCTGGTGACCTGGAGCTACGACGCAGACGCCGACGGACAGTTTGAATCTTCCGCCCGCTATGCGTACAGCAACACTGGGCAGCTGTCCGAAGTCACCGAAGTCATCGAGCAGTTCGGCTTCACCAGCAAACAACAACGCGCCGTGTTTTACGACGATCAGGGCCGCTACGAGCGCATTCGCGGCTCGTTCAACGGTGACGCCTCGACCGAGTTTGAACAGCAGTATCGGTACGACCAGTATGGAAACCTGGAAGCACAAACGTTTTACGATGCTTCAGACAACATCAGCCTGCAACAAACCATACTGTGGGAGCCCACCTACCGCCTCGATAATCCACGGTAGTCGCGAGACCACTCGAACTGAAGCCAAAGAAGGTTCGGCAAGAGACAGCTACAACAGCCGTGACCACGTTGTGCCATCCTGGATAGAGGCCGTCGAGCGCTTTGCCTCGAAAACCGCGCAATAGTGATGAATTCTGATCACAGAGGTTCTTCTCTGCACGGGTCGCGGTGCGACCTGCAGCGCCACAGAGTTCGACAATCCACGGCTCCCCCAGATGACCCAAAAACTCATGTCAATCGGCCGGGAATCTGTCACCATGAGGAGCGTCCAGTTAGGGGCCTACATCGTGACCGTATTTTTCGTGGTGCTTGGTCTAGTCATGCTGCTCGGAGGCGGGACGTCGGTCGTATCCGGCGCCTCCAACATCGCCAGGCGGCTGGGTGTGTCGCCACTCGTCGTGGGGCTGACGATTCTCGCCTTTGGCACCAGTGCGCCTGAACTGGTTGTAAACATCGTCGGTGCGCTGCGCAACGAGTCGGCGCTCGCCTTTGGCAATGTGCTCGGTTCAAACCTTGCCAATCTCGGTTTGGTGCTAGGCCTTGCCGCGATGGTACGGCCGGTGCACATCCGGGGCAGCATCGTTCGGCGCGAGCTGCCGCTGCTGATGCTGGTGACTTGCATACTGGCGGTCATGACCCTGGACAGACAACTGCTGGGCACCGAGCCTGTGCTAACCCGGTCTGACGCGCTGATCCTGCTACTGCTGTTCAGCATCTTTATCTACATCAGCATCAACGACTTCCGACGCACTGAGCAGGACGCGCTGGTAGACACGGTCATGGGCATGGACGTCACACAGCCGTCCGTACTGCCGACCGGCAACACGCGAGATTGGCTCCTCGTCCTGATGGGGTTCGCATTGCTGGGAGCTGGTGGCCATCTCACGGTGGAGTACGGCGTCGTTCTGGCACTGGACCTCGGGGTTTCCCCCGTGATCGTCGGCCTGCTCGTCGTCGCCATCGGCACCAGCCTGCCCGAAATGGCCACCTCCGTCATCGCCGCGCTGCGCGGTGAAGCAGACCTCTGCCTCGGCAATGTCATCGGATCAAACATCTTCAACAGTCTGATGGTACTGCCGGTCAGCGCACTCATCAGACCGCTGGAAGTACCGCCCTTCATTACCTTGGATATCCTAGTCTCGCTGGCCTTCGCGCTGGCTTTGCTACCCATTTTTCTGTACCGAAAAGCCAACATGGGTCGCCTGCTGGGCGGCTTGTTTGTACTGGCCTACCTTGTCTATATGGCGATTAGAACACAATTGTGATGTGCAACTGCTGCGTACAACTGGCGACAACAGCTATTACCCTCCCAGTGCACACAACCACGTAACTCCGGGGATGGACCTACGGGAAGCACCTTCCGCCTTCCACACTTGCTGGAGATCGGCAGAATGGCTCACCCGCGCGTCCGCACACACCTCAGGTGCGCCGTTTCGCCTGCAGGCTTTGGTCGACCAGGCGAATGTTCTCTTCTGCCTGAGTCAGCCGCGCGGCCACCCGCGCGTAGTCGCGCATTTGCGTATCGTTGCTGCGTTCCGCCACCTCGAGCGAACCGTGTCGGGCAATCAGCTGATGGGTGATTTCGTCCCTCTCCATGTGCAGATCGGCAAAGGTTAACTTCCAAAGGCGCAAAACGGCCTCCGTTTCCGCAATCTCCTCGAGGCTGCTGAGCGCCTGTGACTCGCCCAGTTCCTGCTCTTTGACAATAGACTCCAGTTCCATAAGAACCAGGCGAATGATCTGGTCCGCATCAACAATGACCGCCGCAGGGTAGCCTTTCAATTCCTCCGCCAGATCGACTCTTTCGCCCCTGTCATTGCGTTCGTAGAACACATGATGAAACACGCCGTGGTCCACGGTCAGTAACATGGCAACCGACATCGCCCCCCGATTCGCCGCTTTGGTATCCAACCGCAAGAAGTCGATCCGATCGTCGATGTATCTCAGCACATCACTACCCCGAACACTGCTTAGGCCAAATGCGACCAACTTGTGCATGGCACCGATGTTGACGGCATCCCGTGCTGAATACTCGCGTCGCTTGCCACGCCCAATACTCGCATTCTGCTCAGATATCGACAGGTGCCCACGGTTGAGCCAGTTGTTTACTGTCATCGCGGTCAGCTTCACACCCCCAGCGGAGCCCGCGAAGTGAGCGTTCACTGCTCTCAGAACCTCTTTCATACTGAACTGTTGCTTATCGAGATGAATCGCTGACATCGGCAGGTTCCTTGTATTCAGTAAATATATTAGCATTAAAACCACTTCGATTATCCCCATGGGCAACAACTATTACCAATTCACCTTATTATGTGAATGCTCACTTTCCCCAGTGTTTTCCAGCCAGACAGGTGCTTAAGGCCGCTTCTACACACGCTTTAGTCGCGCATTGAAAGGTTTTGATCCATTGCTCGAGCGCTTTGCAGTATTTTATTTGCTCTATGTATTAAAATGAATACCAACTACCGCACGCGGCATCTTGCATCCGAACAAGGGCGGTTCACTGACTGAAGCGTGCGGGGCGCGTCGATCCTTTGCGCGAACGCCCGATATGCCCAGGATGCAGTGGCGGCGCGGAGACCGGATGATCCCGCAACGCCCATTTGAGTATACTGACCGTCACGGTGCGACGAATCTAAACGGATTTACGGAGTCATTCATGCCCGAGTTTCAGCAGTGGCAAATAGCTGACGGCCCTCTTTACGCCGAAGAGACGGACGCCCCGTTGCCAGAGAAGCTCAACCCCAATACGCGCTATGCGCACTTCTCCATCATCGCCAAGGGCGGCAAGTCCCTCATCAAGTCCTGCCGCGATCTGCACCTGCGCCGAACCATATGCTACAAGTGTCTGCGGCCGGAGTTCGTCGACGACCCGATCGAAAATCGCCGGCTGCTGAGAGAAGCTCGTATATCCGCCGCCCTGCAGCACCCCAATACCATGCCGACCTATGAGATCGGGCGGGACAATAAAGGTCGCTACTACTTCACGATGAAGTTGGTACATGGCTACACGTTGCGGGAAGTATTGAACTTTCGAGAGCGCTACGATTTAACCCAACTGATGGAAGTGCTCGAGCAGGTTGGCCAGGCACTTGCCTACGCCCACGCCAAGGGTGTTCTGCATCGCGACATCAAACCGGACAACATTCTCATCGGGCCTTATGGCGAAGTGCTGCTGCTCGACTGGGGTTTGGCCAAAGTGTGGCACAAAGCGGACGCGCTCGAGGAGGATGAAGGTGTTGAAACAGCAGGAGATCCGGGTATGACAGGTGAAGCCAAACTGCAGGGCACGGTCATGTACATGTCGCCCGAGCAGATTAACCGGGATCCGGACATTTCCTTTCAGTCGGACTTATACAGCTTGGGCGCACTACTCTATGAAACACTCACGGGCACAACACCTTTTCAAGGCGACATCATTCACAGCCTGCTGAATAAGATTCGCACAGAAACACCACCAGACCCCCGCAGTGTGACGGAACAATACGTTCCAGACGCACTGGCAGACCTCGCCATGCAGTGCCTGCAAAAAGACCCCTTCCATCGACCGGAGTCTGCCGAGCATATGGTGCGCACCCTGAGAGAGAACTGGCTCAACGTATGAACACGATGCGCACGCCTGCCCATCAGGTGGCGAAAACCGCGGCAACCGTTTAAACATGTCCAACGTCACGCTATTCGATATGGAGCATCTCGAGGATCACTTCGGGCAAAGCACCTGGGGCGATACGGATGACAGCCAAGCGTTTAGCTGGCAAAGCGCCAGTCGCACGGACGTCGGCAGGGTGCGACACATCAACGAAGACGCCCTGCTAGAGTCACCCGCCCAAGGCCTCTGGGCCGTTGCGGACGGCATGGGCGGCCATAGCCGTGGGGATTACGCCAGCACAGCCGTCGTTAATCAGCTTCGCACGTTTCAGCGGCAGCCTTCACTCGTCGCCAATCTGCAAGACCTTCAAAGCAGATTGGACTCGGCAAACGAACAGTGTCGAACGGCCTTTAGAGACAAGCGGCCGGGTACCACGGTGGCCGCCTTGTTCGCTGTGGACAGTCGTTGTTTTTTTCTCTGGGCCGGAGACAGCCGAATCTACCGGCTGAGGGGGGAAGACCTGCAGCAGTTAACGACAGACCACACGCTGGCCGAGCGCGATCGGACCGCAGGTAAACTGGAGCAGGCCCCACCCCCCGACCATCGATCCGCGCACGTGTTGACTCGCGCGGTGGGTGCCAATGAACAACTGCGCCTGGACATTGGTTACACGGAGACTCAGCTGGGAGATCGATATTTATTGTGCAGCGATGGCCTGTACAACGCGGTGTCAGGCAGGGACATCCGTGCTCCGCTGGGTCAGGGGACACCACGTGACGCTTGCGAGTCGCTGGTGAACCTAGCCCTCGCGCAAGGGGCTCACGACAACATAACGGTTGTGATCACAGACGCTGCGGCCCAACACTGAGATCGTTGCTTCTAGCGGCACCAAGCTGGGCAATTCACGCCGGCCCCCACGCAAGGGCTGTTCCACCGGAACAATTAATGCTTTAATGTGGTGCATATAGATCGTAATTGCACCTTTATGGTGCTTCCAGCAGAGGCTTGATCGCTCAGCAAACACCGTCACGAGGCAATCCTAAGCCCCTAATGCTCATTATATGGGCGTTTCACCCCTCTAGTGTAGGCCAGACAAAGTTGGAATGGATTTTGCTAAATGTCCCCCTCCTAGAGGTCTGCTTCCCGTGTGGGGCTCCTCCCAACATCAACCGCTACCAAAAGAGAATCGCAAGATGAAAAGTAAGTTGGAATACATCTGGCTTGACGGCTATACCCCAACCCAGAGCCTGCGCAGCAAGACCATGGTCCGCGAAGACTTCAGTGGCAAGCTGGAAGATTGTCCAATGTGGTCATTCGATGGCAGCTCCACCGAGCAGGCCGACGGCAGCGCTTCAGACTGTCTGCTCAAGCCCGTTGCCATTATTCCGGATCCGGATCGCAAGGCCTCCTACCTGGTTATGACCGAGGTGTTGAACGCTGACGGCACTCCTCACGTGTCCAATGGTCGAGCCACCATTGACGAAGCCGAGGACGATGATGACTTCTGGTTCGGCTTCGAACAGGAATACTTCCTGTGGGATCCCTCGACCAACCGTCCCCCCGGCTTCCCGGCTGGCGGCTACCCCGAGCCCCAGGGCCCCTACTACTGCTCCGTTGGCGCCAAGAACGCCTACGGTCGCGATTGTATCGAAGAACATCTGGACCTGTGCCTGGAAGCGGGCCTCAATGTAGAAGGCATCAATGCCGAGGTGGCGGCAGGTCAGTGGGAGTTTCAGATTTTCGCCAAGGGCGCCAAGCGCGCTGGCGACGAAATCTGGCTGGGTCGCTACTTGCTAGAACGCACCGCCGAAAAGCACGGCTACGCCATTGACTACCATCCTAAACCTTTGGGCGATACAGACTGGAACGGCTCAGGCATGCACGCCAACTTCTCCAACGGCCCAATGCGTGATTCGGGCAAGGAAGAGACCTTCACAAAAATCTGTGAGGAGTTCGGTAAAAACATCGAGCGCCACATCAGCGTGTACGGCGCCGAAAACGACCAACGCCTGACGGGCGCCCACGAAACTCAGTCGATCGATGAGTTCAGCTACGGCGTATCTGACCGCGGTGCATCTATCCGCATCCCGGTAGGCACGGTGGAAGACGGCTGGAAAGGACGACTGGAAGATCGTCGCCCCGCTTCCAACGCAGACCCCTACAAAGTCGCTGCGGCAATCGTCAAAACGACCAAAGAAGCCGGCTTCTAAACACCCTCTTACCGCTGCTGGCTCGGCCGGCAGCGGAATTTCCCTAGTTTTCCACCACCCCCCGATTAGTTCGACATCTCAAGAATAATCGAACCGTCGATGTATTCATCGATCGGCTGTGTCTCCTCGTAGACCTGATACTTAATGTTGAAGTCATCCGATATAGCCGATGAGCCATAAATCGACGTCAGGCCGTCCGCTTTTTGAAATGCCGCCTGCGCCTCTTCGAGCAACAGAATCCGAGTACCGTCTAAAAACGGTGCATAGGTTTCAGGGTCAAGACCCACTCTTGCCGCCATAATGCTGATGGCTTCGGGGCGGGTGGCCGGGTCATTAATAAAACCCACGACGCGGTACCAGACCTCGGCGAGCTTTTCGTAATCCTCCCTGCGCTCAGCGAAGGAGGTGGGAGATGCCACGTACATATCGTAGATCAATCCGGGCGCATCTTTCGACGTAGCGATGGCGGTCGAGCCCGGCACCAGTGTCAGCGCCTGACTTGAACTCGGCTGCCAGGCGACAATCGCATCGACATCCCCTGACGCCAGCACCTGCGGCGTTTCATTGGTAGGTACATTGATCAGCTCCACATCGCTTTCCGTCATACCCTCACGCTCAAGGGCATTGAGCAGCATGAGATGGCCAACGTAGCCCACCTCGACGCCGACCTTCTTGCCTTTGAGGTCTTTCAGTGACGCTACGCCGGGCTTACCAATGATCATATCATTGCCATTGCTGTAATCCGTCACCATGAACATAACGCTCTTGGACCCCGTGGCGCCAATCACCAGTGCGTCACCGTTGGTCATCCCGACAGCGTCCAGTTGACCCGCCGCAAAGGCATCCAGTGAAGCTACGTAATCAAACCACTCGAACTCAACATCAACACCTGCCTCTTGAAACCAGTCTTTCTCAATGGCAATTTCCCACGCCACCCAGCCGGGCCAGTCCGAATAACCTATCTTTAGTGGCTCTTGAGCCTGTACCGTAACGCCAAAAAGTAGAGCAGCAACCATCGTCATCGCCGCCATAAGGGTGTCTCTGAATGTTCTCATGATGTTCTCCATAAGGATGATTGCCAGCGATCAACAGTGACACTGAGGTCATTGCCAACACCGGCACTTGCGAACAAGTCGTTTCATCGAACAATTTCCGTATAACGTTTCAATGTGCCACGCTCCCTCTCGAACCACGCTTCAGACTCGGGGTGCCATGCTGTGCAGGAGGAGAAAGCAACATCTGCCTCAATAGCGTCCACGTAATACCGCCGTTCGATCGGTCGACCTCCCTGCGTAAATCGATGGACAACAAAGTTGCTGTCGCCCACCCACTCAAACCCTTCCAGCGGAAGCAATGGCTCACCCATTCGAGCATCGCTGGTCGAGTGCAGTACGGTAAAGCCCGCCTCCAGATTGCCCCACCCAATCGACGCCTCAAAGCCAAACAGCTCGCTGAGCGCATCCTGATCATGCTGACAGTCACGTAGTGCCTGACGTAGCGGGCCGGAGCATTCAGAGGATAGGCCTTCCCTCGCACGACCCAGCACAAGACCGGCCCATTCCCCGGCAATAATCAAGGCACCACCTTTGTGACGCTGCGTTCCGGTTTGTGCATCGGTCTCATCGAGGAGTGTCAGGCTGATCAGAGCACCGGGATGTATCGACTGGATTCGCCAGTCCTCCACATAGGTTGCACGCGGCGAAAGCTCGATCATGCAATTACCAACGCGATTCAGAATCGCGGGTTCAGGCCAACGATTGTGCAACTGATAAGACACACCGCCAGACCAGGAAAGCTGTCCATCCTGCCAATGCGAATCGGCACTCCAGCCTTCGTAATCGGCCAACACTTCCAACTGTTCAAAGGAGCAATCACGCCATGGCGCCTTGATCAACTCTGAGTCCACAGGCAGCCGCAGATCGATGGTTTGGTTGCGCCCCTGCAGCCAGAAGACTTGAGTGGAAAGGTCGGTTAGACCATTGGCGAATGTAATGCTCTTGCGCTTGAAGCAACCCAAGATCCAGTCCGGCACCGAGTCCGGTGCGGAGGGTGCCGCTACACTCAGCAAATCTCGCAGATGCACTTCAGCTACTCTTGCTACCGGCCTGGCCGAAGGAGGCCAAGGGCAGCGTTTTCTCGGGAAGGCTGATCTCGCCCCTCGCCAACCGTTGTTTTAAATATTGAAAGGTCTGCACGGTCTGTGCGAGCAGATGGTCACCGCAGATGAGCGGACGATAGGCAGACGGATTCTCGTCCCCCACAAACTGTGGCATGGGCTGTACCAGCGTGTCGTAGTCCAGGCTGGAGAAAAACGGGAAGGCATAGCGCTCTTCACGCACCTGCTGAACTCGATGCGACGTCGCGACGTACTCGCCGTTAGTCATGAGTTCCATCATGTCTCCGATGTTCAGCACAAAGCCGTCTTCCATGACAGGAACATCAATCCAGCAGCCTGCGCCGTTCATCACCTGAAGACCGGGAGAGGTGGGTAACAGAATCGTAAAAAATTCGTAGTCTGTGTGAGCGCCTATGCCACAGTCGGACTCCGTCGCGTCTGGATAATCAAAGTAATGCAAAAGCCTCAATTGGCTGGGAGGCGTCGTAAGGTGATTGGTGAAGTTGTCCTCAGGTATTCCCAACGCCATCGCGAAGCCCCGAAAGACAGTGCGGCTTAGCGCCAACATCGCCTGGTAATACGACCCAACAACGCGCTTGAATTCATCATCTTGTGGCCACACTGTCGAGGCGTCACTGACAAAGCGCTGCATCAGACTGGGTGTTTCAGGGCCAATATCGTAACCCTCCTTCAGGTCGTTGCTCAGCTGTGCTTCGCCAGCGCCACTGTAAAAACGCTCTTCACCCTGCGGTACATAACCCGTGTGATTACTTGACCGTCCGATGTAGTCGCGCATCTTTACTGCGACATCCTGGGAGAAGTAGCGCCGCGAAACAGCTTTCAACTGCTCGATGAGCGGGGCTGGGACGCCGTGTCCCCTTAGATACAGAAACCCAGCCTCCCGGGCCGCTTTATCCAGAGCCCGGGCAACTTCCAGACTTTGTACCGGATCATCCAGACACAGTGCGCTGATATCGACAACGGGAAGCTGTGTAAATGCGGTGTGTTTGTTCTTCGTCATGTTGAGCAGCCTCCAAACTTCCCTTCGCTGTGTGCAACGCTGGTCGTCCAGAGTAGTTCAGTCACATACACCCTGTGACTGTCCGGGTCGTCCCGAATATCAACACGCTAGTGTCTTACAAAACCACTATTTTCCAAGAGACAAGGCTGCAAGTTACATGCCATACGACCGAACTGGCCTTAATCACGGGCCAGCGACACCCCGATCGCGACGGACATCGCCAGGTGGGGCCGCGAGACGCACTCATTGGGGGCACGCGCTCTTGCCAGGTGCCAAAGTGAGCCAATGGCGATAAAAATCAGCCGGCCCTAGGGAACCCGCCGCGGCCGTGAAACTGGCCTCTAGACCTGACGCAACGGCTGCTGTAATGATAGTGTTCTGACCGGCGGTGATTGAGATCCCCGTACGCCCCGGCCTGCGTAGAAGGAGCACCCATGTCCCTGAAGAATTCCTCCATCTCCTACGGCACCATTGCCAAGTGGATGCACTGGTCGACCGCGCTATTGTTTCTTTTCGCGTACTTGACCGTCTACTACCGACAGTGGTTCACCGAGCAGCGCACGCCTGAAAACATCACTGCCCTGCAGCTGCATCTTTCGATTGGTATCACCGTTGCAGTAATCGTCGTACTGAGAGTCCTCTGGCGCCTGTTTAATCGACCTCCAGACTTGGAGCCGGGTACTCGGCTAGAACACGCAGCCGCCCACCTGGCGCACTACGCGCTCTACGCCGTTATGATCATCGCGCCCATTACCGGTTATCTTGGAACCGGTGTAAGCACAGATTATTTCTTCCTGTTCGAAATCCCCAAGTTTGAGGAGACCGCATTGTTTACTTCCGTGGTGAGCGAGCGGTTTGGGCTGACGTTCAAAGAGTTCGAGGCGCCGCTGGATTTTGTCCACAAAAAAATACTCGGCGAATGGCTAATCTGGATACTCGTACTCGGCCACGCGGCCGCTGCCTTGTATCACCACTACGTCAAGCACGACGACACTATGAAAAAAATGACCACCAAGCGAGCCTGACTCTCTTCCACCGCGGTCGTCATTGCCCGCTCCTATCCGGCACGGAATTCTCCGCGCTCGCATAGAGAGACCTGTACACTATCCGGGCAGCACTTATTGCTAACTGTGGCATACTGGCGCGGCTATGGTTTGGGCCTTACTTGCTGTCATCGTGTTGGCTTGTGTGTTGCTTCCCAGCGTCTGGGTCAAGCATGTTATGAGCAAGTACAACGCGCCTGCAGATCGCTATCGAGATCAAGGCAGTGGTGCTGAGCTCGCTCGCCACCTGCTGGATCGCTTCGACCTGCAGGACGTCAAGGTTGAGGAAACGCCGGTGGGTGATCACTACGACTCACAAGCAAAGGCCGTTCGACTTACCCCCGCGAACCATAGTGGCTACTCACTGACCGCCATCACGGTCGCCGCCCACGAGGTCGGCCACGCCATCCAGGACTCACGCGGGGAATCCCTGTTCAATGCGAGACTGAAGCTCGCCAAGGCAGCCATGCTGGCAGAGCGCCTGGCGGGGATCGCGTTGATTGCGGCGCCCGTTGTACTTGTCCTAACCCGCGTCCCTCAAGCCGGGCTGGTGACGATTTTGATCGGGGTATTGTCCATGTCGCTCGGCACCATCGTGCATCTCATTACGCTGCCTGTCGAAATCGATGCCAGCTACAAGAAGGCTTTGCCCATCCTAAAGCAGGGCCAATATCTGCACGAGGGTGATATAGACCATGCCGAGAAGATCCTCAAAGCCGCAGCGCTCACATACGTGGCCGGCTCATTGACCAGCTTGCTCAACCTGGGCCGCTGGATTGCGGTCCTGCGACGATAACACCGAACCATTCTCCAGCAGCTGCAAAACCTCACAGCAACACCGATAAAACGGCTTCTGGCTCCTATCGCCCTTTAGTTTCATTTCTCCGTCACAGTTTTGTCATCGTGCTGTCTCAACGGAGCGCAACACTGCAGACCCCTATGGAAAACCCCGTGAGGAACGCACAATGCCCGTAACGCCCCCCCTATCAACGTTGACCAAAAAGCCCTTCAATCCCCTGACCATCGCCGCCGCGATAACACTGGCACTGAGCAGTTCATTTGCCTTCGCTCGCGGGCAGTCCGTCCCATTTGAGCATATCTCAACTTTTGATGTCATCGCAGGCAACGGTTCCGCAGTGGCCGAGATCGTCGATGTATCTCCCAACGGTCGCCAATTGTTTTACACCGACGGAGACAATGGCGAGATCGGTTTCGTCAACATAGGCACTCCTAGCAAACCGATCGGCGATGGTGTGGTGAGCGTCGGCGGTGAACCTACAAGCCTGGTTGTACGCGGCGTGCAAATCCTGGTAGCGGTGAACACCTCAGAGTCGTTTACGGAGCCTTCAGGCAAGCTTGTCGTCATCAACCGGCGCACCCGCGAGATCAGGGCCGAGTATGAACTTGGCGGACAGCCGGACGCCATCGCCCTGTCCAGTAACAAACAGTACGCTGCTATCGTCATCGAGAACGAGCGTGACGAGGATTTGGGTGATGGCCAGCTGCCCCAGTTCCCATCGGGCGGACTACTGATCGTAGATTTGAGGGGCCTGTCGGCGCTTGGGACATCTATCCTGCAGATCTGACACCGGTCGCGGAAAGCGCGTTTGAGGGCAGTGACCTGGAGCCGGAATTCGTCGACGCCCTGCGCAACCACGCAGTGGTCACCTTTCAGGAAAACAATCACCTGGCGATCGTCGATCTGAAAACCGGTCGCACCATCAATGATTTTTCTGCCGGTTCCGTGGACCTAAAAAACGTCGACACCGTTGAAGAAGACCTGATCATCCTCGACTCGGACATCACCAAACGCCGCGAACCGGATGCGGCAGCCTGGATTGACGAAGACTCTTTCGCTACTGCAAACGAAGGCGACTACGAGGATGCCCAGGGTGAAGAAGGTGGCAGCCGGGGCTTCACCATTTTCAACATGGACGGTACGGTTGAGTTTGAATCAGCCGAATCCTTTGAACACCTGCTGGTGTCGGCCGGCCACTACAACGAAGGCCGGTCTGAAAACAAAGGCGTTGAGCCGGAGGCAGTCGAATTCGGGCGCTACGGGAGGGACGACCTGCTGTTCGTGGCCTCGGAACGCTCCAATGCTGTGGGCATTTACAAAATGGTCGACGATCTGCCCGAACTGCAGCAAGTTCTTCCCACCGGCATCGGTCCAGAGGGCCTCAAGGTGATACCGAAACGCAACCTGTTCGTGGCTTCGACCGAAGCAGACGAGGCAGGCGATGGTATCCCGACCATGATCAATATCTACAAGCGGCCGAATAATCACAAACGGTCCAGGTCCCGCCAGCCGTTCTACCCAATGATCGTCTCCACAAGCGACGCAGCGGGCCTGCCGATACCGTGGGTGGCGCTGTCCGGCCTGACGGGGGACCTTATCGATGCCGATACACTCTACGCGGTGAGCGATTCTTTCCTGGCGGAGGGATTCATCTACACAATCGACGTGTCGTCGGCGCCTGCGACAATTGTCGACCGCGTTCAAGTCACCGGCGCTAGCGGTGGACTTGATCTGGAAGGCATCGCGGTAGGCCCCGACGGCAACTTTTGGCTGGGTAGCGAAGGGCAGACACCCGGGGGCCGCGAAAACCTCGTTCTGAAGGTCGACCCTTCAACCGGCGCGGTTATGGAGAAAATTGAGCTTCCCCCGGGATTGATAGACCAGCGCCGAAGCAACGGTATTGAAGGCATCGCTGTGACGGGTAGCGCGGGCGCCGAAGTAGTGTACGTGGCCATTCAGCGCGCATGGCCTGATGAAGGCGACACCGATACTGTGAATACCAAGCTCGGACGCTACGACGTTGCCACCGGATCTTGGGGGTTTGTTCACTATCCGCTTGAGCCAGAGGGGAATGGCGGCTGGATCGGCTTGTCCGAACTGACCCTGCTTCCCAGTGGTCATTTCGCGGTCATTGAACGCGACAAGGGCTGGGGCCCCAGCACGCCACCCAACGCCGAGCTGAAGGCGGTGTTCGAGGTTGACCTGGCGGCGGCTGAGTTCCGGGCCTTCGACGACCCGGAGGGTCTGATTACAATCGACAAGTCATTACTGGTGGACGTGCTCCCACGGCTGGAGGCAAGCAGTATCTGGACAGCTGAGAAACTGGAGGGCTTCGCTGTCACCGCGGACGAGCGCGTTTTCGTGGTAACGGACAACGACGGTGTCGATGGTGCGCCCGGCGAAACGGTGTTCCTGGAACTGAACGACCACTAAACCCATCACTCTCTTCAAATGAAGAGCCCAGCCGGTATAAACCGGTTGGGCTTTTTTTTGGTCCTTCGGTGATGGCATGTTCGAGAAAATTTGTTTGACCGAACATCGACGTTGCACTAGCTTCACCGAACTACATCTAACGAACCCCCAATCGTCACCGCAAAAAGAAGTACTCACTATGCTGTATCGCCGTCATCACCTCTGGGCCGTTCTGATTGCCCTAACACCTGTATCACTCAACGCCCATGAACAAACCAGCGAACTGGAAATCGGCGAGCAAAGCAGTGACCTGGAGGAGATAGTCATCACCGGCCGACGCCAGATTCTGGCCGGTGAAGCGCGTTCTGCTTCGGAGGGCGTTGTTGGGCAGATGGACCTGGCCATCCGACCCCTGCTGCGACCCGGGGACGTACTTGAAGCCGTGCCGGGGCTGATCGTCACCCAACACAGTGGCTCTGGCAAGTCCAATCAAATGTTCCTAAGAGGGTTCAATCTGGACCACGGCACCGACTTCGCGACCTGGATCGATGGCATGCCAGTCAATATGCGCACACACGGCCATGGCCAGGGATACACGGACATCAACTTCTTGATTCCTGAGACGGTCGAACGCATGACTTTCGTCAAAGGGCCCTACCATGCGGAACTGGGAGACTTTTCATCTGCAGGTGGCGTCAACATCAGCACGTTTGACCGCATGGCTAACCAGGTATCCATCGGGGTAGGCGAGGACGGCTTCCGTCGCGTCCTGGCCATGGGCGGCGTGGAGTTTGACTCCACGTCCCTGTCTGGCGCCATCGAGGGCATGACCTACGATGGGCCCTGGACGGACATCGACGAAGACGTCGAGAAGATCAACGGCCTGATGACCCTGGCTGGTGGCAACAAGGTGCGTTCCTGGTCTGCTACGGCGATGTACTACCAGAACGATTGGAATTCGGCAGACCAGATCCCGGAGCGGGCGGTGCGGGAAGGCCTGATCAGCGATCTGGGTTCTATCGACACCGCTACCGGTGGCAAAACCCATCGCGCCAGCCTGTCCAGCGAATACTCCCACCAGCACGACGACCACCGCTCAGAATGGCGCGGCTATATCATCGACTACGAGCTGGACCTCTGGTCCAACTTCACTTATTTCCTTGACGACCCGGCAAATGGGGACGAGTTTCAGCAAGCGGATGACCGCACCATTTACGGCGGCGCGTACAACCGTTTTTGGGTGGGTGGTGAGCAGCAGCATATACACCACAGCCTGGGCCTGGAGTTGCGCTATGACGACATCGATACGGTGGGTCTGTACAACACCCGGCAGCGGCAGCGTTTGAGTACAGTACGCGAGGATCAGGTGGAGGAAGCCAGTGCAGGGCTCTACTACGAACTCGCCTGGCGCTTCACTCAGGACTGGCGCACCGTACTGGGCATCCGCGGCGATTACTACTGGTTCGATGTCGACGCAGAGCAGCCGCAGAACTCAGGCAGCGATGACGATTACATCATCAGCCCCAAGGGGAGCCTGATTTACTCACTGTCCGAGTTGACCGAGGCCTACCTGAGTGCGGGCTACGGTTTTCACTCCAACGATGCTCGGGGCGTAACCATTTCTATCGATCCGGAAACCGGTGAACCCGTCTCCGACGTGGACGCGTTGGTTCAATCGAAGGGGGCGGAACTCGGTCTCAAGACGGTCTGGCTGGAAAGCTGGAACGCATCGCTCGCCCTGTGGTACCTAGAGCTCGACTCCGAGTTGCTTTTTGTTGGCGATGCAGGTACCACCGAACCCAGCCGCGCCAGTGAACGCTGGGGCGTAGAGTTCAACAACTTCTGGGCGATCGATGACATCTGGTCTCTCGAGGCGGACATCGCCTGGACCAACGCGGAGTTCAAGGAGGATGCCGATGAAGGCCGGGACATTCCGAACGCCCTCGAGTGGGTGATGAGTGGTGCCATATCTGCGCAATATCCCGGCGGCTGGTTCGGATCACTGCGAGCCCGGTACTTTGACGGGGCGCCGCTGGTCGAGGATGGCAGTGTGTCCGGGGATGGAGCAACCATTGTTAATCTGGCGCTTGGCTGGACCAGCAACACCTGGCAGGCACAGCTTGATGTGCTGAATTTATTTGACTCCAGCGATCACGACATCGACTACTTCTACGCCTCGCGACTGCCTGGCGAGCCGGCAGAGGGTGTCGAGGACCTGCATTTTCACGTCTTTGAACCGCGCCAGGTACGGCTATATCTCGGACTCAATTTTTGAGCCCGAAATCCGTTGCGAAGTATCGGGCTTACGGCTTCTAACCTCCTCAGGATGCCAGCTTGGGTGCGCGAACAATCTCATACCCAGCTCACGCAAGGAACGCGCTGCGAGCAGATCTCGCACCAGCCCCGGTATCTCGGAAAACCATACAACCAGAGGGTTCACGCTGTTGAAGTCCCGCTTGAGGCCATAACTGGGCCGCTCTTCTTCGCGCTGATAGGTGCCGAACAGGTGATCCCAGATCATCAGAACACCGCCGTAGTTTTTATCCAGGTACTTTTCATCACAGCCGTGGTGAACTCGATGATTCGATGGCGTATTCAGCACGCCGTCCAGCACACCCAGCCGACCGATGGCCTCGGTGTGAATCCAGGTCTGGTATGCCAACACCGCAACAATGCCAAAAATCACAAACTCTGTTGGCAAGCCCAGCAGAATCAGCGGTGCATGGAGAATCGCTGAGAGCACGCCTTCAAAGGGCCCAAAACGTACCGCTACTGAGACGTTCATAAATCTGGAGGAGTGATGAACGGCGTGTTGCGTCCATGCCAGTCGTATCTCGTGAGCCAATCGGTGTTCCCAGTAGTATACAAAGTCGCAGGCCAGCAGTGTCAGCACCAGGGTCCAGGCCGTAACCGGCAAGCCCCAGCTGACGAAATGCTGAGAAAGAAATTCATAGCCGAGCACCACTGACCCAAGAATCACCGTCTCAACGAAGATCGACGGAATCTGCGTGGAGACATTGACCATCATGTCGGCTGCGGTTTTCCAAGACAACGCTCGCCTCCACAGCCCTTTGATAACCTCAAAGACCAGTAATGCCCCGCCGATCAGAAAAAAAACCCCATCGACCGACGCGGTCAAGTCCTGAACATCCGCCAGCGTCACACCGAAGACCCTACCCCGGACACAAGGGTTTGCCAGGCAAGCGCGGAGGCCTGAGCGGGCGTCAAGTCCTGTGCCCGGATGGCCTCCCAAGCCGCATAGATCGCGTATTCATAGCTCCGCACAATCCAATGTGCGGGCAGGTTTTGGCTGAGCCTGCCCTCCAACACTGCCGCCTCAATCCACTGGTGGATCTCCTCTTGCTGACGGGCAAAATCGTGCTGGATGTCTGGGTCCAGGCGCACCGAGTCCTGCATCAAAAAACCGTACCGGTCGCCGAGTGGTATCAAGGCATTCAGGCAATCCCTGAGCGCGTCGAACGCTGTGGCTGAATCTCGGCAGGCCGCTTCAACGGCAGCATCCATCTCAGAAATCGCGGTTCGTGTCAGTTCGTTGAACAACTGTTCTCTTGAGGAAAAGTATCGATGCAGAGTGGCACGCCCAACGCCCGCTGCGCGCGCAACGTCGGCGAGGCTGGCGCCGGGGTTGGTCCCTAGCGTCGCGAAGCCCGCTTCAAGCAGCGAGTCTTTGGCGGTTGGCTTGATCGAAGACATGAGACAATTATGTCTCATTTGAGACATAATTGTCAACAGCGCTTCGATACGCTCCTCTGGAAGTCAACAATGCGCCCATAAGTAATGCCCAGTATGCTGCAGCCGTTCTTGGTAGCGGAGGACCGACTTCCGCTAGTTGGCCGAAAAGGCGCTGGGATACAGTCTTGCCAGCAATAGGAGCCAGAGCAAAAGGGTCGCCACTGAGGCCACCGTGGTGAGAGAGACCATGTTCGTGGTGAGTTGCTCTGCCTGACGGTATCGCTGAGACAGGATGAACTGGTTCTTTGCGGTCGGGAGTGCGGCACAGAGCACGACCGCCACAGCCACCAGCGAGTTGATGTTAAGAAGTTCGACCAGGGCGAGGGCGATACAGGGCAGGACGATCAGCTTAAGACCGGCAAGGATGAACACCGGCCCCCCACTCTCTAGCAACGAGGCAGGTCGCAAGGACATGCCGACTGCAAACAACGCGCAGGGCGCGACTGCGGCCCCGAGGGTATCAAAATAGCTGCCCGCCATCACAGGCATAGGCAGCGGTGAGACCGCATACGCCACGCCGAGCAGCGTCGAAAGCACGATCGGGTTCAGCACCGCATTGCGCATGGCCTGCAGTCGCGACCAGGGCCCACTTTGCGATTTCGTTTCAACCGCCTCCAGCAACACGACTTCAATCAGTAGCAGTACCACAATCAAGATATTGGCCAGGCTGGCAAGCACCACGCCAGGCTTGCCAAACAGCGAGTGCAGCAGCGGCAGACCAATGATCGCGGTGTTCGCCACAACGGGGGTCATCGAGGACATTGTGGCTGCGCCCAGATTCCCCTTCTGATAAATCAGAGATCCGGTCAATGCAAACACAAATACGATGGCGGTCGCTGACCCGAAAGCCATGATAAAAGGCCAATTCAGAAGGCCTTGCAGGTTCTGCTCGGCGATGGTGCCGAACATGATCGCAGGCACTGCAACGTAAAAAAGAAACCGAATCAACTCGGTTTCGACGCTCTCCGGGAGAAGGTTAAGTCGCGCAAATACGTAACCGGTCAACATCACGGCAAAAGCGGGAAGAATCAGTGCGATCACTTCCACGTGTTGCTCCTGTCAGACGTTAGTCCTTTCACATGAATACTGCCTCATTCACCGCCCGGGCCTATACCTCAGCGCATGCGGAGCAGGACCAGAGTACCGGACGGGTCTTTACAACTCCAATCGTTTGCATCGGATCACGGGCTAGGATTTGCATCGAGAGAATCTTGATAAGAGAGGACGCCTATCCGAAGGCAACACTCTGAAAGCCTATGACGCGGAGCCGACCAGTGGCCCGATCGCCTGGCTCAAAGATAGTAGATCAGCACGTACGCCGACAGCAGTATCGCGATCCACAGGGCTGTCGTGCCAATGGGCCATGATCGCGCGAACAGGGCGCGCTCCTCGCGATCCGCCGTGTGTGGCTGACCGAGGTAGTGTGTAGTGAATTGACGCGAAAGCGCTTTGATGCGAGCCCCGAACCGCTCAACGGAGCCCCTTCGATTGTCAACAACACGGTCGAACCAGCGCACGCAAGCAGGAAGCGCTTTGCGCCACAGCCAATCCACATCCAGGCTGATCGTTTCAGTGCGCTTCATCAGAGGTAACAGCAGGAAGAACGCCAAACCCGAAAACAGCAACAGCTGCAGATAAAACAGGACCTTTCCAACAGTGTACGGCACATAGTCCACCGGGTAGGGAAGATAACGATAGAGCCACTCCGGAAACATGCCCAGCAGCAGACACAGCGCGGAGAAGATGACCATCGCCAACGCCATGTTCCAGGGCGCATCTTTCGGGCGCAGGCCGGAATCTTTTTGAAAGAATACAAACCAGGGAAATTTAATTCCCGCGTGCAGGAAAACCCCTGCGGAAGCGGCCGTCAGCAACATGTAGACCCAAAGCAGGCCTTCGTTCGCGGCGGCTTGGGAAATGAGGCTCTTGGTAGTGAAGCCGGACGTCAGCGGGAAACTTGATATCGACAAAGCGCCAATGATGCAACAAATGGTCGTCAGAGGCATCGTTTGGAAAAGACCGCCGAGCTCGGTACAGCGGTTACGCCCAGTTCGATAAATGACGACACCCGCGCTCATGAACAGCAACGCTTTGTAGATGATATGCGCAAAAGCGTGTGCGGCAGCACCGTTGAGCGCCAGCTGCGTACCGATACCCACGGCGCACACCATAAAACCGACCTGGTTGACGACCGAGTAGGCCAGTATGCGTCGAATGTCGTTCTCTAATAGCGCGTAGATGATGCCGTACATCACCATAAACAAGCCGACGCCAATGAGTATTGGCTCTCCAGGAAACAGCAGAATCAGCGCCAGGACCGCAGTCTTGGTCGTGAAGGCAGACAAAAACACCGAACCGGTGGGACTCGATTCCGGATAGGCGTCGGCCAGCCAGGCGGACAGGGGAGGTGCGGCGGCATTGATGAGAATGCCGCACAGGATCATCCAGGCATTGAAATTGTCCGCCAGCATTGGCGTAATCTGTATGGAACCGGTATCCACCACAAAGCCTTCAATACCCACTTTTAACACCACTCCACCCAGAAGATGCAGAATCGCGTAGCGTATACCGGCCGCCCGCGCGGCGGGCGTCCCGCCACACCACACCACCACAGTGGAAAATAAAGCCATTAGTTCCCAATACACGAACAGCGATATCAAGTCGCCGGCAAAACTTACGCCGATGGCGCCGGCGGCATAGAAGTACGCTGCGGCCAGCTCATGCCACCTGGCCAATCGAAAGGCAAACAGACCGCCGACAAACGCCATCAAGGCAAAAATGGTGGCGAACAAGCGCCTCAGTGGACTGCCTTCCACAGGTTCGATTTGGTAAGAAAGAAACTGAACATAGCCGTGAACGCCATCGGGAATCTGCCAAACCGCCCACAGGGTCAACAACGGCGCTGCCAATACGACGGCTGAGCGAACGTGCCCACGCACCAACCCAATGGCCAACGCGGCGGCCACCATTATCAACGCTGGCGAAACAGTTTCAGGCATCGTCTTCATCCCGCGCGTAGTAGTCGTTGGGGCGTTTCAGATAAACACCCACCGCTTTGGCGAACAACACCATCACAACACAGCTGAAGAAACCGAACGCTGCACCAAAGCCGAACCAGCCATCGACCGTAAAGTACCCTTTCACATAGATGAAGGTTTGTGCGAGTACCGTCAGGGCCAGCACCACAGAGAACGCCCACCACAACTTGCGCACGGTGGCCGGTCTCGTCAGCCAGTGTGGTTGTTCATCCGTCATGGCTGCAACCCCTGCACTAATTGTTTCTCCAACTCGATCACCGGCCCATTGAAAAAGAAGAAGCCGAGGGTCAGCAAGGCTGTGACGCACAGGGCCAGAACGATCAAAACCGGCGCCTCGCCATGCGCCTTGGCCTCGGGCGGCTCATCCGAAAACCACGCCAAAAAAATAATGGGCAGGAAGTAAGCGGCATTCAGAACCGTACTGGCGATGATGGTGAAAATGGCCAGTAGGTTGTCTGCCTGAAATGCGCCAGCGAGAATGTACCATTTGGAGACAAAGCCCGCGGTGGGTGGCACGCCAATCATACTGAGGGCGCCTACCGTAAAGGCCGCCATCGTAAAGGGCATACGCTTGCCGATACCTCTCAGCTGGTGCAGTTCGGTTTTCTTCGCCGCGGTATAGATGGCGCCCGCAGCGAAGAACAGGGTTATTTTACCGAAAGCATGACCGACCATATGGATGGCAGCACCAATCTCCGCCAACGGCTTCAACACCGCGGCCGCCATGACCACATAGGAGAGCTGGGCCACCGTAGAGTAGGCCAGCAGCCGTTTCAGGTTTTGCTGGCGCAGCGCCACCAAACTGGCGGCAATAATCGTAAATGCGGCAATGTAAATCAGCCAACCAGCACTGGGGGTGGCCGCCAGGAAGTCCACGCCGAAGATGTAGACGATAACCTTCGTGACCGTGAAAACACCCGCTTTCACCACCGCAACCGCGTGCAACAGCGCACTCACAGGCGTGGGCGCTACCATGGCTGCCGGTAGCCATCGATGCACTGGCATGACAGCGGCCTTACCGATGCCGAACACAAACAGTGCCAGCAGCAGGCCAACGTCGGCACCCTCGATGTTGCCGGCCAAAATACCGCCCACTGTAAAGTCGCCGGTACCCGCCACATGGTACGTCCATATGATAGCGGGCAATAGCAGGCCGATGGAGGTGCAGAGCAGTACACTCAGATAAGTGCGCGCGGAACGGACGGTCGCCTCATCCCCTTTGTGTGCCACCAGCGGGAAGGTTGACAGAGTCAACAGTTCGTAGCACAAGAACAGCGTGAACAGATTGCCCGCGAAGGCGACCCCCATCGTCGCGCTCAAAGCCAGCGCAAAGCAGGTGTAAAAGCGCGTCTGCTTTTTTTCCCGGTTGCCGCGCATGTAACCAATACTGTAGACAGAGTTGATGATCCACAGCGCGGAGGCCAGTGCACCAAACAACATCCCCAGGGGCTCAACGGTGAACCCTATGCCAACACCCGGCATAAGCTCAGCAATCGACAGTTCGGGTCGCTCACCGGCGAACAAGTCTGGCAACAGGCTCCAGACAACCCACATAAGGCTGCCGGCTCCCGCCAGAGTGACACATTCTCGCAAGTTGTTTGATACGCGACCCGCCACCTGGATACCCAGTGCCGTCAGGAGTGGTATGCCAATCGCCAGCAAAATGGTTTGGTCGCCAATCACAGCGAATTCCTCAACAACAGCTCCGCCGCCGCAGAGGACAGTGCAAGCGGAAACTGCGGAAAGAGGCCAAAACCAATATTGGCCAGCGCGACGAGCCAGGCCATTAGCAACATGGACAGGGGTGCCTCACCCGGCTCAGCGGGAGTGACCACAGCAGGTTTCAGATACAGCGTCTCCACAATGCGCCAGACATAGGCCAGGGCCATTAACGAACTCACCAGCACAATGGCAACCAGCGCCCACGCCATCCTACCCTCGCCGAGGGCAGCCTGAATGAGAAGCCATTTACTGATAAAACCAGCGGTGCCCGGTATACCGACCAGGCTAAAACCGCAGATAACGAGTGCCGCGCAGGTCCAGGGCATGCTGCGCGCTGCACCCGCAAGTCGATCCAGGCGCAGATCGCTGTAGTGACACGCCAGCGCGGCGATGGCGAGGAAAAGACCGCCCTTGGCCAGGGCGTGATTGAATAGATGGGCGGCCGCCGCAGTCAGTCCCGCTTCAGTGACGAAGCTGGCTCCTAGCATGATGTAGCCGATTTGGGCCACCGATGATACGGCGAGAAGTCGTTTGAGGTGACCTTCGAACATTGCGACTGCCGACGCGACCAGGATTCCGAGCAGAGCCAGTGGCATCAGGAAGAGCGTGAACTGGAGCTCGTGTCTGGCGAGATTGGCCTGAAACACAAAGAAGTCAAAGCGGATCAACACATAGATCGCTACTTTCGTAGCACAGGCCGCCAGGAACGCCGTCACGATGTGCGGTGCATGCGTATAGGCGTTGGGTAACCAGACGTGCAAAGGGAATACGGCCGCCTTCAGTGCAAGACCGATGGTGATAAAACCCGCAGCGACCAGGATCGGATTAATCTCCGTCACGTCGCTAATACGCTCTTCCATGTCCGAGAGGTTAAGAGTACCCGTCATCATGTAAACCAGGCCGATGCCAATCAGATAGAAGGTCGCACCGATCGTACCCATGATCAGATACTTGAACACCGCCGGTAGTGCGCGCCTGTCCGGTCCCCCGGCAATCAGTACGTAGCTGGCCAGAGACGAGATTTCCATGAACACAAAGATATTGAAGGCATCCGCTGAAACGGCAATACCCGCAAGTCCCGCCATGGCCAACAGCCAGGCGGAGTAAAACAGCGGCTGCCGCTCGGCCTCGATCTGACGATTAACGCTGGGCCTGGCCGCCAGCATCGCGGCGGCACCCGCTCCTGTGACGATCAGCAAGATCAGCGAGCTGAAGGCCCCGACCGAGAGCTCGATTCCGTACGGAGCCTCCCAGCCGCCCATCTCATATCGAAGAGGCGAACCGCCGACGGTAACCAGGCTCATACTGACAGCGATGGCGAAGCTGAACAGTGCCACGGCGGTAGCGCCCGCCCAGGCCAGTCCACGCGGCTTCAGTAGTAGGATCAAGGGCGCGGACAGCATCGGTACAATGACCTGCAGTGCCGGCAGGTGAGGAGTCAAATCCATACCGTCAATCAGAGTCCAGTATTTCGTCTTCTTCGATAGTGCCGTAGGCCTCGAAGATCCGCACAACAATCGCCAGCCCAAGGGCCAGTGTGGATACACCGACAACAATGGCGGTAAGAATCAATACCTGAGGGAGAGGATTGGAAAACACCTGGTCTTCCAGTCCTTTCTGGATAATGGGGGCCGTGCCTCCCTCAACCTTGTCCATCGTGATGTACATCAGGAACACCGCCGATTGGAAGATCGACAGGCCAATCAGTTTCTTTACCAGATTGATTTTGGAGATCACCGTATAGAGGCCTGCCATCAGTACGATGGCGAACACCCAATAATTGAAATACCCGAGCAGTTGCAGCAAATCCATTAGCGCATGGGCCTCGCTGCAAAGGCGTGAAAGATACTAAGCAATGCACCACACACCGCCATGCCCACACCCGCCTCAATCAGAATGATGCCCATTTGTTGTCCGTTCACCGGATCCGACGACAGCACCGAGTACTCCAGGAACTGGCCGCCGAGCAGCATGCACACAATACCGACTCCGCCATACAGACAACTGCCGCCGATCACCAGACCCATAAGGACCCTTTGGGGTACCGCGCGCAGCGCTGCCGCTTCCCCTTCCAGCAGGCCGTAGAGAATAACACCCGAGGCAATTAACGCACCCGCCTGGAAACCGCCTCCGGGCCCGTATTCGCCATGAAATTGCACATACAGGCCAAACAGCACAATGAAGGGAATCAACAGACGCCCGACCACCTGCGGAATCAGGTGGTGGCGCAGACCAGAGGCCTCGGGATCGTAGCGGCTCCCCTCTGGCGGTTTGACACCAAGAATGAACAGCACGCCGATACAGGCCGCAAACACGACAAATACCTCACCCAGGGTATCGTAGCCGCGAAAACTGCTGAGCACGGCAGTCACTACGTTGGGAAAATCCATGTACTCCGGCGTTTTTTCCAGATACCAGGGTGCCAGGTGTTGGTGGACGGGCGCTTCCGGATCACCCAGCCGGGGGTTGTCGAAGGTAGCGTAAATGATCAGAGTGGCAAGCACCACGACCACAATCATGGCCAGCCTGCGCCCGGTTTTCACCGCTTTGGCGCGCTCCGCCGTCAGTGCCAGCGCGGTGAGGAAGATCACCGTAGTGATTCCGGCGCCCACTGCCGCTTCCGTCAAAGCCACATCAGCGGCATCCAAGATAAAAAAATTGGACGCCATCAGCAAACTGAAGATCGATGTCAGCATCACCGCGACGAACAGATTGTCAACGCGGACAATGGCCAGCGCAGTAATCACGAGAAGCGATAGAAGAAACACACCAAACAGGATGATCATTCGCTCTTGCTCTCCACATCGGCGTCAGGCCGCATGCCCGACTGCAGGGCTGCGTTAGCCAGGGCATAGCTGGCTGTGGGTGCTGTCAGCAGCAAAAACACCATGATCGCCGCAAGCTTCAGCGCCGCCAGAGTCATACCCGCCTGCAGAATCATGCCCGCAAAAATCAGAATGGTGGCCATGGTTTCCGTCAGGCTAGCCGCGTGGAGACGCGTGTAGAAATTGGGTAACCGCAGTGCACCGATGCCGCCGATGAGCACAAAGGCGCCGCCCAGCGACAGCAGGCACCAGCTCAGAACCTCAAGCACCAGCTCAATCACGCTCGGCAGCCTCGACCTTGCGCGGTTTGTTCTGGATAAACTCCAGTACCGCAAGTACACCCACCAGGTTAATCAAAGCATAGGCCAGAGCCAGGTCCAGAAAATCAGGCCGGCCAAACAGAAAAGCAATCACCGACAACAGCAAGGCCGTTTTGGTACCGAACATGTTGACTGCGAGCACGCGATCGTAAACGGTTGGCCCTCGCAAAGCGCGGACCAACGCCAGTAGCATGGTCACCAGAATGGCAAGGGATGCGACGACGTACATAATCAGCTGATCTCCAGCTTAGCGGTGCGCCGCTCCGCCTCCCGGCTGCGCAGCCCAGCCGCCCCATTGGCGGTCAAACAGTGCACGAGGAGCTGATTCTCGTGCAAATCGATGGTGACAGTCCCAGGTGACAGAGTGATGGAGTTCCCGAGAATGACTTTGCCCGCGTCAGATTCCAGCTGGGTATCCAGCTCGACCAACTCTGGCTGAATGGGCAGCGAAGGGGACAGCACAATCCGCGCCACCTCCAGGCTGGACTTAATCACTTCCTTCAAGACCCACCACCACAGCGCAGGCAGCCGCAGCAAGGAGTGCAGTGACATGGCCATACGGAAAAAACCCATCCGTTTCGCCAGCCACAGGCTTAACACGCAAGAGCCGAAACCCAGGCCCAGCAGCAGCGGTTTATAGATGCCCGACCACAGCGCCCAGCTGAGCAGCAGGACCAACAGCAGGCCCACCAATTGTTGCGGTTTGGCGTGGTGCGGATTTTTCATATCGCTACTCAGTACAAGGGTATAGACGTTTCAATGAGGCCTCTAGGGCAAGCTTCGCCGGAGCATCGAACGCGTAGGCAAGCTCAGCCGTTGCCAGATCGCTCGCCACCACGTCGGCCACCTCAACCAGTGACGCCTTGTCGCCCAGACAAAACCCGACTGCGGGTCGCTCGTAACTCCCACGACCCGGCATGCGGGTCCGCATGGCACGATCCGTCAGAGAGCCTTTACCCCCGGAATCAGGGTCGACGCTCCGCCGTGTGCGCTCGTCCGCCGCCACCGCGCCATCGACGAAACCTTGAATATACCGGATACAGTATTGCCCGTCCGCACTTTCCGGCTGGTCCACAAAATACTGGCACTGCGCGACCAGCTCACGCGCGCTCGGCCGCTCAGCATGACTGGCCTGAGCAGCACCGACACAGACCCATGGGAAAATGCAAGCTAGAACCCCTGTCCACCGGCGAAATTCGACAGAAATGAACATTGCGCGCGCGAGCCGCCTCATGTTCTTCAGGCTGGAGCCAAAAGTATAGGAAATTCTTGTAAACCGACAACTGCACCACTTCAAAGACCGGTTGGCATATCAGCCGGAGAGGCATCTCAAGTTTGTCGCCGCCACCGGATCATTGGCCAGTGGGCCGCAGAAGTTCCAGTCCCCTACACGTCATCCGGACTGCCCCAAGTGCGCTCATCGTAGCCGCAAAGGGATTGGAAATCGATGCCTATCCTCCGTTAGCAGAGCCTCAGGTTGATGCTCGCAGTCGTTTGAACCCTGGCACCTGCTCACCAGGTCCCGCTGGGAAGTTTACAGGGTAAAGGGCCTTGCTCCCCGCCAGGGCGATGCAAAGCATCGGTTCGCTTTTCTCGATCTGTACCCAAACAACAATCGAATTTTCTTCCCCAACGCCCTGTGTAGACTCCTCGTCATGGATCGATTTCCCTGGAGTTCGCGATGTCCGTTCACATACAAGCTAGAGGTTTTCATCTGACCCACTCGCTGGAGCGGTATACGCGCGAGCGGGTTGATAAGGGGCTTGGCAGGTACCGAGAGAGTATCAGGCGTCTGCGGGTAGGGCTCACCGATGTCAACGGGCCTCGCGGAGGTGCCGATAAATGCTGCCAGGTCCATATCGCCGTGCCAAGGCAGCCGGATGTCGTTGTAAAAGACACCCAGGCCAACATGTACGACGCGATCGACAGCGCGCTGCGCAGAGCGAGGCAGGTTCTGGGCAGGCGGTTCGCAAAATCTCGCGTCAAATACACCGGGCGTGATGACAAGCGAGCGTTGCCGACGTCCACGCAGGCGAACTCAAGCATCAACCAGCCGTAGCGATCAGCCGCTGAGGATTTTCCCATGCAACAGACAGATGCCATGCAACAAATACAGGCTCAGAACGGTGTTCTCGCCACTCATAAGGTACTGCGAAACACCTACGCACTGCTAGCGATGACGGTGCTGTTCAGCGCTGTGGCTGCAGTGGCAGCCACGGCCATGCGCCTGCCCCACCCCGGGCTGCTGCTGACCCTGGCGGGTTGTTTCGGCCTGCTGTTTGCAGTTTATCGGCTGAGGAACTCTGCCTGGGGGCTGCTCGCCGTATTCGCCCTCACTGGATTCATGGGGCTGACTTTGGGCCCGCTGTTCAGTGCCTATCTTGCATTGCCCAACGGCAGCCAGATTATCGCCATGTCCTTGGGCGGCACCGGCACCCTGTTTCTGGCGCTGTCGAGCTACGTGCTACTCACCCGCCGTGATTTCACTTTCCTGGGGGGATTCCTGCTCGCGGGCATCATCGCAGGGTTTATCGCCGCGCTTGGCGCTGTGTTTTTTGATCTGCCTGCACTTTCGATGACCATCTCGGCCATTTTCATCCTGCTCATGGCGGGCCTTATTTTGTATGAGACCAGCAATATCATCCAGGGGGGAGAGACCAACTACATCATGGCAACCGTCACCCTCTATGTTGCACTTTTCAATCTACTATCCAGCCTGATGCACCTGCTCGGGGTGTTTGGCTCAGACGAGTAATGGCCCGACAGGCCGAGGGGAGCTCCAATGTCCACACACAGCGTTGAAACGCGCCACTACGTCGATGATCCCGGCTCAATCGTCACCATGAAAGCTAGCCTTCCGGAGACGAAGGTCCGCAGTGAAGCTGCCCCGTTCACCCGCGCAGCCAACGACGATAATGGGACATCTCTATTGCAAACAATCACCCAACTGCCCGTCATTAGCTTTGCTTACGGCACACTGAAGGATTGGCAGAAGGAGTTCACACCCCGTGACTACCAACCGCCAGGCGACGCCGAAAAAGCTGAGCACACACATACATCATTGTCATTGATCGAGGAGAAAACAGAGTGACGCTACCTTACAAACACGCTAACCCGTCCACATCTGCCTGGAAGATCACCGCCGTGCGATGGGCCGAAGATCCACTGACATCGGTGGTCGCGGCATCCGGAGCCATCATCGGCAGCTTTGGACTGGTGCTATCTGGCATTGGCGTGATTCATCTCGTGACACATTGATTAGGCTACCACTGCGGCCGACACGCAGTGGGCCAGCCAAATTCACTAGCTGCTCTGCAGCTCTCTTTGCACCGCCTGACGCCCTTCTGACTCAACGTACTCCAGAAACTCTGACGCGATCACCGTCAGACGGGTACTTTTCGTCCAGACAAAAAACCAGTGGGAAGCGATGGGGAGTCCGCGCACCGGCAACTTCACCAACCCGCTGCTCGCTCCGTAGGTCAGGGTATGGGCAGACAAAATCGAGATACCGAGATTGGAGAGCACCGAGTGCTTGATCGCCTCGTTGCTCTCAATGGTCATCTTAATGTTCAGTTGCACGTCATGGTCACGCAGGAATTCTTCCAGAGCGTGTCGCGTCCCGGAGCCTTGTTCTCGAATCAGGAAGGGTTCATCGGCCAACTGCGCCAAGGACAACTGGCGCCGTCGAGCAAAGGGATGATCTTCGTGGGCAATCGCGACCAGCGGATTGTCGAGAAACTCGATGCTTTCGGTCTCAATGTCCTTGGGCGGGTGACTGAACACAAAGAAATCGTCCACACCCTGGCGCAGCCGTTCAATGGTCTGCTCTCTATTCCCCACTCGCAGTTGTACATCAATTCCAGGATATCGCGCGCAAAATGGGCCCAACAAGTGTGGAATGAAGTACTGCGAGGTGTTAACGACCGCCAGTCGCAGAGTGCCGGACTTCAGGTCACGCATGTTGCTCAGGGACAGATCCAATCTGGCGAAGCTATCCAGCACTTCCACCGCCGTGCGCACCAGCTCCAATCCTTCATCCGTAAACACCAGTCGGCGTTGGACCATGTGGTATAGCGGAGCACCAATGGCCTCGGACAGCTTTTTCATCTGCGTTGAGACCGTCGGCTGAGTGAGGTAGAGCGCCCTGGCAGCACCGCTTACCCCGCCTTGATCATGAACCGCCAGGAGGATTTCAAGCTGCCTCAGAGTGCCCACATGGGCGTGCAGTCTCGAGCGCATTGTGGATGCCTCCGTATTGAGGGGCTCGCCGCCGGCTTGACCCGGGCCGAATATAATATCGATATTAATCTATATCATATATGTATAATATCTATTTTTATCTAACATGCAAACCCCGCATACTGAGCGCATCTGGCAATTGACGCCCTACTCGAGGGTGTCAGTAATACAAAGGAACTTCCAGCATGGCCACTCGACAATTCAGTTTCACCTTCACTGTTGGCATCGCACTAGCCATCGTCGGCACGATCATTCTGGGCCAGTCCAGCATTGGCCTTAGCCTGATTGCCCTCGGAGCCGTAATTGCAGGCCTGGCGATCTTCACGCGCTATTTCCAGAGTCAAGGTCAGCAGACTCTGCCATCGCAAACCCGTCTTCACCTGCAGAATTCGCCAGCCAAGTAACCGCTTGCAGCGTATCAACAGCCGGATCTTGTCATGGACGTAGGCATCGCTTTTTTCTTACTGGGCATCGTCGCGGCGCTGGTGAAAACGGACATCCATTTTCCCAAAGCGCTGTATCAGACCTTGATCCTGTATTTGTTACTGGCCATCGGGCTCAAGGGCGGCGCCGCTCTTGCAGAACACGCTTCCTGGGAGATTTTGGGCCAATCCGCACTCGTGGTTTCGCTGGGCCTCATTTTGCCGCTGATAGCCTTTCCGGTGCTGTACCACATAGGGGGCCTGCAGCGCTACGATGCCGCATCCATCGCGGCCCACTACGGTTCCGTCAGCGTGGGCACCTATGCGGTAGCCGTTGCGGTTCTCGAGACGCAAGGTATTCAGTATGAGGCCTATCTACCGCTGTTTGTGGTGCTGCTGGAAATGCCGGCTATCGCCGTGGGCATTATCCTTGCCCGCCGGGCCGGGCAAGCGGGCGCCCAGGGCCAATCTTCGCTCTTTTCTGCCGATGGCATGAAACTACTGCACGAGGTGTTTTTCAACCAGGGCGTAGTGCTGATGGTCGGAGGGCTGCTGGTAGGCCTGGTCGCAGGTGACCGGGTTCAGGCGGTGGCGCCGCTGTTCTTCGATCTGTTTCCTGGCGTGCTTGCACTATTTCTGCTGCAGATGGGTATTCTCGCGGCGAACAGCATCAAGGATATTAAAAGGCTGGGCTCTTTCATGCTCGCCTTTGGTGTTGCAATGCCGATGATCGGCGGCCTAATGGGCTGCCTTCTGGGCGTTTTTATAGGCCTGTCGCCCGGGGGAGCCGCTTTATTGGCAGTCCTCGGCGCCAGCGCTTCCTACATCGCAGTACCCGCGGCGATGCAACTGGCACTACCGCAGGCAAACCATAGCTTGTCAATCAGCGCCTCTCTTGGTATTACGTTCCCCTTCAATGTATTGATCGGCATTCCGACCTACATTGTCATCACTGAGACTATGATGGGATAGGGTATATGAACGCGAGCAGGGGTAAGGTGGCCATCATCATGGGGTCACGCTCTGACTGGCCGGTTCTGAAACACGCAACCACTGTGCTGGAGGCACTGGGCATTGATTACGATACCTCCGTGGTGTCGGCCCATCGCACACCGCAAAGACTTTATAGCTTTGCACAGTCGGCCGAGGCGCACTACAGCGTGGTGATTGCGGGTGCCGGCGGGGCCGCACATCTGCCCGGTATGACCGCATCGCTAACCTGGCTACCTGTCATTGGGGTGCCCGTTACGAGCAAGAGCTTGCAGGGCATGGACAGTTTGCTGTCCATTGTGCAAATGCCCAAGGGCATCGCGGTTTCCACTCAGGCTATAGGCGAGTCCGGCGCCTATAATGCGGGGCTCATGGCGGCCCAGATTCTCGCAACCAGCGACGCCGAACTGCGCACACGCCTCATCGAATGGCGGGCAGCTCAAACCGATTCGGTGCCACTGGAGGTCGAATAGTGCATATAGCCATTGCGGGCTGTGGTCAGCTGTCGCGGATGCTGGCATTGGCCGGGATACCCCTGGGCTTCAAGTTCAGCTTCATCGCCGACGAGCCAGGCCTGGATACCGACTGCGTGGAGCAGTTGGGATCCATCGTCCAGTGGGATTCTGATCAATCACCGATAGAGCTGTTTGCACTGCTCGGCAACCCCAATGTGGTGAGCGCTGAAAAAGAGCAGATTGATGTCGCGCTACTCGAATCACTCGCGCCATTCTGTGACGTCTATCCCAGCCCTTCCTCATTCGCCATACTGCAAGATAGACACAAAGAGAAGCAGCTACTCAGCACACTGAGCATTCCTTCCTCCCCTTTTTGCTTCGCCCAAGCGGCCTGCGAGGCCATCGGAGAACTCGGTCTCCCCGCAGTGGCCAAGTCCTGTCGCGGCGGTTACGACGGCAAAAATCAGCACGTGATAAAAAGCGAGCAAGATGCCATCGCCTTTGACGCACTCGGCGAACAGGATCACTACATCATCGAGCAGTGGGTTCCATTTGAGCGCGAAGTCTCGATCGTTTCGGTCAGAGATCAAACCGGACACATTCTTCACTATCCCGTCACAGAAAATGTTCATGAGCAAGGGATACTGAAGCATTCCATAGCGCCCGCAAGGGATCTTTCCGAACCGGTTGTTCAATCGGCACGTGACTACATCACGCGTGTTATGGATGCTATCGATTACGTGGGTGTGATGGCGATCGAGTGTTTCGTCATCGAAGATCGCCTGCTGGTAAACGAGATCGCTCCTCGCGTCCACAACAGCGGGCATTGGACGCAGTATGGAAGCAAAACCAGTCAATTCGAGAATCACCTGCGAGCGATCGCCGGCCTGCCATTGGGGAGCACCGAACATCATCGCATATCCGGCATGGTGAACCTGATCGGCAGTGGAGTCCCCGCGGCGACCGCACTTTCCGCCGACTCCTCTCTTCATTGGTACAACAAGACGGCCAGGCCTGGGCGCAAGCTAGGGCATGTCAACTTCGGTGGCGCCAGCCACGAAGAGTTAATACAGCGCATGGAACGCTTCCGTCGGGATGCCATGGGGACAGGCACTTAAGACCCGATAGACCTCACAGCAGCCCAATCACAACCGCCCGAACTAGCTCTACTTGAAGACAGCACCCTGAACCTGGTAGAGCGACCAATCCAACGAAACCCAGTTAAATTCTGCGCACCTGCAAATAGCTCTCGGAGCCGCTGCGCTGTGGCACCGCCCAACGGTCATGCTCGTCTCGTAGCTCGCTCCGCACATGCCAGAGCATGGGCCGTGCACTGCCGTCTGATCGGACCGGGTGCCCCCCCAGTACCACAGGTGTATTGGCCAACGCTGCTTGCCGAAGCGCCCGTTGCAACAGTGCGCAAGACAGTCGTCACTGCCGAATGAGGTGTTTGAACGTCGCTCTGCGCTCCTAGGTTAAGGGCATGACAAAACCCGCTCACACCCGATCATTCTGGTACCAAGGAGATGAACATGACCACAGAGAACGCCACTGACCACCTACCAACGTCTTCTACAACGCCGACTATCCCATCTGCGGAGCCGGCAGGGAAAGACATCAAGACCGCTGGTCGTCCCAGCGGCCTGTTGGGCCTCGCACGCCATATCCCCGGGGTAAACCTGGCGTATACCATCGCGCTCGAATGGCAGCAGGCGATGTCGCCTCGCAGCTACGAGCATAAACTGGGTGGGCAACCGAGCCTCGGGCCCGGGGCTGCACTGCCCTGAACTGCTCAAAAACTGCCCGGGGCCGGCTCCCGCCGGCCCCACCCAGCAGCACCCAACAGCACCCAACAGCACCCAACAGCACCCTAACGCGCCACTATTGCACTAGACCAATCCACTATGTGGATCCCCGGTTCGCTACTGCCAAGGTTTGCGCTATGCTCTTGTTGGAGAGCCTGCTGACGGTGAGATGAGAAAACAGCAGGCGTAAGGCGTCAAACCCATCGAATGGGCGCCCAATGCAATAAGAGAACAAGATGCTTCGCTCTTCACTACCTTGCGCTTTCGTCATCTGGGCGCTGTGCACGCCCTCCACGCTTGCACAGTCATCCGGTCAAAACCCGGATGAACCATCCGATTCCGAAGCACTTCCGCCGATCTCCCTGGAGGATGAAAACGAGTTCAGCAAAACACCGTTTGATCCCAGGCATGAGGACGCTGAGATCGAGGAGGCATTACAACAACGCTACGGCGATGACAGGCTACTCCCACTTTTTCGGGGAAAAGCCATGGAGCGCGGCATTTTTTTGCCCTGGCCACTCGGCGTTTCAGTCGCCGCAACCCGCTTCACTGAACGCCTCCAACTCGACAGTCTCGACATTAAGCTTGGAAATGGCGCACAGATAGATTCCGGCCTGTTCAACACTCTCATCGATCCGGAAGATATCGAAGTCACTAACTACTCGATCCGATTCGATGCCTGGGTATTGCCTTTTTTAAACGTCTTTGCGCTGGCGGGCAAGACGACGGCAGATCTCAACATCGAGGTGAGTGACCTCCCGGGTCAATCGTTTGATCGGGAGAACAATACTTACGGTGTTGGCGTCAACTTGGCAGCGGGCTTCGGAGTCATGTTCTCCACACTTGAACTGCGATACACACAGACTGATTTTTCATTTTCGCCTGACGGGGCGCAATTGTTAACCACCATCTTTCGCGCAGGTTGGAACGGTCAGCTCGGCGATTTTTACGGCTCTGCCTGGATAGGCGCTCTCAGACAGGATTTTGATCTGTCGCTGGAGGTCAACGCGGGCGAGTTCCCCGCATTACCGCCGGTCTTTCAGAGTGCAGAAGTTGAATTGGATCTGAGCAGTTCCAGAAAATTCACCCCGTCTATGGGCACCCGCTGGGACATCTCCAAACACTGGGAGATATCTGTGGAGTACAGTTTTGACGAGCGCAACTACCTGACGGCAAACCTTGGCTATCGCTACTGATCGTTTGGCTCTTGAGATACAGCGACTACCAGACGAACCACTGCGTCAAACGCACGATTTGCAATTTCCACCATCTCATCATCGGTGCGATCCTGAATGGGGTGCTCAACGAACACTTTCGGCGCATCAAAGCCAAGCGTTTTCGCCTGCGCGCTGTCCGCCGCACGGAACGCTTCCGTCAGGATGTACCCGCCCGGTACTCCGCGAGCTTCCAGATCCATAATGTCATGCAAACTGCACGACGTGCACGAGCCTCAGTCTGCTAGCGCTTCGATGACCGCATCACACTCAAGCACGATCTGTCGCTTGACTTCCTCTGGAGCCACACGCGTCATTGTGGGTTTACTGTAGCGTTTTATCGCTACACCTCGTTCAGCAAACAGGGCCTCTATGCGATCGAGCAACACATCTCCACGAGGTTTGTTGATATCGAGCAGGCCGATGGTTTTGCCTTCGAGCGTTCGCAGACGCGGCAGCAGTGACTTGGTCGCTGGATTCAGCTCAGCGGTCGGGTCTAAAACGATCTCACTCATAACACTATCTCCTTGCTCACTGGTGAGCTTCCGAGGTCTCCGCTTGCCAACCAACCGCCAACAATGGCAGAAAACAGACCCGCTTCGCCACCAGCGCACACAATGTTGAGGCCTCCTGACTTGAACTTGGGCAAGTCCATACCTGCGACAAAGTCTGGCATGCCTTCCGCGATGCCATCAACTCCCCCCAGTAGTTCACTACCAGCGCGGGTCGTCAATTCGGTCAGTTTATCGATCACCTGCTGCTTGCTCCAGTGGGCATCTGCGTACACTCTCTGATGCTCGGGAGAAAGCACGATGAACGCATCCGAGAGCATAGCGAACTTGCGGTGGCCTACCGAAATGAGGCTGGCGGCGAAGGAACGACACAAGGACTCCGGATCTCGAGACTTCTGATCTGCGAAACCCTGCACCCCGTCCGCAGCGAATAGGGTCACTGTCGACTGGTCCGGCGTAAAGCCTCGCTGAACCGCCAAGGAGTCCCAGGGAGACCGCTGTTCGCCTTCCGCAAAGCAAAACGTGTATTTACCTGGGTTGCCGAGTGTTGAGCGATCAACCCCTCCAGGTCTACCACCACCGACATTGCGGACCACCAACTGCAGAGCTCTGCCTATCGTCGCGTTAGCCCGATTACCTTGCCCCAGCGCATTACCTCCGCTGTTCATGCCTATGGCGCGGCCAATTGGACCATTGACAATCACCATGGGGCCCGAAAACCAGGTGGTTGCGAGCAGTCCATGCATGCAGAAGGCATCGATGAGACTGGCTTCCACCGCCGCAATCACCACCGGCAGGTATTCGGGTTTGCAGCCTGCCATTACGGCATTGATTGCCACTTTCTCCACCGTACAGGGCTGCAGATCGGGCGGCATCAGGCCTAGCACCTCATCGGGCTTGCGTCGCGTCCCCGCCAACATGCGCACGACGCGCAGTTCGGTAGGGGGCACGACGGGCAGCCCATCTGACCAGCCCCGGTCAAAACAGGATTCGATCGGATCCTCTATATCGGCGATTTCAACGCGACGCGAGCCCAGCGCAATATCGCCAAACTTCAATGCCAGTTGCTCGGGCATTCCAGGTGCAACGCTCAAAGAACCGCAGCCGGGTCGAAATTCGGGCAGATCACCTCCCAGATCATCGATCTCGAACAGGCGGCGCCAATCGGAGCGATCCCAGCCCACGATGCGCTCTGTCTCGTCGCCATCGTCCCGCCGTATCAGCGTAGGAACCGTCTCTACATCGAGGCGGTAAGAGTGCTCCAGAGAACGATCATCGCCCACTGGGCCCACCCCAACCGGGAAGTCGGGGTTATCTTGACTGAACACTTGCAACGTCAAGCCAGCTGCCGCTGCTGTAGCGATCACCGGCTCGACCAGTTCACAGGTCGGGCACGCTTGTTTTACGATGACGATGTAATCACGCATGCGTTGTTACGCCCTTGGCTCAGTCAGGCTAGGCCGCGGCGGTGATTCCTCTCCTTCTTTAACCAGGGGTTTCAGTCCAGAGTGGCCAACATGTCGGTTTCATAGCCCTTGAGCGCATCGTGGTCACCGAATCGTACTTTCCGCGGCCAATCAGGATTGGCTATCAACGCTCGACCGACCGCGATCAGATCGAACTCATCCGCCTCAAGCCTGCGCAGCAGTTCATCCAGGCTGGCAGGCTGCGCCGCTTTAAAGCTCCCGTCACCGGGATCGGGAATGAAATCCGCATCCAGGCCCACGCTGCCCACCGTGATCGCCGGCTTGCCGGTAATCTTGCGAGTCCAGCCAGCCAGATTTAAATCACTGCCCTCAAACTCCGGCTCCCAGAAGCGCCGCGTGGAACAGTGAAACATGTCGACCCCTGCTTCACTCAAGGGCAATAGCAGTTTTTCCAGCAGAGCGGGCGTGTCCGCCAACCGAGCCGTGAAATCCTGCTGCTTCCATTGCGAGTAGCGAAATGAGATTGGCAGATCTCCAACTTCTGACTTCACGGCCTCAATGACCTCGAGGGCAAAGCGCAGCCGTTTCTCAAATGAGCCACCGTATCCATCACTGCGCTGGTTAGTGCCCTCCCAGAAAAACTGGTCGATCAGATATCCATGGGCGCCATGAATTTCCACCGCATCAAAACCCAGTTTGCGCGCATTGGCAGCCCCACGCCCAAAAGCACTTACCACATCCTGTATGTCCTGCTCAGACATGATGTGGCGATTGACCTTACCTGGCACGTTCATACCCGACGGCGTATAGCCGTTCACATCCCCTTCGGGAGGCGTGCCGGCGCGGCGCATACCCCCACAGTGCCATAGCTGAGGTGCAATCTTCCCACCCTCTGCATGGACCGCATCGACAACCCGTTGCCAGCCCGCAAGTCTCGCTTCACCATGGAAATAAGGCACATCCGGGTAGCCATTCGCTGCTATGTGATCGATGCAGGTACCCTCGGTGAAAATCAGTCCTACTCCGCCTGCTGCTCGCCTGCGGTAGTACTCGGCGACTTCTTCACCGGGAATATTGTCGGGCGAAAGATTTCGCGTCATCGGTGCCATCACAATGCGGTTGGCCAGTTCAAGCGTCCCCAGGCTCAGGGGGCGAAAGAGTGCATCGGCATCACTCATGAAAATATCCTTTGGAAAGCTCAGCTTAAGACAGCCCGACACCAATGGAGGCATCGGTTGCGAGGCGACATAATCTCAGAAGCCGTCGTGAGAGAAAAGTCCATTGGCTCCCTGTGCAGGCCTGATCAATCCATTCCTTCAGCCAATCGGCGTACTGTGGCGGCGGCAGCATGCAAGGCGGCCACCTCACTCTCTGCCAGCCGCAGCGAGTACACGGAATCCCACCCACGAGGGGACAAGACCACGGGGGCCGCGACCACACCCTCGATTCCGAGCCACTCGCCCTCCAGAGCTACCTGTGCCGGTAGGGCGCGTTGCTCTCCGTCAACCAGCGACGCAATGATATCCACCACCGAGTGAGCGGTGGTGATTTCCGTTGTGTGCCCCGCCGTGAAGTGAGTAAAGAATGGTTTGACCATTGCTCTGAGATCGGCTGGCAGGGCCTGCACCTGTCGATACGCTTCTGCCACATCTCCGGCACGAACGACTTCCAGCATATTGGCCTTGCTTGCCGCTATTTCTTCTGGAAGATCCGCCAGGGTGCGCCCTGAGCAGACCGCGTTTATGTAGTGATGTAACTTCGCTGCGCTACAACCCCTAACCTGAAGCCTGCTCCAGAGCGGTACCACGTAGTCGCCGTGCTGACCCAGCGCCCAGCCATGGACCTGTGGCCTGCCAACCTGCAGGTCTGTGGCAATTTCAGCACGCAACCGCAGGGTGTCCGACCAAGCGCCTGCACCAAGCACCCTATGACGGCCCAGGCGTTGCGCGAACACCTGCACTCCGAGCTCTACCGGATTCGATTGAACGATGACAATGGGCTCGTGTCCGCGACGACTCGCCATCGCATCGGCGTACTCACAGAACATCTGATGGTTAGCGGCGCCCAGCTGAGTCCGATCGGCAGATGCATTGGGATCAGTCGCAATCGTTCTGCCCGCCAGCATAACGACCAGGTCGGCTTTGACATCTGCTGCATCAAACACCACCTCAATGGTGGGCGCATCGTCGACAAAGGCGTCCTCAAGATCGGCCCGCAGGCCCCACAACTCACTACTGCTTCGCCCTCCGCTGTGACCTACCAACTGCAAACTCGCGCCGGGGTGCAGCAGCTTTCGATCCAGTAGCTGAACCGCAAGCTGTCGACCACAGCTGCCGGCTGCTCCAATGACAGCTATATCCATCCGCAATTCCACGTTTCGTTCCAACCAACAGTGTAGTGCCCACCAGCCGATGCGTGTAGATCGAGCAGGAGAGATCAATCACGTTCAACGGTGTACTGCTGTTACCATGTACCCATGCCCTACGACACCCAGGATACCCCCGCGATTCATCGCCGCCGTCTGCAACGACCCGCTAACGCCGCGGGTTTTCGAGTTGAGACATTTGTGGCCGTCATTCGCCGTCATGGCCTCACCATGGGGTGCATCGCTGCCATCTTGTTATTTACAGCCTCGGCGTGGCCGGCATTGGTGGATACCACACTGCCGCTACGCTCGAATCCAACGCCGTATCTCGTTGGTGTCTGCGGGCTTTTGATCTTTTTTACCCTATGGAGCCGTCGGCGCCCATTCACCACTGGCCGACAAACGCTCTGGATCACTTATCTTTTGTACATATCCATCGTGGAGGAGATCGCCTTTCGACTGCTGTTACCCATTTTGCTGTCAGACCACGTTGAACGTCTGCCTGCGCATGTCATCAGCAATGCTATATTCGCGGCTTTACACTATGTCACACTGCGCTGGCGCCTGGTGAACTGCATCGGCACTTTCTTTGGCGCTATGGGTTTATCTTATCTAATGGCCCGGGGTGATCTGGCACTGGTGATTCTGGTGCACTGGCTTGGTACCTTTCTGAACACGCCAGCACCACCCGCAAAGTAAGCGAGATACGAATGGAACACAGCGGGCGCCTGCAGATCCATCAACTGCCACCCAACTTTATAGACGCGTCACTAGAGCAGACCTATCGCGATCACCTGATCGATTCCAAACGCGCACTGACTCGTGTCAGCCTGGCGCTGGCCGCCGTGCTGCTCGTGTTCGTAGAGCCGATCGCCAGACTGTATTTCCCGGCGGGTGACAATGTCATGGACCAATGGACGCGTTGGTTTGTCAACGTCCCAGCTGTCCTCACAGCATTGATTTCGGCTTGGCGAACCCGCTCTCACCGAATCCTGGAAGCCGCACTGACAGGCGCTCTCGTCGCCGTTCTACTCTCCAACGCCTTGTTGATGTGGTTCGCTGGTGGAAGTGATCAAACCTTCTATGCGATAGCCAGCATCCAGATCATGTTGTTTGGCTTTATGCTGCTTGGACTGCGATTCATTGTGGCGTTCTACTGTATCGCCTTGTGTTTCGCACTGCCCGCCACGATAGCCTTTACAGGCTCGCTGGTCGACGGCGGTAATGTGTTGACCAATGCCTACATAACACCGCTACTGGTTTTCTTTGGCCTTGCTTTTTCTGCGTACAGCCTCGATGTATCGGAGCGCAGGGCATTTGTTGCCGGCCGCGAGCGCGACCTGGAGTATCGCCAGCGACTTGAACTGGAGCGCGAGCGAAGCCGCTGGTTGAAAACCGGCAGCGATTTCCTGAATCACGAGATGAAGAATGCACTACTGGGCATCACTTCTTCACTTCATCTGCTTGAAAAACGCAACGAACAGCCTGATCTCAAGGACTATATTGCGCGCGCAGACGGCAGTGCACGCTTCATGCAAAGACTGTTCAGTGATATCAGCGCTTCCACGAGCCTGGAAGCGGCGCTGGAATCGCTGGAACCTCGCCTCGTTGATGTGAGTGACCTGTTGCGGAACAAGATCGAGGGCTATCGAGATGTTTTTTCCGAGCATCGGTTTGAACTGCTGGCGCCCCCTATCGCCATGGTGTTTTGCGACGGAGATCGCGTAGCTCAGCTGCTGGATAAGCTGGTCGACAACGCTGTTGCACACAGCGATCCCCCTCACCCGATTCGCATTGAACTAAAGGCCACAGAACAGCAGATTGTGTTGGCGATTACCAACGTCGGTAAACAACTCGCAGATGAGGATGTCGATCTCTTCGACCCATTTGTCAGGCGAGCGTCGAATTCGGGCAGACCAGGGTATGGCTTTGGACTTTACGTGGTAAGGCGCATCGCTCAGGCACACGGTGGTTGGGCAGAAGCGTGCTCAACCAAGGAGCCAGAGGGCGCCAGATTTACCGTTTTTTTGCCAGGCCGGTAAACGCGCAACCGCTAACGCAGACTTAAGCTCGCCTGGGCTACGGTTCAGGTATCCAGCGATATCCAAGACCTCGCTCAGTCTTGATGCAGTCAAATGTCGCATCCACTGCGGCAAATGCACGCCTAATGGACTTTATGTGCGCTGTAATTGTGTTGTCCTCGACGACGATGTTGCAGGCCCGCTTTAGATCCCGATGGCTTTTGACCTTCCCCGGGTCAGTGCACAGTGACTGGACGATCCAGTAGTGGGTCAGCGACAACCCAAGATCCACGCCTCTGTAAAAGACACGAGAGTAGGCGTCATCGAGCTGAACAGACCGTTGCGCAGTTCGCACGTCCAGCTGCGTTGCCTCTTGCGCGTATTGCAGTGCCTCTAAACGACGAAACAAGGCTTCGATTCTGACCACGATGAGATCTATAGAGGCATCTTTCGTGATGTAGTCATCAGCTCCCAGCCGCAGGCCTGAAATTTTATCGATGTCGCTGTCATGCGAGGTCAGAAAGATAATGGGTACCCGGCTCGACAAACTGCGTAGCTCGCTGCACAGGTGATAACCCGCATCTCTTTCCCCGTGCAAAGACAGATCAAGGAGCGCGAGGTCCGGGAGTGCCTGTCTGAAGCTTGCGACTGCGCTCTCCTTAGAGTCAAACGTGTTGACGGTAAAGCCCTCATCACGCAATAGCTCGGCGTAGTTCGCCAGAATGGTGGGGTCGTCCTCAACGTAGGCGATTGTGCGATGCATATTTGCTCCTGCTCCGCTGCCGTTACTCCTGGAGCCAATATACTGGCTAGGGCCTGCATTGGGCATGGGGTTTTGTGAAAAATTATGAATCCATCGAGCGAAAAACAGTAAATCCACGCTATCAGGTCGGCTGGCACCCTGTCTCAGCGCAAGGTAGCTGGCTGACGTTTGTGATTAAGGCGAAAGCCCATAAACCATATGCCGGACTCTACGTGACCGAATTTGAGCAGCAACTGGCGAGCAAGCTGGCCGCAGCGCTGGCCAACATCGACAGTCAATCAGGCATGCTGAGCGAGGCCGCCGAGGATAACGTCGGTAAGTGGCGACACGTCCTATCGCCCGAGCAGATATATTCCTTCGACAGGATCGCTGGCGCTACCCTCGCGTCATGCGTCGCACGTGCCGACAACCGAAGCGCTGGCAGGCTCATCATAGTAAAAGCCTGTCTGCCTGCCATTTACCGAACAACCCATCGGCCGCACCAAGGCGCAGCATTAAGGCACCCACAAACAACCGGGGTTTCAGGTCACACGCCACCAGAGAAGGCGGCAAAAGCAGGCTCCGAGAACCACGCCCAGCGTGTTGGCGAGCAGATCGAGACCCGACATATGACGGCCAGGCACCAGGCTCTGGCCAAATTCCAACGCGGCGCTGTAAAACACAATCCCCAGACATACGAGCGCAACATGACCCTGCAGCGCTTTCACGCGCAGAGCGAGCACCGCGAATACCAAGTAGGCGAGCATATGAGCCAGCTTGTCGTGACTCATAGGCGGGCCATCGCCGGGGGCACGCAAGGAGAGGTAGGCAATCACACCACCGTAGGCGATCGCCACCAATATGCCAACGCTATCCTTTCTTAACACTGACTGACCTTCGACTTCACTCGCCTGCAAGTGTAACCTCGTGCACCTGTCCAGGACATCTGGCTGAATCGCGATCCTGCCAGCTGTCATCCATTCCTAAGCCTACCGCGCCAAAAGCGGTGCTCAATGCCGCTGCATTTAACGGCTAGAACAGATCCACCCGATTAGTCGTCTCGTTTGCGGATACCAGTTCGCCGATCACGGCAGCCTCTGGGTAGCCATTGGCCCGCAGAGCGCTGCAGAAGCCCTCGGCCTGAGCCGCAGGTAGAGCCATCAGCAAACCGCCACTGGTCTGTGGGTCCAACAATAGATTCTGCCGAGCCGGGTCAACGGCTCGCCGGCTAACCAAGTCCTCAGCAGCGGCGCGATTCGCGCCGTGCGCAGTACTGCGATAGCCGCGCTCCAACAGATCTACCACGCCAGCGAGCGCGGGAATCTGCCCGGTGTGCAACCGCCCGGCCAAATCGTCGCCCAACATCTCGAACAGATGTCCCAGCAGTCCGAAGCCGCTGACGTCGGTTGCCGCGGTCACACCGTGCTCACGCGCCAGGCTCGCAGCAGGCCCGTTACTGACCAGCATGTTGGCAACTGCCACCTGCACCAGGCCGCCGCTCACCTTGGATTGCATATGAGCCGCAAACAGCACACCGGTACCCAGCGGCTTGGTCAGAACCAACTTGTCTCCAGCTCGTCCTCCGCATTTGTCCAGCGGATCAGACCCGGGGGCAACGTAACCATTGACGGTAAAGCCGATCACCTGCTCAGGGCCTTGCATACTGTGACCTCCAATCAACCGGCAGTTCTCACGAGAGAATTCCACCAACGCACCCTCGAGTACGGCTCTCAAATCCCGTTTGAGCACCCCCGCCGAGGCGAAGGGCAGCGTAATGGAGGCCAGCGCTGACAACGGGGTTGCTCCGCAGGCATAGAGATCGCTGAATGCATGCAAAGCGGCTATGCGGCCCATTAACCAAGGATCCGCAACCAGCTCGCGCAAACTGTCCACGCTTTGGAGCAGCACACCCCCGTCTGGCACCCGCACTATTGCGGCATCATCCGCAGACGCCTCTGTCAAACCAGGGTAGTCGGCGCGCAAAGCCGCCAGAGTTTCCGCAAGAGGATCTGCGCCAATCTTGGCACCGCAACCCCCGCAAGGTGCCTGTTGCTTGCGGGCGACAGCCGGCAGGCGGGCAGGAAAACGCCGGGGCATTACGCGTGGCGGGTTGCTGAATCGGGACATAAAACGACGATCAATGGCGTCCTTCCACCACCACATCAACGCACCAGACGCTCGCATTCTGCCGCGGCTGGCGACTGCCCGCTTGTCTCCCAGCGACAGCAAGGACAGAAACCGCTTCTGCGGACGATGTGAGCGCAGCCGCCTGCCCAGCAATGCGGCCCGCAGGTTATCCGCCAGCACGGGTGCCTGGCGTACGGCAAACACCCCCGCTTTGGGTCTGGGGTAGTTCAGTTGTGTCGCGATATCACCGGCACCGAAAACCCGCTCATCGGCGACACTCTGCAGCGTGTCCCTGAGTGCCATAAATCCCTTACCATCTGTATTGAGGCCGCTGCGCGCTATCCATGCGGCGGCGGCAGCATCGGTGCACCAGAACAATTCGTCGAATGCTTCGCAACGGCCACCGGCAACTTCCAGTTCTTTTGCGCGTACCCCAACGATTCTGGCGTTAAGATGGACGGACACCCCTCGCTCACCCAGCGCTTTTTCCACCAGGGCCCTGGCCTTGGGATGATAACCCGGGAGTAGTGTTGCGCCGCAGTAAAGCGCAATCTCCACCTCTAAACCACTCAGACGTCGCGCCATCGCCAGGGCGAGTTCCACACTTCCCGCACCACCACCAACCAGGGCGATCTTGGGGCAATCCTCCGCGTTCTGGCGGATTCGCTGATACATTTGCTGCCAGCGCTGCCAGAGCCCTGCAACCGGTTTAACCGGAGTGGCGAATGCGTCTGCCCCAGGTACCGAAGCCGTATCCGGCAGCGCACCGATATCCACACTGAGGACGTCGTACTCCAACGGTGCCCGATCAGGTATGAGTACATGCTGAGCGGCCGTGTCTACACCCTCGACACGGGCACAGACCAGCCGCACCCCAGCCCACTGGCACAGATGCACCAGATCAATGTGCGCTTCCTCAAAGCGATAGTGACCCGCGACAAGGCCCGGCAGCATGCCGGAGTATGGCGTGTAAGTGTCGGGTGAAATAAGCGTTATGCGAACCCCACGCACTGGCCGCATCGCCAATCGACGCAAGGCCAGCACATGCGTGTGGCCGCCGCCCACCAATACTAGGTCTCTGTAAAGCGGATCGTCGAGCCTCATGTCATAGAAACTCCCGCGCCCAGCGAACGACAGCCTGACGATCACCGCGGAACAGGCACTTGCCCTGCCGTTCTTTGAGTTGATGGTCGTACATCGGATCGTAGTAGTGTTCCAGCAAATAGCCGATCCAGGCTCGGTGCGATTCGTTACTGCCACCCTGCCGCTGCCTGTCGAAGGCATCTCGCATCATATCGCTGGCGCAGCGATAGCGTTCTCCTCCCAGTCGCCGCTGTATGCGAGATAAATCCTGCTGCAGCTTTTGCTCGTGCAAGACAGATCCGTCGGGACCGTGCGCTAGATCGTATTGCTCAGCGAGGTCGATCACATAATCTTCAAGCACCGTCTGCACGCGCTGCTCGAGTGTCTGTTCCAAGAGGACAAGTGGCGCCGCGGTCATCGCATGGCGAAGCTGTTCCGGTAGCGCTAGGCGGCCGATCAGCCGGCCCTCGTCCTCAATCAGAATCTTGCCACTCCCGGTTTCGAGCAATCGCATCAGGGCAATGCTCAAGCCATTCTCAAACTCGATTTGCGAAGGCTGCGGTGTTTTCCGCTGGCCAAAACTCGATCCTCGATGATTGGCCAATCCCTCGAGATCTACGCTGCGCCCGACCCGTTCTATCACGCGCGTCTTACCGGCACCCGTGCGACCACAGACCAACACCAGGCGCACTTCACTTAACGAGGAAGCCAATTCGTCGAGCAAAAAACGGCGCAGGGCCTTGTACCCGCCTTTCACTCGAGGGTATTGGATACCCTCAGCCGCCAACCACTGCTGCACGGTAAGTGAACGGAGTCCACCTCGCCAGCAGTACAGATAACCTTCTGGGAATCGCCTGGCGAACTCCACCCAGCGCTGTAATCGCTGACTGCGACAGGCGCCTGACACCAGTTTATGACCGAGCTCAATGGCGGCCCGCTGCCCCGCCTGCTTGTACCGAATGCCGACTTGTGCACGCTCGTCATCGGTCATCAACGGCAGGTTGAGCGACGCGGGAAACGCCCCGCGCGAGTATTCAGCTGGCGCGCGAAGATCCAATAATGGAGTGTGTGAGAGGAACAGCGCCCGGTAGTCGGCCGTCTCATTTGGCGCTGGCATACGAGGCCGTTACTCTGACTCGCCGCCGAACAATGCCATGATGCGATTTTGCAGGCCGGTGATTGCATCAGCCATCAGAGCGAAATCCGCATCCAGTCGCGCTGCGCTGTCGTTTTCAGGGATGTCCTCGTTTTCTTTCATTAACTCGTCCGCGAACTTTAACCGCCGCAAACACAGATCCTCTGCCAAGACCAGCGACACACGCTCGTCCCAGCTCAGCGCAAGGCGTGCGGCCTGACGCCCAGCCTGCAGGTGAGTTTCCACCTCTTCACCCAACAAATCAACGCCGCGACAGCGGACCACGCCGCCCTCCTCCCCCGGTTCGCGCAGTTCACATTCACTTCCCAGCTCAAAATCCTTTGGTAGGTTGCGATGCGCCAACCAGGAAGTCATCGCTGCCGCGGGAGCGGTGTTGACCTGCGGCAGAAGTACCGGGAAGCTGCCAACGCTATCCCTCAGCAAATTCAGCAACTCCTCAGCTCTGGCAGCGCTCGCCGTATCGACAAAGAGCCAGTTGCCGGTCACGTCAATGTAGGCGAAAACGTCCGAGTGACGACTGAATGCTCGAGGTAAACAATCCTGGACGATTTCGTCCTTGAGACCGAGGCGCTCCTTTCGATAGACCCGTCTGGACTGCTCTTTTTCTAGCGTAGCGATCTTTTCTTCGAGCATCTCACGAACCACCGCGGCAGGTAGCAGCTTATCCTCTCGCTTCATCCGCATCAGTAACCGCCCGGCTGCCGCGTGGACAAGGGCGTCACTACTGTCACCCAGGGGAGGCGCCCAGCCCAGCGACAGGGCTTGGGATTTGGCGCAGGGCTGGAAGCAGGCTTTCGCTAGATTGTGCCCCAGCTGCTCCGGCGAGAGGGTAAATGGGCTGGTGAGTCGATAGGCTCGGACGTTTTTGAACCACATGCTGCAGTGTCCTTGAAAAAGCGGGCAATTGTACCCCACCGCCCCTGTAAAGCGAGGTTTGCGGCAGTTCCATCAGAAAAAGAACCCGCGTACAACATATTAATCCGCCGCGCTTGTGGAGGCGTTGTCAGCGCGAAGACAAACCGTTTTAATCCATGGTCCGAGGTTAGACCGGCCGCAGCGCATGCCGGCAGAGGCACTTCCATGGCAAAACAGAGCAAAGCATCCCCTACCAGAGCGCGCCGTGAGAGCGACCTACAACAGTGGCATGGAGAAACTGACGTTGCCGTGGTCGGATTTGGGGGTGCCGGCGGCTGCGCCGCTATCGAGGCCGCGGACGCAGGTGCACGAGTAACAATATTTGAGCTGGCCAGTGCGAGTGGTGGCTCGACCGCTATGTCTTCAGCAGAAATCTACATGGGGGGCAACGGTGGCACCCGGGTCCAGAGGGCCTGCGGTTTCGAGGACAGTACAGAAGACATGGTCACCTACATGATGATGTCGGCCGGGCCACAGGCCGACGAAGCTAAAATACGCAATTACTGTGAACACAGCCTGGACCATTTCAACTGGCTGGTGGACCACCTTGGCGTACCTTTTAAAGACAGCTTCCACAAAGAACGCGCCATCATGTGCCTGACGGACGACGGACTGCTTTACACCGGCAGTGAAAAGGCCTACCCCTTCGCCCAGCAGGCCAGACCCTGCCCTCGCGGCCACAACCTTTACGTCGAAGGCGATAACGGCGGCCCGCTGTTTATGAAAATCGTTACGGAAAACGTTGAACAGCGGGAGAACATTTCGATCCAATACGAGACCCGGGCGCTCACACTGATCATCAACGACGCCAACGAGGTCACGGGCATTGTCGTGCGACAGGATCAGGAGGAGCGGAACATTCGCGCGCACAAAGGCGTTGTACTGTGCGCCGGCGGTTTCATTATGAACGAGGAAATGATCGCCAAGTATGCACCCAAGCTCTTATCCGGCAATAATCCCATAGGCAATCCGGGTGACACGGGCACCGGTATCATGATGGGCATGTCCGTCGGCGCCGCGGCCATTAACATGCACGAAGGATTCATCAGCATTCCGTACTATCCGCCCGCCAGCATCACCGGCGGTATTGTCATCAATGACAAGGGTCAGCGCTTCATCAACGAAGACGTCTACCACGCTCGGCTTGGTCAGGCGGTCCTGGATGAGGCAGGCGACCGGTTTTACTTTATCCTGACAGTTGACCAGTACGGAGACTACGAGAAATTCAACTTCATGAGCGCGAGCATCGCCGGCACGGGCGAGACGGTAGAAGAACTGGAACAGGAACTTGGTCTGCGTGCGGGCACATTGCAAACAACCATCGAAGTGTACAACGAAGACGTCGCCAATGGTGAGGATTCCCAGTTCCACAAGGCCGCCGAATGGTTACAGCCACTCGAGGCGCCGCTGGTAGCGCTTGACGTCACCCCCGGTCGCGGCGTCTTTGTTCCTACCTTCACTCTTGGAGGCCTTGATACGCTGCCTTCCGGAGAAGTTGTCACGCCGCAACGTGAAGTCATACCCGGGCTCTATGCTGCCGGCCGCACCGCCTGTGGAGTGGTACGCCGAGCTGACGGGTATTCAAGCGGCATGTCCGTTGGAGATGCAACCTTCTCAGGTCGCATGGCTGGCAGACAGGCGGCCGCAAGGGCCTGACTCACTGGATTTACCGCGCTTGTCAGCTGGCAGGCGCCCTTCTACTATCTGCGTTAGTCAGCGACACTGCTGACGCTTGACCGACTAAAGACCGCTGGATTCGAGCTATGAACTACCTGCATACCATGGTGCGTGCGCGTGACCTCGATGAGACACTCAGTTTTTACTGCGACAAACTCGGGCTTGTGGAAGTCAATCGCTACGACAGCGAGGCCGGGCGGTTTACCCTGGTATTCCTGGCCGCCCCCGGCGACGCAGATGCCGCAAGGGAGGGTAAGAGCCCGCTGCTGGAAATTACCCATAACTGGGATCCGGAGGAATATGAGGGGGGGCGGAACTTCGGCCACCTGGCTTATCGGGTGGAGAATATCTACGAGCTGTGCCAACGGCTGCTGGATGCCGGTGTTACAATCAACCGCCCACCCCGCGACGGTCACATGGCATTTGTTCGTTCCCCGGATGGCATATCGATAGAGCTTCTGCAGGCCGGCAGCCCTCTGCAACCGCAAGAACCCTGGGCGTCGATGGAAAACATCGGAGCCTGGTAGCTGACCGCGTGTCCCTGTTGAATGGGAGCATCACCAATCGGCTGATCGCCGTATTGACACTGTGTTCTTTACTCATCCTAGGTGTGGGGCTGGGGGTAGACTATCGTCTATCCCGCGCTGAACTGTTAAGCGCTTTGGAGCTGGAAGCCAACGAAGCGATGACCGCGCTGATGGTAGACCTGGAGAACCTGCTCGACGGTGTAGAAAGCGCCACCGGTCTTCTGGCCAGGCTTCTGCAGCACCGTGAGCATACGCCAGAAGAACTGCGCCGTATGCTGCGTGATGCAATCGAGTACAACGACGACGTATTCGGTGGGTCGATTGCCCTGTTACCCAGTGCAGGTACTGGTCCCTATGCACCCTACTACTTTAAAGCTCGCGGCACCTTGCGCTTCGCGGATCTGACGTCGACCATGCCGACTTATTGGGAACGACCATGGTTCGCTGACGCCATTGACAAGGGGGCACCTGCTTGGAGTGAACCCTATTTCGACGAGGGCGGCGGTGAAGTATGGATGACCACCTATACCGTGCCGATCTACCGCTATAACGAGCAGGGCGATCGCAGCCCGATGGGCGTGGTGACCGCAGACGTGACCCTGGAGGAGTTGCAAGACTATTTGCGCCGACTACGCCCTGGTGCGAATGGCTATGGAATCATGCTCGACAGAGAAGGTCGTATGCTCAGCGCACGGGACACCGGCGCCGAGCCGCGCGTACTCAGCGCCCAAGCCCACAGCATTCTGGATGGCAGCGGCAGCGCGTTAAGTTCATTGGAAAGCGGCCAGGAACTGGTGCGGCGATTCCCATGTCCGAGACGAGATGGAGAATGCACTCTGCGGCTCAAACTCCTACAGTCGACTGGTTGGCCCGTCGGGGTCGTGTATTCGGAACGTGAGGCACTCGCACCCCTGAGAGCCTATGAGTTGAAAACCGCGCTAATTGGACTGGCCACCCTATTGCTGATGGCGGTGGCCGTGGCGTTGGTCACTAAACGCATGACCAGACCCCTGTCCGCGCTGGCAGTCGCAACGGAACGCATCGCCCAGGGCGAGTTGCGCACACCTCTTCCCCGCACCGCCAGTAAAGACGAGATCGCCAGGCTGGTGGATTCCTTCGGTTCTATGCAGCGCGATCTGAGCAGCTATCTGACAGATCTGCGCACAGCAGAAGCCATGCGTGGCCGGCTGGAAGGAGAGCTCGATGCCGCCAGAGACATTCAGATGGCCATGCTGCCAGGCAGTGGAAACGTTTTACAGTGTTGGCCCGAGCTTTGCCTGTGGGCCTGCGTCGAGCCCGCGCGCTCAGTGGGCGGCGATCTCTACTACTTTGCGCGCATCGATGATTCACTTTACCTGGCGATCGGTGATGTTTCGGACAAAGGTGCACCGGCAGCGCTGTTCATGGCGGGCGCCATGAGTTTGCTGCAACAATTGTTGGCCACCCACGGGTCACCTCAGCGCGTCATCAGCCAACTGAACGACGCTCTGGCAAGCGGCAACCAGAACTGCATGTTTATCACTTTGTTTCTCGGACGCTTGGACTGCACAACATTGCGCATGCACTTCAGCAGCGCGGGGCACGGCGCGCCACTGGTACTACGCAACGGTCAGGTGCGGACAGTAGACCAGATCGCCGGCCCGGCGCTTGCGCTGGCGTCCGGTATCGAGTTTGCAGACAATGTTCTGCAACTCCGGCAAGGTGACCGCCTTACACTCTATACCGATGGTATCGACGAGGCCTTCAATGCCCAGGACCAGCAGTTTGGGCTGGATGCCCTAAAGTCCTCTATTGCAGACAGCGCCGATGCTAACCTTCGTCGTGCGGGCGTACAGATTCTTTCGGACGTCAAACGACATAGCGCGGACACGGCCCAGTCAGACGACAGGACCTTGTTACTGCTGCAGGCCGGGACGCCTGATCACACGCTCTGCGGCGAGTCCCAGGTGCAGCTAGTCGCCGACCGTCTATCCAGCAGCGCCGCAACGACCTGGATCAGACAACAACTTGTCGCACTCGGGACGCCAACAGATTTCTACAATGAACTCATGTTGGTCGCAGAGGAAGTGGTAACCAATATCCAAAAATACGCCGATCTGCCCGCAGGAGCGCAGCTTAACCTCTCTCTGCAATGGGATGGCCAGAGTATTACGCTGATAGCGACAGACTCAGGTAGGCCTTTCAATCCACTCAGGGAAGCGATTAGAGCGAAGCGCGGTGATAGCACCGAGGCAGCGACGATCGGCGGTCTTGGTGTACACTTGATTACCCAGCTGACCGACGAACAGCACTACCGCTATAGCGATGGTTGCAACGAATTACGCTTACAGAAGATCCTGCCAGGTGAACTTGACTCGAGCAACGTCACCGGCGTACTGAACCGGGAGCCCAGAACACCCATGGAACTCAACACAAGCGTTACGCTGGACGAACAACATTCGGTCGCCAGAGTACTGCTCTCAGGCGCTCTGAATACGGAGACGGCGCCTGCTTTCGAGCAGCTCTTGCAAGAGGTGGTTCAAGCGGGCCATGCGCTCATCGTGCTGGATATGAAAGAGCTCGATTACATCAGCTCAGCGGGGCTGCGTGTGATTTTCAAAGCGGCCAAGGACACTAGCGCTGATGGCAGGCGGCTGGCAGCGGCCAACCGCAAGCCTCATATTGATAAGGTGTTTGAGATTCTCAAGGCACTGCCCGACATGTCAGTGTTTGCCAATGACGAAGAGTTGGACAGCTATCTAACGGACATGCAGGAAAAAACCAAGGGGTCGTGAGTCAGCCTCAGGCCGCTTGACGCAAAAAGTTAACGATCCAAGTCGCGACCCTAGACCCCTGGGTTTCACGCGCCAGTGAAGCCTGCCCCGTAGCGTAGACATCCTCGCCAAGCGAATCCCGCCGCACTTCCATAATGGCCCGTGAATAGTCGCGTACAAATTCCGGATGGCCCTGGAATGTGATGATGTGGTCACCAATCTGACTTACGGCATTCTCGCAAAAGTCACTGCTTGCCAGAACAATTGCACCAGGCGCATTCTCCACCACCTGATCCTGATGGCTGACGAGGATGTCGAGGTCCGCGTCGCCCTGATCGTGCCACGCGGGAAGTGTAGTAAAGCGGTGTGTGTGCAACCCGGTACCCCACCCCTTGGCGGATTTTTCGGTACGCCCACCCAGCGCCTGTGCAATGAGCTGATGCCCAAAGCAAATACCGATGAGTTTCTTGCGACGGTCGTGGAGCTCTCTGACAAACTCCATAAGCGTTTCTATCCAGGGCTCATCCTCGTAGACACTCGCTTTGCTGCCAGTAATGAGGTACGCGTCGACGTCGTCAATATCTTCTGGATACTCACCCCGCTCGACATCGTAGACGGCGAAGTCAAGATCGGGGTCTGCACCATGAAGCAGCGTCCTGAACATGTCCGGGTATTCCCCGAACTGCGAAACCCATTCAGGACGTACCGTGTCGGTTTGAAGAATACCTATTTTCATGCAGCGCTGTGTTCGTCTGAGTTCCGATAGTCCGGCGGTCTACCGAACGTCTTCATCATAGGAAGCTTGCAACCCCCTGTCCATCCCCGCACAGGGCTGGTAATGTGTGGCACCCTTGCCTGGAAACCTGTTGACACACCGCGACCACAATGAAACAGCTCGCCGTATTTTTCGCCGCATGCCTGTGCCATGCAACGGCAGCCGCTTTTTCCGGCTCCGACACCTGTCGTGATTGTCACGCAGCGGAATACGAACACTGGCGTGGCTCACACCACGACCTTGCGATGCAGCTGCCTACGGAAAGCTCTGTGCTGGGGGACTTTGACAACGCCACCTTTGATTACAACGGCGTGACCAGCAAATTTTATCGCAAAGGCGACAAGTTTATGGTCAGCACGGATGGCGAAGACGGCAAGCAGACCGAATTTGAGGTGGCATACGTGTTCGGTGTAGAGCCGCTGCAACAGTATCTACTGCCACTTTCCCGAGGCAGATTGCAGGCACTTAGCATTGCCTGGGATGCCAGGCCCGAGTCCGCCGGCGGACAGCGCTGGTACCACCTTTACCCCGACGAAACGATCAACCATGAAGATCCCCTGCACTGGACCGGACCCTACCAAAACTGGAACACGCGCTGTGCCGAATGCCACAGTACTGATCTGCAAAAAAACTACGATGCCGCCACGCGGTCCTTTGCAACCGAGTTCTTTGAAGTGAATGTCGCCTGCGAGGCCTGCCACGGGCCGGGTGGCACCCACGTGCAGCTGGCAAAGGCGGGCCAACTCTCACAGGCCTCCCACGGCGGCTTTCCAACGCAACTCAAGCAAAGAGGCGCGTGGAAGCTAGCAGAGGGTGAGTCCATCGCGCGGCGCAGTGAGCCACTGAGTTCGAAGAGTCAAATCGATAACTGCGGTCGTTGTCATTCCCGGCGTGGAACGCTGGGCGATTACCACTACGGAGCCGACCTGCTGGACACCCACCGACTATCGCTTCCGCAGTGGCCACTCTATCACCCTGATGGACAGATTCTTGACGAAGTCTATGTCTATGGATCCTTTGTGCAGAGTAAGATGCACATGGAAGGCGTGGTCTGCACCAACTGCCATGAGCCGCACAGTCTTCAGTTGCGCGCGCCCGGCAATGGGGTCTGCGCTCAGTGCCACGTACCCAGCAGCTACGATACGCCCGAGCATCATCACCACCCCGTCGCTTCAACAGGAGCGCAATGCGTCAACTGCCATATGCCGGAAACCACTTACATGGGTGTCGACCCGCGGCGTGACCACAGCATGCGCGTACCCAGGCCAGACCTGAGCGTCGTTATCGGCACACCGAACGCGTGCAACCAGTGCCACACGGAACAGACCGCAGAGTGGTCGCTGCAGGCCCTCCGCAAGTGGGGCATCAGTTTTCGCGACACGGCCTCTCACCCGGCAAGAGCTTTCCACAGCATCGCCGCCGGGGACACCCGCGCAGTGCCAACGCTGACGGCCATCGCCGCCGACTCTGGGACACCACCCATATGGCGCGCGACCGCCATGGAGGCGCTCGGGCAGGTGGGTGGCAGACCAGCTCTGCAGGCGGCCACCACGATTCTGTACGACGACGAGCCCCTGCTGCGCGCCAGCACCATACGCGCGCTGGAGTTTCTCCCAGTGCAACAGCGCCAACAATTGCTGATGCCTCTGGTGGACGACGAAGTCGCCAGCGTCCGTATGGAGGTCGCCAGTTCTCTGGCGGCCCTGCCTTTGCAGCAGCTACCAGAACAACAGCGAAAACAACTGGAACCTCTGTTTGCGGAATACCAGGCCATGATGGAAGAGCACGCCGACATGCCAGGCATGCAGATTCAGCAAGGTATTTTTCACTCCGAGCAGGGTAACTACAAAGCGGCAGAAGCAGCCTATCTGGAAGCTCTGCATCTCAACCCTCAATTGGTTCCGGCCTATCTCAACCTCGCGGAGCTGCTACGCTCACAGGGTAAAGAGCCCCAAGCCAGAGATCAGCTTAAGCAGGCGCTGGCGGTAGCACCGAACCATGGACCGACACTGCACGCCCTGGGCTTGTCGGAAATCCGCAGCGGCAACCGCGTCGCCGCACTCGACTACCTTAAACGTGCGGCGGATGTCGAGGAGCTGGGAACGCGGCATCGGTTTGTATACGCTATTGCGCTGCACGATACCGGACAACCACAGATGGCGATTCAGCAACTCATGGATGTGCTACGTGAAGCCCATGCCAATCCTGACGTACTGCTGGCACTGACCAATTACCATGCCGAGCTAGACCAGATCCCGGCAGCGCGCGCCTACGCGGAGCAGCTTGTGCATTTAGCGCCGAACAATGCCTCGTACCAACGGCTGCTTCAACAACTCTCCCGTTAGTCGCGTACGTCTGCTGTCTGTCGCTATGCCGCTGGAGGTGCGCGACGCTTCAACTGATGGTGAGAGAAGCAAGGAAGTTGAGCAGTAGATTCGTTGTCTGATCGGGCTGCTCTTGTTGGACAAAGTGACCCGCACCAGCGACGAGCGTCAAGCCGCGCAGATCGCGCACGCGCCTGCGCATAACATCGAAGTCTGCATCGCTACCAAGCTTTACGACCGGGTCTTTCTCACCGCCGACAAACAGCGAAGGCACGACCACGTCAGCGCCCCTGCTGCTACGGAACATCCGCCAATTGTGATCCATGACTCGATAGGAGTTGATACCACCTGCAAAAGTCAGAGACGAATCTTCGCACAGGTATTCATTGAGATAGTATTCAAAGTCTCCCACCGACAGCCACGACCAAGGCGGCTCATGCGGAGGTTCAGACAGAACATCGATATAGCTTGTGCCCTCGGATGGATAGTCTTCCCATCGGAGCAGTTCACCATCCGCACACAGCGCCCAAAAGAGCTTGCGTAAAAACTCCCGCTCTCTGCCGATCGTCGCGGACTCTGGTACGGACGACTGCTGATAGTAGTGCATATGAAAGAAATGCTTGCTGGCAATAGACGCAAACAGTTCTGAGGGGGGGGCTTCGCTGTTGCCCGCCAGTGGCATGGCGTAAGGTACGCACAAAGACACGACCCCACGTAACCTTTCAGGTGTATGCACCGCCATGTGCCAGGCCAGATTTGCCCCGAAGTCGTGGCCCACCAGCACCGCCCGCTGCTCGCCGAAATGATCCAGCACAGCGAGTACATCCTGCGCTGTGCGGTCTAAGCCGTAGGCTTGCAACTCAGCAGGGCGTGAACTGCGGCCGTAGCCGCGCATATCGAGGGCAACCGCTCTATAGCCCGCGGCAGCGAGCGCAGGCAGTTGATGGCGCCAGCTGTACCACAGCCCCGGAAAGCCATGGCAAAGCACGACCAGAGGGCCGTTACCAAGCCAGGCGATATGCAGCTCAATACCACCCGTACGGAGGAAATCGTGTTGCAAACTCTGGCCCACAAAAATTGAGTTACTCGGCCAACATAACGCCCAGCTTCAAGACACCACCTCTGCCAGATCACCTTTTTTCTCCAGCCATGCCTTGCGGTCTCCGGAGCGCTTCTTGGCCAGCAACATATCGAGCATTTTATTGGTACCGTCTCCCGCATCCAGCTTAAGCCGAACCAGTCGCCGCGTGTCCGGGTCCATTGTGGTTTCTCGCAACTGCAGCGGATTCATCTCGCCCAGGCCCTTGAAACGCTGAACGTTTACCTTGCCCTTCAACTTTTCAGCTTCTATTCGATCGAGTACACCCTGCTTTTCGCCTTCGTCCAGCGCATAGAACACTTCCTTGCCAACATCGATGCGATACAGCGGCGGCATGGCAACGTAGACGTGGCCAGCGGCAACCAGGGGTTTGAAGTGGCGTACAAACAGCGCGCAGATCAATGTGGCGATGTGCAGACCGTCTGAATCCGCATCGGCGAGAATGCAAACTTTGTGGTAGCGCAGCCCGTCCAGGTCATCACTTGCGGGGTCTATGCCCAGTGCCACGGATATGTTGTGCACTTCTTGAGACGCCAGAATCTCCTGGGAATCCACCTCCCAGGTATTCAGGATCTTTCCCCTTAAGGGTAGTATCGCCTGAAAATCCCGATTGCGTGCCTGCTTTGCTGAGCCGCCAGCAGAATCTCCCTCCACCAGGAACAGCTCACCGCGCTCAGGGTCTTCGCCCGAACAATCCGCAAGCTTGCCCGGCAGAGCCGGGCCGGTGGCGACTTTCTTGCGAGTGACTTTCTTGGCAAGACGCATGCGACTCTGGGCGTTGTTGATGCACAGTTCTGCCAGTTTTTCAGCCTCCTCGGTGTGCTGATTCAACCACAGACTGAAGGCATCCTTGGCAACGCCCGACACAAAAGCTGCCGCTTCTCGGGACGATAAACGCTCCTTCGTCTGACCGGAAAACTGTGGATCACTGAGCTTGGATGACAATACATAACAGCATCGGTCCCAGATATCGTCCGGTGTCAGCTTGACCCCCCGCGGCAAAAGACTACGCAGCTCACAGAATTCTCGCATGGCATCCAGCAATCCCGTGCGCATCCCGTTGACGTGAGTACCGCCCTGAGCGGTAGGTATCAGGTTGACGTAGGATTCCGCGACCACTTCCCCACCCTCGGGCAACCACTGTACCGCCCAGTCAACAGCTTCGTTGTTGCCACTGAAGCTGCCCACGAACGGCTCCTCGGGTATTACCGGAAAGTCTATGGTGGCGTCCGCGAGATAATCAGTGAGGCCGTCTTCGTAGTACCACTCCTCGGAGTCGCCCTTCTTTGCGTCCTTGAACTTGACCCGCAGCCCCGGACAGAGCACCGCCTTAGCACGCAACACGTGTTTGAGGCGAGAGAGAGAAAAATTGACCGAATCAAAATAGCTTGCATCAGGTGTGAAGGTTAGTGAGGTGCCAGTATTGCGTTTGCCACAGCTGTCGATGACTTTCAGTTCCGATGTTTTCTCACCACCCGCGAACTCCATGCGATAGACCTTGGCGTCACGGCGGATCTCTACCTCCAATGTTTCAGACAGCGCGTTCACGACCGACACACCCACGCCGTGCAGACCGCCGCTGAACTGATAGTTCTTGTCAGAGAACTTGCCGCCCGCGTGCAGGGTGCTCAGTATGACCTCGACACCCGGCTTGCCCTGCTCGGGATGCACATCCACCGGCATACCACGCCCATTATCCGTTACGGTGATAGAGCCGTTTTTGTTCAGCACAACGTCGATTAGGTTAGCGTGACCCGCCAGCGCCTCGTCGACGCTGTTATCGATGACTTCCTGAGCGAGATGGTTAGGCCGGGTCGTATCAGTGTACATGCCCGGTCTCTTCCGCACGGGCTCTAAACCCGTGAGGACCTCAATGTCTTCGGCGGTGTATTGACTCATGCTCAGTTCTGACTTGTGGTTGGAAGATGTTCCGGCCAGGGCCCCATTGCAAGACCCATTGTACATCGGTCGCCGACGCTGGCGAGCCCCAGCCGCCTATAAATAACCACCCGATTGCAGATCTACGGAAAAAGCCACGTCACGCACTCTGGACACACCGGTCTCGAGGCGGCCGTCACTATGCAGTTCCAGCCAGCGATAACCGGGCGGCTGATCGTCTGCCTTGAAGCTCTCGCAGCCGGGTGCGAACTGCACGCAGGTGGAGGGAGAAGCCAGCAAGCGCACACCATCGCGAACGCTATCCACTTCCTGGTGAACATGGCCCCACAAGACGCCCTTGACCCCTGGATGACGATCCAGAAGTGCGAAGAACTCCGCGGCATCTGCAACCATTTGTTCGTCCAACCACTGGCAACCGATCTCAATCGGATGGTGGTGCAAACAAACCAGAGTATGCAGGCCATCTGCACCCGCGTCTGCCAGCGCTGTGGACAGTCTGTCCAATTCCTTCCGACCCAATTCGCCACCCACTTGCCCCGGCACCTGGGAATCGAGCAGCAGCAGCTGCCAGTAGGGAGTGCGAATCTCCTTTGGGAGCCGCTCGGGGCTATCCGCTACTGCACCCATCGCACCCCGTTCGTCGTGGTTGCCCGGGAGCCAGCAGTGGTGACAACCAAACTGGCCAAAGTACTCCTGCAGACGACGATAGGCCTCGGGCGCACCCCCATCTGACAGATCACCTGTTCCCAGCACGAGGTCCACCTGGTGCCGCTCCCGCTTGGCCAGCTCGATGACGGCCTGCAGCGAATGATCGGTATCCATGCCCAGCAGCGTACCGCCGCGCTCTTGACAGAGGTGTGTGTCTGTCAGTTGAACAATGTGTACAACCCCGCTAGGGCACTGCAGGAAATGGGCTGTGTCGGTTACTTGGGGCATAGAAAACTGCCAACCAAGGCTCAGGCGTCGGCCGAGGAGCCATTCAGGTCCACAGACACTCGCCCGTTTTGCAGGCAGTTCTCCAGCCAGTCCGCCAGGAAACGATTCTGCTGGTACTTTTCATCCTGCTGGAACATTTTGTCGTTGGGGTACTGATAACGGGCAGCAATACTGCGGTGAGACTGGAAGGCCCCGACCTCCAGCATGCTGGCATCGTGGTAGGCACGCACTTCGATGCGCAGGGCTCCCAGCCAGCGGGTATCGCCCTGCTGCTGATGCAAATGGAAAAAAGTTGTATAGCGACAGCGCTCCGCCACCTCGAGCCTTACGCGAGCGGAACCGACCAGCAGTTCTCGGACGTTACTATTCTGATAATCCGGAAACAGCTGCAAAAGGCGTGCGTAGTTCGCTTCGCATACCGCGTGCAGGGCCCTCAGGTCAGGCTTGAAAGGCCGCTTTCTCAGCTCAGGTGTCGCCACGTCCAATACTCGTCTGCAGTGAATCCAAAAGATGGCACAAACCGATGACAACTGCACCCCTTGACTCTGTTCAGAGCATGCACTAGTGCCGATAGGCTGCTACACTGCTGCGACGTTTCGTTGGCTGGTAATAGTACGGATTAAGTATGAACAACGCTCTGCGCTCTCTGCTGGCGGTCGTGGTGATGGTCTCTGTGCAGCAAGCGACGGCCGATTCACTGCGCGATATCTACGAGTTAGCGCTTGAAAATGATGCCCAGCTGAAATCTGAGGAAGCGATTTACCTCGCCCAGCGAGAAACTGAGAATCTCGGCCGCGCAGCCCTGTTACCGCAGGTCTCCTCCGCCTACACCTATCAGGACAGCGACGTTGACACCGACGGTCTGAGCCCGGTATTCAGCGACAACGGCATCGAAATTGAAGAAACCTTCAGCAACCGCGATACGGAAACCGACGGGTACACGATATCTCTGAATCAGGCCATCTTTGATCTACCCGCCTGGTTTACCTTCCGCTCTGGCAAGGAAGTGACCAAAGAAGCGGAGGCAACCTTTGCCGCCAACCAACAAAATCTGATCGTGCGAGTCGTCGATGCCTATCTCGCGGTACTTCGCGCACAGGACAATCTCGCCGCCTCCGAAGCTGCCGAGCGAGCCTTCGAACGCCAGCTGGAACAGACGCAGCAGCGTTTCGAAGTTGGCTTGATCGCCATCACCGACGTCTACGAAGCCCAGGCAGCGCGAGACCTGGCCCAAGTGACCCGCATTGTGGACGAGAACAATGTTTCCGTCGCGCTGGAGCAGCTTTCAGTCCTGACCGGCCAGCGCCACTACAACCTGAACGTCCTCAAGGAGGATTTTGATATCCGCGCACCCGAACCGTCCGATCGCGCCGAGTGGGTAGATTTTGCGCTGGCGAACAATTTCACTCTGCAAGCCTCGAAGTATCGCGAGGAGGCGGCCCGGCAAACCGCAAAAGCAAACCGGTTGGAGCACGCGCCCAAAGTGTCCGGCGGCTACGACTATTCCGATCTGGATACCAGCGGTAGCCTCAACGTCAAACCGGATACCGGTGTGGTTACACCACCAGACTCCACTCAGGAAACGCACATGTGGCAGATCAACGTCACTCTGCCCCTGTACAGCGGCGGTGCCATCAGCGCCAACCGCCGTAAAGCGGCACAGGAGTTCAACGCCTCCAGAGAAAACCGCATTAACCTGACGCGCAACACGGTGACGAACACCCGCTCACTGCACATGACCGTGTTAAGCAATATCAGCCGGGTAGCGGCCAGAAAACAGGCCATCGTATCTTCCAAAAGTGCATTGGACGCGACCCAGGCGGGCTATGAGGTAGGCACACGAAACGTGGTGGACGTATTGAACGCGCAGAACACGCTGTTCAGCGCTGAGCGAGACTATGCCAACAGCCGCTACGACTACATCATCAGTATGCTGCAGTTGAAAGAGCAGGCGGGGCTACTGAGTCCGGAAGACATCGTTCGGCTGGACACCGCCCTGATCCCGCCACCCCCACCCAGTACCGCTACCGGCGGCCCGGACGGCAGTTCTACCGGTACTTCCGGTGGCAGTGCAACCGGTTCAGGCGCGCCCTAGCAGCGCCTAACTCGACTCGAGCAGGGGCGCCAGAGCCTTTAGCATACGCTTGGTCGCGCCACTATGTTGCGCGAATACATCCCGTGCTGCCTGTTCCGACGATAGACCTCCGCAAACCCCTTTGAGCGCAATCGATACCGCCTGCGCGATGGATTCACCCCCGGTTACCCGCTGCAGCAGTCCTGCCTCCTCGAGCACATGCGCTGCATGGCGGAAGTTCTCAACATGCGCCCCAGCCACAACCGGCACTCCCCAGCGCGCTGGCTCCAGAATGTTCTGGCCGCCGCGGGGAACCAGGCTGCCGCCGACGAAGGCGACATCAGCCAGTCCGTACAGCACTGGCAATTCGCCCATGACATCCACAATGATCACGTCACAGTCAGGCGCGGGTGGATTCGGATTCGACAGCGCATGCCACTGCCATCCATCCGCTTCGCACATGGCCTGCAGTTCAGCGGCTCGCTCAGGGTGTCGGGGTGCCAGAATCAGGCTGACGGACCCGATATCCGAGCGCAAACGGCGCAGTGCAACAAGCACCTGCTCCTCCTCTCGAGGATGGGTACTGCCCGCGACCAAGACGCAGCGTTCCGATAGCCCCAGCTGCGCCCGCCAACGGGCGGCGGAGCGGCGTTGCCCATCGTCAAGTTGCAGATCAAACTTGCTGTTGCCGGTGACCGCCACCGTCTCTTCCGGGAGGCCCAGCGCTCGGAAGCGATCGGCATCATCACCAGTCTGACACGCCACCAGGTGCAACTGTCTCAGCATGGGTTGGATTAGCCCTGGCAGATAGCCATAGTGCCGGGCCGATCGCGTGGAAAGGCGGGCATTCACTACCACAACGGGGACGTCGCGGCGCGCACAGTGCGCCACCAGATTGGGCCACAATTCGGTTTCCATCAGCACCAGCAGATGCGGCCGAATACGGTCCAATGCTCGGGTGACAGCAACGGGTAAATCAAGCGGCAGATAGCAGTGCTGTAGTGAGTCACCGAACTGCTGCCGTAACAGAGCAGATGCCGTGGGGGTGGAACAGGTCACTACCAGGCGCTCGCTCCAGGGGCCAGCGCGCAGAGCATGCAGCAGAGGCAACGCCGCACGCATCTCACCCATCGAAACCGCGTGCAACCACACCGACGGCTGCTGCTGGTGAAAGCCGCAGTATCCGAAGCGCTCGCCGAGGCGCCGGGCGTAGTCCGGAGCACGACGCGACCGCCACAGCAGCCTCCACAGTATCAGCGGTGTCAGCAGATACAAACAGGCGCTGTAACAATGGCGCATCCAGTTCTCCAAGCTATGGCTCGTTGAGCCTATAGAGGGGCCCTGCATCCCGCCTGCTGACCACCGGTTGGCGCTTGGGCGACCGGCGCACTACACTCCGACCTATGAACAAGGATCGTATGACAGTGGACGTCGCTATCATCGGTGGAGGCATTGCCGGTCTGTGGGCTCTTAATCTTCTACGCTGCCGCGGCTTCAGCGTCATTCTGTTTGAGCAGGACGCTCTAGGCAATCATCAAACCATCGCATCTCAGGGCATTATTCACGGCGGCGTGAAGTATGCACTAGGCGGACCCTTCGACCGTCGCGCACAAAGTTTGTCTGCCATGCCCACGACCTGGCGGGACTGCCTGCGAGGCGAGGGGGATGTCGATCTCAGAGGTTGTCGGGTCTTGAGCGACTCCGTCAATCTCTGGACCAACGGCGAACTCCCTGCACAATTTGCCACCGCGTTGGGCAGCAAGCTGTTGCGCGGCCGGGTTCGTGAGTTGCCGCGAGAGAAGTATCCGGTACCGCTGCGCGACCCGGGTTTTCGCGGACGGGTTTACCGCTTGCCTGACCTGGTAATCGATGTCCCGTCGCTGGTGGCGACCCTGGTAGAGCAGCAGCGAGAGGCTATCTTCAAAATCGACTGGCGTCAGGCGGCGCTGCGCACCCGGGGTGATCGAGCCAGTCTGGAATTGGCCGAGTGCGAGGTCATACCAGAATGTCTGCTGCTGGCAGCGGGCGCATCGAACGCCGGCCTGATCGCTGCATTCGACCGCAGCATGCCAGCCATGCAGCGCTATCCGGTGCAGCAAGTGTTGGTGCAACACCGTTACCCTGAGACGCTGTACGGTCACTGTGTCGGCACCAGCCCCAGCCCTCGCTTGACCGTTACCAGCCATCCCAGTAGCAGCGACACGAGCCTATGGTATCTAGGTGGCGATCTCGCCACGCAACACCCGGCCCTGAGTTCGGCGCACCTGATCAAGCTGGCGCAGAAGGAGCTTGCCCATCTACTCCCCTGGGTGAATTTGAGCGGTGCGCTCTGGCGCACACTGCATATGGACCGAGTGGAGCCGCTGCAGACCAGGCGGCTGCGGCCTGACAGCGCATTTTTGGGTGCAGTAGATGGCGTCCGGAATGTCCTGGTCACCTGGCCAGTAAAACTGACCCTCGCTCCCGACATGGGCGACCGGCTGCTACAGCGTCTGCAACAGAGCGGTGTGACGCCTTACCATCCGCAACCATTATCCGCTTTACAAAGCCTGGGCCAGCCGCCTCTGGCGAGGCCACCATGGGAGGCGTTTTTCGTGTGAACTGGATGCGGCCACTTGGCGACACCGGATTGCACGTGAGCGCTGTGGGACTGGGCACTGTCAAACTGGGCCGCAATACGGGTGTCCGATATCCAAGC
>JBCCYE010000021.1:0-74066 GCA_039190425.1 Pseudomonadota bacterium | reverse complement strand
CGCGCGGCCAGTTGGCGGGAGTAGTAGGATTCGAACCTACGACCGTCGGCTTAGAAGGCCGGTGCTCTATCCAGCTGAGCTATACCCCCGGTAGAGGGCCGATTATACACAGGTAAATTTGGGGTGGCCGAGGGGTCTCGAACCCCCCACCTCCGGAGCCACAATCCGGTGCTCTACCTGATGAGCTACGGCCACCATCAACATCGACACTGATCAGGAAGCGGACCAGCCACAGGCAGAACAGGGTGAGAAGTGGTCGGGGTAGAGAGATTCGAACTCCCGACATCCTGCTCCCAAAGCAGGCGCGCTACCAGACTGCGCTATACCCCGACATGATCACCCACGGGTGGTGTCGCCATCCCCTGAACTCAGGATGGCGCATAATACTCACCCGTAAGTAGAGCGTCAACGCGCAGTATACACGCCGATAGGCGACTATTTAACAGGGCTTATCAGCCGTGCGAGAATGCCTGTTTAAGGCGGTGGCATGACACCGTCACACTTAGGAACTCTCTCTATGTCCGCTCTCGTCCTCGACGGCAAAGCTCTGGCTGCGAACACCGAAACCGAATTACTGGCCCGCGTTGAAGTCCTGAAACAACGCTCCGGGGGAAAGACCCCCATCCTGGCCACCATCCTGGTGGGCGATGATCCGGCTTCAGCAACCTATGTAAAAATGAAAGGCAATGCCTGCCGACGCGTGGGAATGGATTCGCTAGCCGTAGAGCTGCCCTCAGCCGCGAGCACCGAGACGTTACTGGCGAAAATCGCGGAACTCAATAGCAACACCGATGTGCACGGCATTTTGCTGCAGCACCCTGTGCCCGAACAGATTGACGAGCGTGCCTGTTTCGATGCCATTGCCCTGGAAAAGGATGTGGACGGTGTGACCTGCCTGGGTTTTGGGAGAATGGCCATGGGGGAGCCCGCCTACGGCTGCGCAACGCCGCAGGGCATCATGCGCACGTTGGAACACTACGCCATCGAGATTGAAGGCAAGCACGCGGTCGTGGTCGGGCGCAGTCCCATACTGGGCAAGCCCATGGCCATGATGCTCCTGCAAAAAAATGCAACCGTCACTATCTGCCACTCGCGTACGCAGAACCTGCCAGAACTGGTCGCCCAGGCAGACCTTCTGGTCGGCGCGGTGGGTCGGCCAGAGTTTATACGGGCTGACTGGGTGAAAGACGGAGCCGTGGTGGTGGACGCGGGCTACCACCCGGGAGGTGTCGGAGACATTGAACTGGCGCCGTTACTGGATCGCGTTGCGGCCTACACCCCGGTGCCCGGTGGCGTCGGCCCGATGACCATCAATACCCTGATTATGCAGAGCGTGGAATCCGCAGAAAAAAGTCTCGCTTAGCATCAGCCGCGCTTCCAGCGCGTACCGTCCCGCGAATCCTCCAGCACCACGCCCTGACCAGCCAACGTTGCCCGGATCTCGTCCGCCCGGGCGTAGTCTTTGTCCAACTTCGCCTGCTGTCGCTCTGCGATAAGTGCTTCGATGGCGTCCGCCTGAATGTCCTCTTCCGCGCCCAGTTGCAGCCATTCTTCAGGGTCCTGTTCCAGTATGCCTAACAGATTGCCAGCAACCAGCAGGCGCGCTTTCAGCAAAGCCCGATCCGCCCCGGAAGATTTGTTCAACTCGCGGGCAATGGCGTGCAATTCCGCTATCGCGATGGGCGTATTCAAATCGTCATTGAGCGCCTGATAGAAGCCTTCATCCGCAAGCGCTACCTCCTCATCCACTGCTACGTCCCGGACGTCACGCAATGTGCCGTATAGGCTATCCAGGGTGTTTCGTGCCTGGTCCAGCAGATCAGCCGAGAAATTGAGCGGTGAACGATAATGCGCTGAAAGCAGCGCAAATCGCAGGACCTCGCCGGGATAGTGATCCAGCAACTCTCGGACCGTGCGGACGTTGCCCAGCGACTTCGACATCTTCTCGCCGTCCATATCCAGGTAGGCGTTGTGCATCCAATAGCGAACGTAGTCACCACCGTGGGCGCAGCGGCTTTGGGCGATCTCATTCTCGTGATGCGGGAAAATCAGGTCGCGACCACCGCCGTGGATATCAATGGTCTCACCCAGATGCTCATGAATCATCGCCGAGCACTCCAGATGCCAGCCGGGCCTACCCCTACCCCAGGGGCTGTCCCAGCCAGGGTCTGACTCACTCGACGGCTTCCACAGCACGAAATCTCCGGGATGTCGCTTGTATTCCGCGACCTCTACTCGCGCCCCGGCAAGCATGTCTTCAAGCGATCGCTTGGACAACTTGCCATAGTCCTCCATTGAGTCGACCGCAAACAGCACATGCCCATCTGAGACGTAGGCGTGGCCCTTGTCAATCAAGGTTCGGGTCATGTTAATCATAGCTTCGATGTTGTGCGTGCAGCGCGGCTCTAGCGTAGGCGGCAGCGCGTTCAGTGCCGCCATATCCTCGCGGTACTTATCGATAAATTCCTCAGTGACGGAGTCGATGCTGCGCTTCCCTTCCCTGGCGGCGGCAATAATTTTGTCATCGACGTCGGTGAAGTTGCGGGCGTAGGTGACACGACTGTAGTGGGTCTGCAGCAAACGAAATAGCGTATCAAAGACCACCACCGGCCGGGCGTTGCCAATGTGCGCCAGGTTGTAGACGGTGGGGCCGCAGACGTACATGCTGACGGCGTCCGGTTGCAACGGCTCAAAGACCTCCTTGGTGGAGGTCATGGTGTTGTACACGGTCAGGGTCATAGCGCTAGTGGCCCTCGTTCCAGGAATCGCGCAGTCCAATCGTTTTGTTGAACACCGGATGCTGTCGACTGTGCTCAAAACGATCAGCGACAAAGTAGCCTTCGCGTTCGAACTGGTAGTTTTGCTCTGGCTCGGCCTCCACCAATCCAGGCTCAATCCAGGCGCCCTCAACAACGCTCAGCGATTCCGGATTGAGATGCGTCAGATAGTCTTCTTCACCCCGGTCAGGCGCCTCGTGTTGAAACAGACGATCGTATAAGCGGACCGTCGCCCGACATCCCTGACTGGCGGAAACCCAGTGGATGACACCTTTCGGCTTGATGCCGTCCCCTGGATCTTTGCCCAGTGTGTCCTCGACTCGCGAGGCGAGTATCGCCGTGAGGTTGCCCTGGTCATCACGCTCGACATCGTACGCTTCGATCACATAAGCATTGCGCAGACGAACGCGTTTACCCAGCACCAGTCGCTTGTATTTCTTGTTGGCTTCCTCGCGGAAATCAGCGCGATCGATGTACAACTCACGAGTAAACGGCAACGTCCGTTCGCCGAGATCATTCCGATTCGGGTGGGACGGTACCTGCAGCGCCTCTCTGTGTTGCTCATCCAGATTCGTCAGTATCACCTTAATCGGATCGAGCACACACATGGCACGTGCGGCGTTTTCATTAAGATCGTCGCGGATTGCAAACTCCAGCATAGCCACATCGACCACGCCGTCGCTGCGCGTGGTACCCACCATCTCGCAAAACCGCCTGATCGCACGTGGGGTGTAGCCACGTCTGCGTAATCCGGAGATGGTCGGCATGCGCGGATCGTCCCAACCGACTACGGCCCCGTCTTCCACCAGCTGCCGCAATTTGCGCTTGCTGGTTACAGTGTAACTCGGATTTAGGCGCCCGAATTCGTATTGACGCGGCCGGCCCTCTATCGGCAGCTTGTCCAGGAACCAGTCGTACAGCGGCCTGTGGTCCTCAAATTCCAGGGTACAAATGGAGTGAGTGATACCTTCTATTGCGTCCTCCTGACCGTGAGCAAAGTCGTAGGTCGGATAGATGACCCAGTCATCGCCGGTCTGGTGATGACTGACCTTGCGAATTCGGTACAGAATCGGGTCGCGCAGGTTCATGTTGGGGGAGGCCATATCGATCCTTGCCCGCAGTACCCGCTCACCATCGGAGAACGCCCCCGCCTTCATCTGCCTAAGTAGAGCCAGATTTTCTTGGACGCTGCGCTCTCGAAATGGGCTGTCGCGACCCGGCGTGGTCAGGGTGCCGCGGTAATCGCGGGCCTCATCCGCTGACAGATCGCAAACATAGGCATTACCCTGCTCCACCAGATAAACCGCCCAGTCGTACAGCTGTTGAAAATAGGACGACGCATAACGGACGTCTCCATCCCAGCGATAACCTAGCCACCGGATGTCTGCCATGATGGCTTCGATATAGGTCTGGCTTTCCTTTTCAGGGTTGGTGTCGTCAAAGCGCAGGTGACACCGCCCCCCATAGGCTTCCGCCAAGCCGAAATTGACACTGATCGACTTGGCATGGCCAATGTGCAGGAATCCATTGGGTTCCGGGGGAAAGCGTGTGACCACCTCGCGCACGCGCCCGTTGGCGAGATCATCCTCGATGATTGCCTGGAGAAAGTTGCTGCTGCCAGCGGGGTCGTTCATAGCACGCTCTGTTCTCAAAAAGGCGCGTATTATAGCGACTACGCTGCCCTCCTTATAGCCGCAGACGGGCAACAATTCCGGCGGAACCACAATACTGCACAAGATCGCGGCGGGCTGTTTTACTGTCAGACAAAAGTCCGTATGATGGCCCCGCACCCGAGCCTACCCCTAAGGACAACAGCATGGTCATTATCCGCACCACGTTTGGCGAAATCACACTCGAGCTGGACAGCGATAAGGCGCCAAAAACCGTCGCCAATTTCATCAGCTATGCCAAGAACGGCTTTTATGACGGCACCATCTTTCATCGGGTCATCGACAACTTTATGATTCAGGGCGGCGGATTTGACGCCGACATGCAGCAGAAATCCACGGGCGAACCGATCGAAAACGAAGCCGACAACGGCCTGAAAAACGACTTCGGCACGGTTGCCATGGCGCGCACCATGGATCCCCACTCGGCAACCGCGCAATTCTTTATCAACGTCAAGGACAATGACTTTCTCAACCATTCCAGCAAAGACATGCAGGGATGGGGCTACGCCGTGTTCGGCAAAGTGACCGATGGCGCAGACGTGCTCGACAAGATTCGCGCCCTTCCCACGACGAGCCGCGCCGGCCATCAGGACGTACCGGCGGATCCCGTCATCATCGAATCCGTTCAGATTGTTGAGGGCTAACCGCCCTTACTGGCTTGCCCGGCAGCCTGTTCATATCAGACCTGCATCTGGATGCCAGTAGACCGGCTGTCACCAGGGCCTTTGCCGACTTTCTGCAAACCCACCGCGACTGTGACGCGCTGTACATACTCGGAGATTTATTCGAAAGCTGGATAGGCGATGACGATCCGGCGCCGCTGGCGTGCGACGTTCGCACACTGCTGCACAGCTTCGGAGACGCCGGACCTGCCGTGTACGTCATGCAGGGTAATCGTGACTTTCTCTTGGGTGAGACGTTTTGTGCCAACACGGGTGCGTCGCTACTACCGGACCCGACGCTTATCTCCCTTGACGGTGTTCCTACGCTACTGACGCACGGAGACAGCTTGTGTACGTCCGATACGGATTATCAGAATTACCGTAAGAAGGTACGCAGTCCAGCCTGGCAAAGCGAGTTAATGACATTGTCAGTGGAAGAAAGACAGACGCTGGCAGTGCAACTGCGCCGTGACAGCCAGGAGGCCAAGGGCCGCAAACCGACGGACATCATGGACGTCAACGCAGATGCGGTTTCGATCATTATGCGCGGCCACGGTGCACAGCAAATGGTACACGGCCACACCCACCGCCCAGGACGCTTTGAGGAGCCCTGTGGTGTGCGCTGGGTGACCGGCGATTGGGACCACAAAGGTTGGTGGCTGGAGGCTGATAGTGGCGAGCTAAAACTACATTCTTTTATAATATAAACATATGCTTATAAAGCATATATAAAGTATTTTAAATTTTACCGCTCTGGCACGCCGCTGTGAAATCGGAAGGCCCCATCCGGCGCCTCTATCAGGGCTCGCTCTGTCGCCAACAGCACCTGAAGACGCTGCTCTACCTCACCTGCCTGCGTACTTACGGACTTGGCCAACGTGAGATAGTCGGCAAAGTGACGAGCCTCTGATTTAAGCAACGAGGTATAAAACGCCGCTAACTCTGCGTCCAGCCTTGGCGCGATCGCAGCAAACCGTTCACAGGAGCGGGCCTCAATAATGGCCCCTACCAACAGCGTATCCACCAGACGGCCAGGCTCCGAGCCGCGCACCTGTTCTCGCAGTCCACCAGCGTAGCGGCTGGCGGAAAGCTGTGCATAGGCGACGCCCCGTTCTCGCATGAGGGCAATCACCTGTTCGAAATGTCGCAGTTCCTCGCGCGCCAGACGGGAGAGCCTGTTCAACAACTCAAAGTGATCAACATGGCGGTACATCAGGTTCAACGCCGTTGCGGCCGCCTTTTTTTCGCAATTCGCGTGATCTACCAGAAGGGTCGACTGATTGTCCAAAGCCCAGTCGACCCAAGCGACAGGCGTCGCACAGGGCAGAAAAGCTTGCAAGGGACCCAGATCGACGGCCTTCGTCACAATTGCCCTCCAAACAAATCGGGCGTTTGCATGTAGCGTTCATAATGTGCTTCTGACAGCACATAAAACTCCTGGTCGATCAGGTCTCGAAGCTGTACAAGCGTGAGGCTCTGAAAGTCCGCGTCGACAATGAATCCGTACTCTTTGGTACTTTCGATCTGTCCGGCTCCAGCTTTCAGCAAACTGAATACCCAGCAGTACTCGTCGTGATGTTCAACAAATCGCACCTGCTGTACGTCGAGCTGCCAACGCAGCAGAGCCATATCCGTCACCTGCAGTTTGTTGCCCACGCACTGGGACAGGAAGCCCGCCAGGCGTCGGTCCACAATCGACTTCTGGTCGTTCGTATAGGCGTTCCAGTGGATAACCTCGTGCGCAAAGCGTTTGCAGCCGCGGCATACACTGTCGCCGATACCGGTTGAACACACGCCGATGCACGGCGTTTTTACGGGGCGATCAAGCATCCTGGGAAGACGTCTCGGATGGCGGGAAACTGCCCGGGAGTGTACGTTATCGACCCGATGAATGCACGATATAAGCGCTTGATTCGTTTATCTTAATTGCCCTCTGGGCTATAATCTCGCCGCGATTTATACCACCCTCTTACCGGCCGTCGTGCTGGACTGTGAAGGAGTTTCACCGTGTTAGACGCCTACCGCGAACACGCGGCCGAACGGGCCGCCCAAAACATTCCCCCAAAGCCACTCAGCGCTGAGCAGGTCGCCGATTTGGTGGAACTCCTGAAAAAGCCACCCCAGGGCGAGGAAGATTTCCTGCTTGATCTGATCAGCAATAGAGTACCCCCCGGGGTCGACGAGGCTGCTTACGTCAAAGCGGGGTTTCTCTCCGCCGTTGCCAAAGGTGAGGCGCAGAGCCCCCTGATCGACCGCAGGAAGGCCGTCCAGCTATTGGGCAAGATGCTCGGCGGCTACAACATCGAGACACTGATTTCACTCTTGGACGATGCAGAATTGGGCGACCAGGCGGCAGCCGAGTTGAAGCAGACACTGCTGGTGTTTGAGGCCTTTCACGACGTGTCGGACAAAGCACAGGCAGGCAGTGACAACGCCAAGGCCGTGCTGCAGTCATGGGCAGACGGCGAGTGGTTTACCGACGTGCCTGCCGTCCCCGAGTCCATCAAGGTTACTGTGTTCAAGGTGACTGGTGAGACCAACACCGACGATTTATCACCGGCACCCGACGCCTGGTCGCGACCGGACATCCCACTGCACGCCCTGGCCATGTACAAGATGACCCGTGACGGACTGGAGCCGGAAGAGCACGGCGTAACAGGCCCGATGCCGCAAATCGAAACCATCAAGTCCAAGGGCCTGCCGGTCGCCTTTGTCGGCGATGTAGTCGGCACTGGGTCATCACGTAAATCTGCAACCAACTCGGTGCTGTGGTTTTTCGGTGACGATATCGAAGGCGTCCCCAACAAACGCAGTGGCGGAATTTGCATTGGGGGCAAAGTCGCTCCCATTTTTTACAATACCATGGAGGATGCCGGTGCTCTGGTGTTTGAAGCGCCCGTCGATCACCTCGGCATGGGCGATATCATCGAGATTCGTCCCTATGAAGGCAAGATTCTGTCCGAATCCGGTGAGGTGATCAGTGAGTTTGAACTCAAGTCTGAGGTCCTGTTAGACGAAGTCCGGGCCGGCGGACGGATCAACTTGATCATCGGCCGCGGTCTAACCGCGCGGGCACGTGAAACGCTTGGCCTGGGCGAATCCGATCTGTTTCGCAAACCGGAACAGCCTGAAGACACAGGTAAAGGATATACGCTTGCCCAGAAAATGGTCGGTAAGGCTTGTGGCGTAGAGGGTGTAAGGCCGGGTACCTATTGCGAGCCAAGGATGACCACAGTGGGGTCGCAGGATACCACCGGGCCCATGACTCGAGATGAATTGAAGGACCTGGCGTGTCTCGGCTTTTCTGCCGATCTGACCATGCAGTCTTTTTGCCACACCGCCGCCTATCCAAAACCGGTCGACATCGACACTCAGCACACGCTGCCGGATTTTATTGTCACCCGCGGTGGCGTATCGCTGCGACCTGGAGACGGTATCATTCACTCCTGGTTGAATCGCATGCTGTTGCCCGACACAGTAGGCACAGGTGGCGACTCGCACACCCGTTTCCCGATGGGCATTTCATTCCCCGCGGGGTCCGGCCTGGTAGCCTTCGCCGCCGCGACCGGAGTGATGCCGCTGGATATGCCCGAATCAGTACTGGTGCGCTTCAAGGGCGAAATGCAGCCAGGCATCACGTTACGCGACCTGGTCCATGCCATTCCCTACTACGCAATTCAGCAGGGGCTGCTCACTGTCGAGAAAAAAGGCAAAAAGAACATTTTTTCCGGGCGCATACTCGAAATTGAAGGCCTGGGTGACCTCACCGTGGAGCAGGCATTTGAGCTATCAGACGCCTCCGCAGAGCGTTCCTGCGCCGGCTGTACGATCGAGCTAAATGAATCCTCGGTCACCGAGTATCTACAGTCTAACATCGTACTGTTGCGCTCAATGATTGCCGAAGGCTACGGCGATGCACGCACCCTGGAACGTCGCGCCCGCAAGATGGAGGACTGGTTGCAGAATCCCCAACTGATGCGCGCGGACGCGGACGCGGAGTACACCGCAGTCATCGAGATCGATCTTGCGGAAGTCACCGAGCCCATTGTCTGTGCCCCCAACGATCCTGATGACGCCCGCCTGCTGTCCGCGGTCGCTGGCGACCCGGTGGATGAGGTGTTTCTCGGCAGCTGTATGACCAATATCGGACACTTCCGGGCGGCCGGCAAACTACTTGAGCAGCATAAGGGAAGCATTTCGACACGGATGTGGGTCGTGCCTCCAACGAGAATGGACGAGCATCAGTTGATGGAGGAAGGCTACTACAACATTTTCGGCGCAGCAGGCGCTCGAACCGAAATGCCTGGCTGTTCGTTGTGCATGGGCAATCAGGCTCGGGTGGCCGCCAACTCAACGGTACTGTCCACATCGACTCGAAACTTCCCGAATCGGTTGGGAGATGGTGCCAACGTCTACCTTACGTCCGCCGAACTGGCTTCGGTTGGCGCAGTACTGGGGCGCATTCCGACGGTGGAAGAATATCTCGATTATGCGCGCAACCTCGATACGATGGCGGATGACATCTATCGGTACATGAACTTTGACAAAGTCGTCGAGTTCCAACGCAAAGCCGAAGAAGGCGCCCGCATTGCCTCGGTGGAAATCACCGAACTCAGCGCGTAGGCTCAGGGCATCCGCTGAGAGACTGCCGCCGTCGGCGGCAGTCAACCTCCTCAGGGCTCCGTGTTACGACGGCGCTCCGGTCGGAAGCGCTTTACCAGCCGTATAAACTCCTCTTCCTCTTCGGAGGCGTTGGCGCGACTCGGGCGCTCGCCCGCATAGCTGATCCTGGTGTACAAACCCGTAATGCGCTCGACCTGATCGGCATAAGCCGGCAAGGCCGCCTCGACGCGTCGACCAAAGGGCCCAGGCGCCTCACCCTGCTCTCGAGCCAAGCCAATGCGCGCCAGCTGCCGGCAGAACCTGACATAATACTGGTCCACCGGAGGCATCACTCTCGTCGGTTTACGGCGTAGCAGACTGATGGCAACCGGTATGAAGACCAGCGCCCAGCTACCCAGCAGCACAGTGGCAAACATTCGGCCACTGACCTCACCAAACATGTCCTGCAGAACCTGGAACTGGGTCTTGTTATCAAACCCCACCACCCAGCTCTGCCAGCGATAGGTGAGCGCGTCATAGCGGTATCGGAGCTGGTTGATCAGGGGTATTTTTCGGTAGCGGAGCGGGGACAGTGGCGAATCTGCCAGAAAACTCCCCTCCTCCTGTAGCGCTTCCTCAAGGCCAAATTCAATACGAGTGGGTGACACCGCCGCGGTCGGGTCGACTCGACGCCAACCTTCGCCCGGCAACCACACCTCGGCCCAGGCATGTGCATCGAATTGATGAACAATCACCGTCTGATTGGTAGGGTTTATCTCTCCGCCCTGGTACCCGGCAACAACCCTTGCCGGAACGCCCGCAGCCCGCATCATGAACACGAAGGTAGACGCGTAGTGTTCACAGAATCCGCGCTGGCTATCAAACACAAACGCGTCCAGCGGATTCTCCTGCGGCAACAGACCGGGTTTCAACGTGTAAACGAATGGCTGTTCACGAAACATGGACAGTACAGCGGACACATAATCTGAATCGTTGGTTGCCGCCGCGTGCATCCGTCGACTCAGCTGCTGGGTACGCGGATTACGTTCAGGTGGCAGCGACGTTTCGATGCGTCTGCGCCAGGGGCTGATCTCCCGCTCTATCGGAGTCTGCGGCCAGCTTTTGACTCGGTACAAGTACTCGCCTTCGATGGGTACGGGTGAGTACATGCGAAAGTCCGATGCGTGCAGTATCCCCGGCGTGTTACCACGCGCATACTGCAGCCCGTACAACCAGTTTTGTTGACTGGGCTCCATGATTACCGTGTATTCCAACGCCGCACCAACCACGTCAACATCCCTACCGCGCTGCTCGTCAGGGGGCACGTCCCAGTAACCGAGCGCGCTCCAGGTACCTCTATCCAACTTGCTCATCACCAGGCCGCGCCAGTAGAGCTCACTCTTTGGCGGTATCTCTCCCTCAAAACTCACCCTGAAGGCCACCTCGTCCGACTGACTTAGCTTGGCCACGTCCCCCGGCTTCATAAAATCACTCATGCCCGTCTTCGCCGTGTGGCTCATCAACGGCACGCTCCACAGCGGTCCGATGCGCGGAAAAACAAAGAACAGCACAAGCATCATTGGCACCGCCTGTAACAGCATGACGCCTGCGACACGCATCGTGCGTCGGTTAAACTGATGTTCACCCGGCTGGTGCAGGGCAACCAGTGCTGTAGTTACCAACAGAACATTGAGTACGGAGTAAAGAGTAATCAGCAGATCCTGACTGAACAGATACTCGGTGATACAGATAAAGTAACCCAGAAACAGCAGCACATAAGCGTCTTTCCGCTGTGAGAGCTCGATCAACTTGAGCGCGAACGCTGTCAACAAGAGAGCCACTGTGGGCTCTAATCCAATCAGTGTGCCGTAGCTGACATAGATACCGAAACAGCCACTCAGCGTCATGGCCACTTTGATCCATCGGCCAGGAAATGACCAACGGCCCCGATACACCATGATTCTCCAACTCACTGCGAGCACATAAACGCCCAGCACCCAAAGTGGCAGTCTTGGCACGTGCGGAGCGACCAACGCAAACAGGCAGATAATAATCCACACCAGAGCGTTGCGGGGAATCTGCTGCGCGACGCTCATGCGTCATCCTCCAGACCGTACAGCGCAAGCGCACGCAGCACACCCTCCCGATGGCGGTCACCGCTACCGGGCTCAATGACGGTTCCTGGTATCCGGAGCCCGTACTCTTCTGCGTTCTCATCGAACTGTAGCGCCCAGTAGCAAAGGTGCGACAATCGCTGCTCAACGCCGAATCCGGAGAACATTTCCCAGTCGAGCCATACACTGCGCTCAGCATAAGCCGTGTACTGCTTGCTTTGCAGTCCCTGACCCTTCGCCAGGCCCTTCCAATGAACGTGTCGCAGCGAGTCTCCGCGCCGGTAGTCCCTGAAGCCGTAGAAGTCATCGCTGCCAACAATCGGCATCGCGGCCCCGTCGGGTTTGTCGCCCGCCAGCCCCGGCAGGTCTGCTGAGGGGAGAGGTCGAGGGTAAACCAGCGCGTGCAGGTCCAGATCAATCCAAGTCCAGCAGCGCAATAACCCCAGGGGATAAGTCGATTCAATCAGCAGACGACCAGGATTGAACCAGCCGCGTTTATCGACCGGCATATGCAGATGTAGGGTCTCACTGTTTTCCTCTAGAATGTTGATCAAGGCTTCACTGCTATCGGGCCAAAGCACTCGCAGCGCCCAGTGATCCCGCCGGCGGGTGCGTTGCACGATCAGCTGGAACTCAGACTGCTGACCCGGAAACGCTGGCTGAGCCTTCACACCTCGAATGGTAAGACCCGACAGATTGGCATAGGTGTGCAGTACGCCGATCAGAAACAGAGTTGCAAGCAAAAACGTCAGGCCGTAGCTGAGGTTGCTCTGGAAGTTGATGGCCGTCAGCAGCATCACCAGCAAACAGATCATGAAGAAGAAGCCGACACCGCTTGGGAATATGAATATTCGCCTTTGATCCAGAGTGACTTCTCTCGATGCGGGTATGCGCCGATTCACCCAAGCGTGGAACCTGTTCTGCAGTCGCTGCCGCAACCCTCCGGCTCGCCCGCTTGCACCCAGACTACCCATGCGGTCCAGCCTCAGCCCGCGATCACGTCCACGTCTCTTAACAACAGGTCGACCAGAGCGGCACCATCCCCAGAGTAGTCACTACTGGGGATGAGCCTGTGCCCAGCGACCGCTGGCAGAACCGTCTGTATATCTTCGGGAACGACGTGACCACGATTGTGCATCACCGCCCAGGTCTTGGCACAATCCAGCAGCGCCAGTGCGCCTCTGGGAGACAGGCCAACCTCAAACTCTGGCGATTGACGACTGTGCGCAACCAGGCGCTGTAGATAATCAAGCAAGTTGTCCGATGCATGCACATCCCCGGCGGCAATGCGGATGGTGTCTAATTGAGCTCTGTCCATACACTGCGAGGGAAGCCCATCGGATACTGAAGCGGAACCTGAGCGACGCTGAAACATCTCGCGCTCGGCGCGCGGGTGCGGGTAACCCAATTCAATCTTCATAAGAAAACGATCCAGTTGTGACTCTGGAAGCGGATAGGTACCGGACTGGTGTGTCGGGTTTTGGGTCGCAATCACAAAAAAAGGATCGGGCAGCGCTCTGGTTTCGCCTTCAACCGTGACCTGCCCTTCTGCCATCGCTTCCAGAAGCGCGCTCTGCGTCCGCGGTGTGGTGCGGTTGATTTCGTCCGCCAACAATAACTGCGTAAACACCGGGCCAGGGTGAAAGCTGAAGCTGGACTCTCTCGGGTCATAGACAGACACGCCCAGAATATCGGCAGGCAGCAGGTCGCTGGTAAACTGTACGCGTTTCCAGGACAAGCCCAATACGCTCGCCAGAGCATGCGAGAGAGTCGTTTTGCCCATACCCGGTAGATCTTCAAGCAACAGATGCCCGCGCGCGAATAAGCAGCACATCGCTAATCTGATTTGCGCCTCTTTGCCCAGCAGCACACCGCCCACCTCGCGCACCGCGTGGTCAATCACGGCCTGCAACTTCTGTGTTTTAAGATCGCTGGTCATCGCCGATCACTTGCCCTGACGGACTCCTGCCTCATTGTCACCGGCACTGTTTACCGCCTCCCTAGTGTTTCGCCAACCGGCCACGGGTTTGGTGCCTTCGCGGGACGGCCATATGCCTCTGATTAGACCTCAATCTAGCACAGTCGCTCCCGCCCACAGCAGCAAAAAAATCATAAAAGTCATTAATTTGAGAGAAAATTCGGCCAATCTCAGCGGACGCTTGCAACCCGTCCTGGTGGTCCCTGACCTGAGGTTCAAGACGCCATCACAGTCCCGCTGAGAGGTTGGCGAAGCCGCACTGAAGGTCCACGATGATGTCGTCCACGGATTCCAGTCCGACCGCGACGCGAATCAGGTTGTCAGTGATACCCGCTTCAACACGCTGTTCAGGTGTCAATCGGCCATGTGTCGTGGTAGCGGGATGCACAATCGTCGTTTTGGCGTCACCAAGGTTTGCGGTCAGAGACAGAAAACGCGTGCCATCAATGAACCGCCAGGCTTCCTGTCGACCGCCCTCCACCCGAAAGGACAGGACACCGCCGAAGGCCCGCTGCTGACGCTTTGCCAGTGCATGGCCTGGGTGGTCTGGCAGACCGCAGTAAAACACTCTCTCGACCATCGCCTGATCCTGCAGCCAGCTCGCTACCTCAAGCGCCGCGGCGCTGTGAGCCTCCATACGCAGGCGCAGTGTCTCAAGCCCTTTCAGAAAGACCCATGCATTGAATGCACTCATGGTGGGACCACAGGTGCGCAGAAAAGTCACGACTTCCTGCATGTGTTCGGCGCCACCCACCACGACCCCGCCAACACACCGTCCCTGGCCATCGAGGTACTTGGTCGCCGAATGAATCACGATATCCGCGCCGTATTGGAGGGGCAACTGTAGCGCGGGGGTGCAGAAGCAATTGTCGACCACCAGCAGCGCATCGTGCTCGTGGGCCATGGCGGCCATTGCCTGTATATCCGCAACCTCGCAGAGCGGATTGGAAGGGGTCTCGAGGAACAGCATGGCGGTTTCGGAACGCATAGCGGCACGCCACGCTGCCGTATCCAGCAGGGGAACAAAGCTGACCTCCACACCGAACTTCGCCATGTATTTGGCAAACAAATTGACGGTCGTACCAAACACATCACTGGAGCACACCACATGATCACCCGTTTTTAGCAGCGCCATAGTGGTACTCAAGATCGCGCTCATTCCAGAAGCGGTTGCTACCGCTGCTTCGCCACCCTCCAGCGCAGCAATTCGGTCCTCAAACGCCCGCACGGTGGGATTGGTGTAGCGCGAATAAACGTTGCCCTGTTCATCACCAGCGAATCGGGCGGCCGCCTGCGCCGCATCTTTGAACACGTAGCTCGAGGTCGCAAAAATCGGTTCCGCATGCTCTCCTTCGCCGGTGCGCCGAATACCCGCTCGTATCGCCAGCGTGTCCAGATGAGCAGTTTCAAGTGGATCCTTGTCGCGGTCAGTCATAACTTTCTCACGCGTCGTTGTGCAGACCGACGACCGCGCCCTCCGCTTGCAGCTGTGCGCGTTTTTGTGTCTGAGCCTCGTCACTGCGCAGAAATTCGATGCGATCGAGATAGCCCTGATCTACATCTCCCGTGATGTACTCACCCGTAAACACAGAACAATCGAAGCCATCCACCTCCGGATTACCCTCCCTGGAGCAGCGCACGAGATCTTCGATGTCCTGGTAGACAAGCCAATCGGCGCCGATCATTTCGCAGACCTCATCCACGGTTCGTCCATGCGCAATGAGTTCTGTCGCCGAAGGCATATCGATGCCGTACACATTGGGATAACGCACAGGCGGCGCTGCAGAGGCAAAGAACACCTTGGCCGCGCCCGCCTCGCGCGCCATCTGGATAATCTGTCGGCAGGTCGTGCCGCGTACTATTGAATCGTCTACCAACATGACGTTTTTACCCTGGAACTCCAGCGGCACCGGGTTCAGTTTTTGCCTAACGGATTTCTTGCGATGACTCTGACCGGGCATGATGAAGGTGCGGCCAATGTAGCGATTTTTCATTAGCCCCTCGCGAAACTTTATTCCGAGTTCGTGTGCCATCGACTGAGCTGCGATCCGGCTGGTATCCGGTATCGGAATAATGACATCGATATCGAGATCGGGTCGCTCCCGGTGTACCTTCTTTGCCAGTGCCTCCCCCTGACGCATGCGCGTTTTGTATACGGAAATTCCGTCCATCAGGGAATCGGGCCTGGCAAAATACACATGCTCGAATATACAAGGCACCAATCGTGTCTGATTCACGCATTGTCGTCTATGCAGTTGGCCTGTCTGGTCGATAAAGATGGCTTCTCCAGGCGCCACGTCACCCAGCAGAGAAAATCCCAGGACATCCAGCGCCACACTCTCCGACGCGACCATGTACTCCGGACCATGGTTACTATCCCTCACCCCAATAACCAATGGCCTGATGCCCTGCGGATCGCGAAATCCTAGAATGCCGTAGTTCACCAACAGACCCACAACCGTATAGCCTCCGCGACAGCGTCGGTGCACAGCTTCAACGGCCTTGAATATATCATCGGGTTTGGGACTCAGCTTTCCCAGTGTCTGTAACTCATGCGCGAATACATTCAGCAGTACTTCTGAATCCGAATCCGTATTCAGATGTCGGAGATCATCCTGGAACAACTCTCTGGTCAGCTGTTCGGAATTGGTCAGATTGCCGTTATGGGCCAGTGCAATACCGTAGGGAGAGTTGACATAAAAAGGCTGGGCGAGTGCCGTACCCGCACTGCCTGCGGTAGGGTACCTAACATGTCCGATCCCCATCGGTCCCTGTAAGCGCTGCATATGGTGTTGACGAAAAACATCACGCACTAGGCCCTCGCTCTTACGTTGACTGAACTTACCACCGCTGCAGGTCACTATGCCCGCGGCATCCTGACCGCGATGCTGCAAGACCGTCAATGCGTCATAGATCTCCGGTGCGACATCCGAGTTTGCGACTACTCCGACCAGACCACACATGAGTTTCCTACCTCGCTATCTTCAAGAAGTTACGGTGGGCACCGCAACAGCGCCCACATTCCATTGTGAGAATAAACGCTGCGCCCATTGCCCCAACATGTCCACGTGAGGCATCAATTGGGAGTGGTGCAGCCACTGGGTATCCTGTGGCGGCAGCAGCTGACGGATTACGTACACAACCACGAGTATGATGATGACACCACGAGCAAAACCGAACACTGTTCCAAGCAGTCTATCCAATAGGGACAATCCCGCCACCTTAACAACTTTCGCACTCAACCGGCTCAACAATCCAGCCACGATCAATGTACCAATAAAAAGTATCGCGTAAGCGACCACGTAGCGGCCGGTCATGTTACTGATCAAACCGGTCAATAGCGATGCCATTGGGCTAACGAACATATTGGCAATCACAAAGGCCGCCACCCAACCCGCCAGCGAAACAGCCTCCCGGGCAAAACCTCTCCACAGGCTCAATCCAATCGAAACACACATAACGACGATGATCACCCAGTCAACGCCGTTGAGTTGCGCCAAGTCTACCACCCGAAGCAGGGCCCGCAGTGAATCATTAGGGTACGTACCGGGTGATCATAGAACTGACGCCCAGTTCCTTGTCCACCACTGGCTGTAACTTCTGCAGCGCAGATTTCTCAAACTGAGGCCCGATGTAAACCCGATACAAGGTTTTGCCGTCGCGCGGGACACGCTTCACGTAAGCCTTATAATCCATCGCCAACAGCTGGGCACGCAGCTCGTTGGCTTTGACTTCGCTGCTGACGCTCACGACCTGCAGAATCCAGGCCACGGGCACACCATCACTGTCGACCTGCAGGGGCTCGGGCGGGGTTGTTCTGCCAATCTGCTCAGCAGGGCTTGGGGCAGATAGTTCCGCAGACTCCGCAACTTCCTCGGCTTGCCCCTGAGGCTTTGGTTCCTGTGTCGACTCCCCAAGTGCGTCCCCGATCGGTTCCTGGTCAGGCTCCGGCAGAGGCTGTCTCTGCGGAGATTCGCGCAAGCCGACCAGATCTGGCGCGTCCACCTCTTCCACAGCCACGGCTGGCCCAGGCGGAATAGCGCGCTGCTCAGACACGACGTCAACATCCGGCTGCACGAAGATGATCGGCCAGAAAATGACCCCCAGAGCGAGCAGAATCAATGCACCGACGAGGCGCTGTTTGAGAACCTCGTTCACACGGCGGCCTCAAGGCTTGCAGAGTCTGTACCCAACAGCGGCAGCAGCGCTCCCAGCGTGTGAAAAGAACCGAACACGACCACCCTGTCGCCGGGCTTTGCGGCAGTTTGAGCGCAGCACAGGGCCCCCGATAAACGATCACTTTGGTGAACTCGTGGCGCTCCCAAGGCACTCAACTTGGCGGCTATCGACGCCGCGGAGGCCGCACGTGGCACCTCCGGTTGATCCGCCAGGAACCAGACATCGACGATTGAGATGGCAGGTTCCAGCATGCTCACCAAATCCTTGTCGCTCATTGCAGAAAACACCGCAATTGTGTCGCCTTTACAGGGCTTTGCCGTCATATATTCAAGTAATTTTTTAACAGCAGAGGGATTGTGCGCGACATCCAGCAGATAGTCTACCTGCCCAATTCGGTGCTCTGCTCTACGCCCTTTCAGCTCCGTGTGATCGATTGCCGCAAGCACGCTCTCGCGGGTCAGCTGAAATCCGAGCAATGGCATAACCTGCAGAGCCGTGCACTGATTCTCAGGCAGCAGTGGCCCAAGTGGTAATGGGCCGAGATGCTGGTGACGGCCACCGGTGCCGGTGATTGTCGCCATCCAATGCTCCTGCGACATCGTCTCGCAGGTAAAATCGGCCCCGATAAAGAGCGTGGGCGAAGCGCCGACCGCACGGGGAAGATCAACAAGCGTTTTTGGTGGGTCAGGATCACCTATGACCGCAGGAATTCCACAGCGCAGAATACCGGCTTTCTCTTGGGCAATGGCCGCGCGGGTTTTCCCCAACCATTCCTCATGATCGAGATCGATACGCGTAATCACAGCCACACTGGGGTCAATGATGTTGACCGCGTCCAGTCGACCTCCCAGCCCCACCTCCAACAACAAAACGTCCGGTCGCAGGCTCTTGAATAGATACAGGGCCGCCAGTGTCGCAAACTCAAAATAGGTGAGCGAGACTGTGTCGCGGGCTTCTTCTATGGCCTCCAGGGCAACAACGATGTCGTCATCACCCACGGCACGGCCATCCACTCGTATGCGTTCGTTGAAGTTCTCAAAATGGGGCGAGGTGTAGGCGCCACAGGAAACCCCCTGTTCACGAAGCAGCGCTTCCAGAACGGCAACAACTGAACCCTTGCCGTTCGTTCCTGCCACGGTCACGACCGGTTGCTCGGGCTGCAGAAGATCAAGCCTGTCTGCGACCGCCGCGACACGATCCAGGCCCAGTTCGATTGCCTTAGGATGCAGCCTTTCAAGCCGCTGCAGCCAATGATCAAGAGGCTCCCTGTTCATCGACCTCCACAGGTTCCTGCGGTTCGTCTTCAAGATCCGGCGTCTCGGGCTCCGGTGTCGGCTGAAGCGTCGCCATCGACTGCCCGGTCATTTTTGCGAGCAGGCGGGCGATGGTATCGCGCATCTCCATTCTGTGCACAATCATATCGATCGCGCCATGCTCGAGCAGAAACTCGCTACGCTGAAACCCTTTGGGTAACTTCTGACGAATGGTCTGCTCAATGATGTTCGGGCCCGCAAATCCGGCCCTGGCATCTGGCTCCGCGACGTTGATGTCACCAAGCAGTGCAAGCGATGCGGATACACCTCCGTAGATTGGATCTGTCATCACCGAGATGTACGGCACGCTCGCCAGCTTTAAACGTTCAAGTACGGCACTTGTCTTCGCCATCTGCATCAGTGAAATCAGCGCCTCCTGCATACGGGCGCCTCCGGAAGCCGAAAAACACACCAACGGCACCTTCTCATCCAGGGCTAGCTGCGCGGCCCGCGTGAACTTTTCGCCGACAGCATAGCCCATCGACCCGCCATGGAAATCAAACTCGAAAGCGACGGCAACGATCGGCATTCCGTGCAGAGTGCCACGCATCGCAATCAAGGCATCTTTCTCTCCAGTGGTCTTTTGGGCGGCCGAAAGTCTGTCGCGGTAACGCTTTTTGTCTTTGAATTTGAGGCGATCCAGCGGCTCGATATCCATCAGGATTTCTTCACCACCCGGCTCATCGAGAAAGTTCGCTAGGCGCGGCCGCGCCCCGATTCGCATGTGGTGTCCGCATTTGGGGCAGACATCCTGGTTTCGCTCGAGATCCGGCCTGTAGAGTACGGCGTCGCATTTGACGCACTTCTTCCAAAGGCCCTCCGGAACGCTGCTGGACCCCTCACCACCAGTGTCCCGGCGAACACCGGCCGGCAGAATCTTGTCAATCCAGCTCATGCTTATCCCCACCCGTAGTCCCGATGCGCATTATAAACAACGGGTGGCAGTTCTAGGAAGCGGCAGCGTTGATACCACCCCGGATATCGGCCATCAAGCTGGCAGCAGCGTCCAGCAATGCGGCGCGATCGCCACTCTGGGCCGCCGCGTCGGCAACCCTGGCCACCAGCGCGCTCCCGACGACCACTCCATCAGCCACGCCGGCAAGAGCACGCGCCGAATCCGCGTCTTTGATTCCGAAACCCACGGCCAGCGGCAAATCGCTGTGCTCGCGTATCATTGCCAGCCTGCGCGCCACCTCTTCCGTATCGAGATGGCCAGCGCCGGTGACGCCCTTCAGCGAGACGTAGTACAGAAAACCGCTGGCCTGTTCGGCGATTTTCTCTATCCGGTCCGTAGGGGTGGTTGGTGCGATCAGAAAAATATTGTCCATTCCAACTCGCCGCAATTCATGATTCAGTCGATCCACTTCTTCCGGGGGTATGTCCACCGTGAGCAGCGCATCCACCCCCGCCGCGCTGGCCTCATTGGCAAAGGCATCGTAACCCATGCGTTCAACCGGGTTGGCGTAGCCCATTAACAACACGGGTGTATCGCGATCATCCACTCGAAAGGACCGCACCATCTCCATCGCATCGCGCAAGCTGACTCCATGAGCCAGCGCACGCTCGTGACCCAGCTGGATGACTGGACCCTCGGACATGGGGTCCGAGAACGGCACGCCAAGTTCGAGAATATCGGCCCCGGATTTCACCAGCGTATGCATCAGTTCAACGGTCAGATCTGGACTTGGATCGCCCGCGACAACATAGGGGACAAGGGCCTTTCGGCCGCTGCTGGCCAGCGCCCGAAATCTGCCTTCGATTCGGCTCATACATCGTCCCCTTGATGGCTAGAACTGGATACCGTCAATCTCAGCAACCGTAAGAATGTCCTTATCACCGCGGCCTGAAAGATTCACGACGATGACCTGCTCTGGTGACATTTGAGCAGCAAGCATCTGCGCATAGGCAACCGCGTGACTGGATTCCAGTGCTGGCATGATGCCTTCCACTCGGGTTAGCGCATGGAACGCAGCCAGAGCCTCGTCATCGTTGGCCGTGACGTATCGCACCCTGCCAATATCCTTTAACCAGGAATGCTCGGGTCCCACTCCCGGGTAGTCCAAGCCCGCTGAGATCGAGTGCGTATGGCTGATCTGACCGTTCTCGTCCTGCATCAGATACGTGCGATTACCGTGCAATACGCCAGGAATCCCGGCGTTTAAAGGCGCAGCATGCTCGCTCGTTTGCACCCCCAGGCCACCCGCTTCGACGCCGTACATCTGTACCTCTTCGTCGTTCAGAAACGGATGGAACAGGCCAATAGCGTTGGAGCCCCCGCCAACACAGGCGACCAGGGCATCCGGTAGCCGCCCCACTCTCTCCAGACACTGCGCTCGCGCTTCACGCCCGATGACACACTGAAAGTCACGCACCAGCATTGGATAGGGGTGTGGACCGGCAACGGTGCCAATGATATAGAAGGTGTCGTCTACATTGGTCACCCAGTCCCGCATCGCCTCGTTCATGGCATCCTTCAGCGTACGCGAGCCGGAGGTGACGGGGACCACCTCAGCGCCCAGCAGCTTCATACGGTAGACGTTCAAGGCCTGACGTCGAACGTCTTCCTCACCCATGAAAACCTGACATTCAAGGCCCAGCCGTGCAGCGACGGTCGCAGTCGCAACGCCGTGTTGCCCTGCTCCGGTCTCGGCAATCACCCGCCGTTTACCCATGTGTTTCGCCAGCAAAGCCTGACCAATCGTATTGTTCACTTTGTGAGCGCCAGTGTGGTTGAGGTCCTCGCGCTTGAGAAAAATTCTTGCACCTCCGGCTTGCGCGCTCAGGCGTTTGGCTTCGTACAAGGGCGAAGGCCTGCCAACGTAATGCGCCAGATCTTCGTCAAACTCTTTCTGGAACTCGGCATCCGTCCACAGACGGTGATAGAGCGCTTCAAGATCCGCCAGGGCGGACATGAGCGTCTCAGCCACGTATTTGCCGCCATAGCTACCAAAGCGACCGTCTGCATCCGGAACCGCATCGAAGTTCTGTTGCCGCACCTCAATTCCCATACTCGTTACTCGCTCTGTATCGTTGCATACACTCGGGGTTCAAACACTTTGGTGGAGCGCTTCGTCTGCCGCTCTGACAGCGGCAACAAAACGCTCCACTTTCTCCGGGTCTTTAACACCCGGTGAACTCTCCACGCCACCACTAACGTCCACCGCTGCGGGCCGCACCTGCTCAATCGCTGCGCCAACGTTATACTCGTTCAGTCCTCCCGCGAGGACGAGTGGCAGCGAAACCGTTGCTCGTGCCAAACCCCAGTCAAAGGTTTCTCCGGTGCCACCGGGAACACCCGACTTGTAGGTGTCGAGCAACAACGCTCTGGCAGAATCAAACGCCCTCGCGACCTCTAAGAGATCGCTGTCTGGCTGCATTCTCACCGCCTTCACCCAGGGCCGCTGAAACTGCGCACAATACTGTGCTGTCTCATCGCCGTGAAACTGCAGCACGTCCATCGGCAGTTCAGCTAGGGTACGTCTTACCTGCTCTGCCGGCTCATCAACGAACAGACCAACGACCGTGACGAAAGGGTCCACCGCAGCCACGATGCCCTTCGCTGTTTCCAGATCGACACAGCGGGGGCTTGGGGGATAGAAATTGACGCCGATGGCGTCCGCACCAGCGGCAACCACCGCCTGCGCGTCCTCCGGCCTGGTAACCCCGCAGATTTTAATACGCGTCCTGGCCATGCCCTACAACGCCCCTGAAATCAGGCGCGAATCATAGCAGATCGGCGCTCTGCGTGTCTGCGTGTCTGCGCGCAGTGTATCAGGCTAAGACAGTAGATTTGGGCCCGCAGGCGTAGCGGGCAAAGAAAACTGCGACGAATACTCAACATCCACCAAATAGAGTCCGCTGGCGGGCGCGGTGTCCGCTGCCGCCGTGCGGTCGCGGCCTTCCAGCAGCTCGGCCAACCAAGCGACCGGCCTACGGCTGTCGCCCACTGCGATCAGAGAGCCGGCAATGTTGCGGACCATGTGATGCAGGAACGCATTGGCCTGAATTTCTATGATCACGAACTCTTCGCGACGGCTCACCCTCACCCTATGTACCCGACGCATGGGCGTGCTGGACTGACAGGCAGCAGCCCGAAATGCACTGAAATCCCGCTCTCCCAGCAAGCACTGTGCTGCTTGGTGCATGGCCGCGGCATCCAGTGGTCTGTGGTGCCAGGCGACCTTGCCGACTAGCAAGGCAGGCCGCACAGGGGTGTTCGCAATCAGGTATCGGTAGCGTCGCGCCTGAGCGCTGAATCGAGCGTGGAACTCACTACTGACCGCACGTGCCCAGTGCACACGAACATCGTCAGGCAAGGCTGCGTTCGTACCCATAATCCATGACTTGGCACTGCGCGCGACCGGAGCATCAAAATGTACGATCTGACCGTAGCCGTGCACGCCGCTGTCCGTGCGCCCGGCGCAGTGCACTCTGACAGGCTCATTGGCGACGCAGGACAGCGCCTTTTCAAGTTCTCCCTGCACCGTGACCCCCGCCTGGCTGGCTTGTGCCTGCCAGCCACTGTAAGGACTGCCGTCGTACTCGATACGACAGGCTATTCGCGTTCCAGAAGGAATGGTAACAGTGGAGAATGGCCTGTCAGCCAATGCGTTCCAACAGGCCTCGTGCTTCCGCTTTCAGATCTTCGGTACCTTCAGTCAGCACCTCTTCAAGGATTTGCCGTGCGCCGTCATCGTCACCCATGTCCAGGTAGGCTCGAGCCAGGTCCAGCTTGGTGGACATCCCGTTCGCGTCCGCGGCGATGACCAAGTCCTCTCCGTCGTCGTCGCCGCCGTCATCTGCAAAGTCAGGCGACAGATCGAGATCGTCTTCAACATCGGTCGCCGAGGGGTCTTCGATCTCCAGTTCGGAAAACTCCGAATCGAGTTGGGCGTCGCCGTCACTCATCAATTCAAGCGGATTGGGTGCCAGCCCTGCACTCTGTCCACCAGCGGTGGGCCCTGCAGATCGAGCCGATGATCCAGCCGAGGGTGCTGGTTCGGCGTCCAGCGCAGCCAGCAGTTCCTTGCCCCGATCGATACTGACCGTATCACCGCTGATCTTTATGCGCTCAAACTCTTGCTCTGCCGCGACCCGATCGTTCAGCTCGGTGTGTATCTCGAGGAGCTTTAAGCGGTAGACGGGATTTTCGGGCTCATTGACCAGCGCGTTGTTCAGCAGATCGATCGCCTGCGTATGACGACCGTACGCGATGTAAATATCAGCCTCCGCCAGTGCGTCCGCATCTTCCATATCGGAAGCGTAAGCGTCGTGACGGCGCTCGCCGTAGCCACGACCCTCTTCAGTATCTTCAACCTCTTCCCGCGTGTCAGCTTCACTGGCAGCTTCAACAGGCTGCTCCTTCAGCTGAACATCGGAGAACACATCAGGCGCTGCACCGACGTCTTCTTGCTCAGCACCCCGGCGACGGCGCGCGAACAGAAAGCCGATCATTGCCAGCACCACGGCGCCGATAATGTAGATGGCATAATCCACAATGCCACCGCCCGACTCGGGTTTGACGGCTGGGCCGGGTTTGGCGGGTTCGACGGCAGCCACGGGCTCGTCGGTCACGACTTCCTCAACCACTTCTTCTTCCACAGGTTCTGGCTCAGTGTCCGCGATGCCCTCGACGGACTCCAGTTCCTCAATCACTTCGGCGGATTCGGCGTCGACGGCGTCTTCGAGCGCGGCCTCTACCTCGGCCTGCTCATCGCCCTCGACGGCGGCCGCCGTGATGTCCTCAGCAAGGCGTTCTGACTGATCCTGGCTGCTTTGGGCGTCTGACAATGCAGCCTGTAGCGCGGCTATCTGCTCATCTTTGACATCCACGATACGCTGCAGTGTTTCGACCTGCTGCTCCATGGCCGCCAGTCGCTCGGGGCCTTCCAGCCCTTCCATGCCAGGCGCTACCGGCACGGACTCCGGCTCTTCCATGGCCGCCTCGGCACTTTCCTCACCGAGACTGCCACCACTGGCTTCTTCAACGTCGGCCGTGATTCTCAGACGTGGACCGGAGGCCGCAAGCTCCGCATCACGACCCTCTTCCCATGCCTGGTTTTGTAATTTGACTTCGGCCAGGGCAGCGTCCACGTCACCTGAACTGATGTCTTCGGCACCGGGCAAATAAATGATGTAGCCCGCCTTGATATTGTTGATGTTGTCATTGATGAATGCGTCGGGGTTGAGACGCTGAATGTCAAGCATGGTTTGGTGCACCGACACCCCATCTGGCTTTGCCTGTGAGGCAATCTGCCAAAGGGTCTGGTCGCGGCTTATCATGTAGCGCGAACCGGGCAGTGGCTGGATGGACGTATCGGCGCTGAAGGTTCTTTGTGGCATAGCACCAGGCGCCAGATCAGACCTTTTCAGATCGACCTGTGTCCCGCTCGAGGGCGCTACTTCAGTCTTTTTTTTTGCGGGTGCGGGAATGCCCTCGACTTCCTCGACACGTTGAGAGGCGGACACAACGGGGGTCGATTCGGTGTCTTCGAAGACAGGCGGATCGATGAGAACGGTGTATTCGCGCAGCAGTCGCCCCGATGGCCAGCGAGCTTCGATGATAAAATCCAGATAGGGTTCGAGCACCGGTGCATCGGTGGTCATTATGATTCGAGCGTTGCCGCCATCGTCTTTTTCGACGTCAAACTTGATGCTGGTAAGAAAATAGGCGCGATCCAGTCCCATCTTCTGGAAGTCCTCGCGTGTCGCGAGTCGCACTTTAATTTCGTCTTCGTGCAGACCGCCCGTATTCAGAAGGTCTACGCTGGCCTGCAGTGGTTCGTTGAGGAAGGATTCCATCTCCAACTCACCGAGCCCGAGCGCCATGACGGTACTCGCCTGCAAACACCCCATCGAAAACACTACGGCAGCAAACTTACGAGCCATACCCGCCCCTTATTATTTTACCCGCATGGTCATTGGCCGTTTTCCCCCTGAAGACGACCACGGATTTGGGCTGTCGACGCTCAGCGCGCTTACCTTTGCTGATTCTAAAGACACAGAACCTTTCAGTTCTACAAAACGCCCCTGCGCAACCTCGGGCTTTGCGCAATGTCTCCGCCACGGGTTTTCACAGGTTGTCCAGCCCCCCGGACTGGCGCCAGTGCGGCGCATTTAGCGCACTCCCAGCACCCCCCATAACAGCCCAAGTATCTGTGAACCCATGGGATTAATCAAGATAAGTCGAGATCAAGCTCTCGGCAATTTGCACACTATTTAGGGCTGCCCCCTTGCGTACGTTGTCAGATACTACCCACAAATCCAGCCCTTTGGGGTGGGAGATATCTTCTCGTATTCTGCCTACAAAGACAGGGTCCTTCCCTGCCGACTCCGAAACGGCGGTCGGATAGCCTCCATTTTCCCGCTCATCCATGACAACAACGCCAGGCGCTGCTTCCAGCAAGGAACGCGCCTGCTCAGCGCTGATTTTGTCCACGGTTTCGATGTGAACAGCCTCCGAGTGCCCGTAAAACACGGGTATGCGAACACACGTGGGGTTCACCTGCAGACTATCGTCCGCGAAAATTTTGCGGGTCTCCCAGACCATCTTCATTTCTTCGCGGGTGTACCCGTTGTCCTGGAAACCGTCGATGTGCGGCAACGCATTGAACGCAATCTGCTTTGGATAGACATCGCTCTCTACGTCCAGTCCGTTCAATAAGCGTGCGGTTTGCGCCGCCAGTTCTTCGATGGCCTCTTTGCCAGTGCCCGACACCGCCTGGTAAGTCGCCACATTGATGCGCTCGATACCGACTGCATCGTAGATGGGCTTGAGAGCCACCAGCATCTGTATCGTTGAACAGTTGGGATTGGCAATGATGTTGCGTGCCTCATAACCTGACAACGCTTCCAGATTGACCTCGGGAATCACCAGCGGTATATCGGGTTCTTGCCGGAAGTGGGAGGTATTATCGACCACGACGCACCCCGCCTCTGCGGCCAGCGGCGCGTATTGGGCTGATACCGAACCACCCGCGGAGAACAGACCGATTTGCGCACGACTGAAATCAAACTCCGCCAGTTCTTCAACGCTGTGGGAAGAGCCTCGGAACATGATGCGTTTGCCGGCAGACCGACTGCTGGCCAACGGGTAAAGATTGTCGACAGGAAAATCCCGTTCCTCCAGGATCGAAATCATCGCTTCACCGACGGCCCCGGTCGCACCGACGACCGCCACATCGTACTTACCCATTGCCTTTCCTCAAGATTTCCGGCACCGCAAACCTATCAGTGAATCGCGTCGAACAGCCACGGTGACTCCTCACGCCAGCTGACTTCAAACTCGCGAATCTTGTCCTCACTCTGGAGGGTCAAGCCAATATCGTCTAAACCGTGTACCAGGCAGTGCTTGCGAAACGGATCGATCTCGAATTCGATCTCATGGCCGTGTGGGCTTTCAATGACCTGCCGTTCAAGGTCCACCGTCAGTTCGTGACCGTGATTGTCGTACATCTCCTGGAACAGTTTTTCCACCATCGCATGCTCCAAAATGATTGGCAGAATGCCGTTTTTGAAACAGTTGTTATAGAAGATGTCGGCAAAACTCGGCGCGATCAGACAGCGAAATCCATGATCCAGCAGTGCCCAGGGCGCATGCTCCCGACTGGAACCGCAACCAAAGTTCTCTCGTGTCAGCAGAATCGACGCCTCCTGGTAGCGCTCGTGGTTCAGCGGGAATTCCTCATTGACCGGACGCTGACTGTGATCCTGCCCAGGCTCTCCCTGATCGTGATAGCGCAGTTCATCGAACAGGTTGGGACCGAAACCCGTGCGCTGGATCGACTTCAAGAACTGCTTGGGGATGATCAGGTCAGTATCCACGTTCGCACGATCCATGGGCGCGGTTCTACCGGTATGCTTGTCAAAGCGTTTCATTGTCATGTTAAAACCCTCCTACCAGTCGCGTACGTCAACAAAATGCCCAGCCACCGCTGCCGCAGCAGCCATCGCCGGACTGACCAGGTGGGTGCGCCCACCGAAGCCCTGACGCCCTTCGAAATTGCGATTCGATGTCGAGGCACACTGCTCGCCGCGGTCTAATTTATCGGAGTTCATTGCCAGACACATCGAGCAGCCTGGCTCACGCCACTCCATACCGGCCGCAGTAAACACCTCGTGCAGACCCTCAGCTTCGGCCTGTTCTTTGACCTGGCCTGAACCCGGAACCACCAGAGCACGTTTTAAGCTGGACGCCACCTGTTTGCCTTTGACCACTTCCGCAGCCGCGCGCAAATCTTCAATTCTGGAATTGGTGCAGGATCCAATAAATACCGTGTCCAGCTGAATGTCCGTAATCGACATGCCCGGCTTCAGCCCCATGTACTCCAGCGCGCGCTCCGTGGATTCACGCTGCGTGTGATTGTCCATCTCGGCAGGGTCCGGGATCACGCCATCCACGGGCAACACCATCTCTGGAGAGGTACCCCAGGTCACCTGTGGCTTGATGTCCTCACCGCGCAGCACCACCACGCGATCAAACTCTGCATCGTCATCACTTTTAAGATCATGCCACGCCTCGACGGCCCGGTCCCACTGCGCGCCTTTCGGTGAATAGGGGCGCCCACGAACGTAGTCAATGGTCTTCTCATCCACAGCCACCATGCCTGCACGCGCGCCGGCTTCTATGGCCATGTTACACACTGTCATCCGCCCCTCGATGGACAGGGCCTGCATGACTTCACCACCGAACTCAATAGCGTAGCCCGTGCCACCTGCAGTGCCGATCTCGCCAATGATCGCCAAAACCACGTCTTTGGCTGTTACACCTGTTTGCAATTCGCCATCGACCCGAACCAGCATGTTCTTCATTTTTTGTTGCACGAGGCACTGGGTGGCAAGAACGTGTTCGACCTCGGAGGTGCCAATGCCATGGGCGAGTGCACCCAACGCGCCGTGTGTCGAGGTATGAGAATCCCCGCACACGATGGTCATGCCCGGCAAGGTAGCACCCTGCTCAGGGCCAACGACGTGAACAATGCCCTGACGTTTGTCATTGACCTCAAACTCCACGATGTCAAAATCCCGGCAGTTGTCGTCCAGCGTCTTCACCTGCAGGCGGGAAATCGGGTCCGCGATTCCGTCCACTCCGCCGCTGCGCTCTTCTCGCTCCGTGGGCACGTTGTGATCCGGCACAGCCAGATTCGAATCCACTCGCCACGGCTTGCGACCGAGAATACGCAGGCCCTCAAATGCCTGCGGCGAAGTCACTTCGTGAATCAATTGACGATCGATGTAGATCAGCGCGCTGCCGTCGTCACGCTGCTCCACCAAGTGGCTTTGCCACAATTTGTCGTACAGAGTCTGTCCGCTCATGACACACCTCATCGGGAACTGAACATGCTTTGGCGGGGTATTATGGGATTGATCTTTCGATAACTCAAATCTATTATTTTTATGTGATGGATTCTTGATAGTTATACTAAAGCCGATCTAACCATGGACTTGCAGAACCTAAAAGCCTTTGTCCTGGTGGCGGAAACCGGGTCTTTTTCCGAAGCAGCGGACAAACTGCATTTGACCCAGCCCGCCATCAGCAAACGCATCGCCCAACTGGAAGAACAGCTGGGGGCTCCGCTGTTCGATCGCATCGGTCGCACTGTCGGTATGACCGAGGCCGGCCGCGCTCTGCTTCCCCACGCCCGCCGGGTTCAGCTGGAATTGCAGCAGGCCGAGCAATCGGTGCGGGATCTGGCCGGAGAAGTCTCGGGCAAGCTGCGTTTGGCCACCAGTCATCACATTGGCCTACACCGGCTGCCCCCGGTTCTGAGCGACTACAATCGATCTTTCCCGGCTGTGCACATAGACATCGACTTCATGGATTCAGAGCAGGCGTACGAGCTGACACTGCGCGGTGAGGCTGAACTTGCGGTGGTCACCCTGTCTCCCACGGCCGTACCACACATCGTCGCCCTGCCAATCTGGCCGGACCCGCTGGACTTCATGGCCCAACGACACCATGAACTGTCCGAACGCAAGCAGCTCACACTGCGCGATCTCAGCGAGCGGCCCGCGATTCTGCCCGGGATGAACACCTACACAGGTCAAATCGTCAAGCGTCTGTTTGATGCCAGAAACCTGCCCCTGGAGGTAACCATTGCCACCAATTACCTGGAGACCATCCGCATGATGGCCTCAGTAGGGCTAGGCTGGACCGTCTTGCCGCGCAGTATGTCGGACAGCTCACTCGCCACGCTGCCCGTGCGAGGAGCAGCCGTGGAACGCACCCTGGGTGTTGTCTATCACGAGGGCCGCACCCTGTCGCGCGCGGCCTCCGCCTTCATAGCCGGGTTGCGCCAGGCTTCTGCAAACAGCGGCGCTGAGGCCTGAAAGGGTTACTCTCCAAGCAGACCGTCCGGCGTGCGGCCCTCTTGCCACATTCCGTCATGGTCCGGAATGTAGAAGGTACCGTTGAAGCGCACCACGATGCCGCGGTCACCGCGAATCAAGCCACTGCAAAATGCAAAGCGTCGCTTGACGGTCACCTGCTGCGTTTCCGATTGAATCCATTCGCCAAGACGAGCCGCCGCAACGTAATCGAGATTGAGGGAGATCGTCGGGCTGCCGGCGAGGACACCGCGCGCCAGATTAACGCTGCTGCCTCCCGCAACATCCGCCAGTGTCGCCAGGGCGCCTCCGTGGCAGATTCCAAGCAGATTGCAGTGCTGTTCCTGAACGAACAGACCAAAGCTCACGCTGTCCTGATCAATGCGGCGATAGCAAGGCGCCAGATTGTCAGTGAAGCCAATGTTATCGGGTAGCGGTTCGTATCCCTCTGGTATTGTCTCCGCCTCAGCATTGCTCATCCAACATCCCCTGCCTCAAAAAATGCCCATTACCAAACCCGCCGCCAGTGCTCCGCCCAGTTCTCCGGCAACGTCAGCATGGTGCGCACTGAACTCGCCGCGCAGTATCCGGGTTTCCGTGGCCAGTGGAAAGGAAAAGCCCCTCAATATGCGCTCGATCTGAGACTCTGCTGCGCGACCGTCGTTACCGGCACTGACCAGCACCGCAACCGGTAAAACCAGCCGCCGGTCCAGCGATGGATAGAGGCTTCGATCTAGAAAGTCCTTCATACCGCCAGCGAGGCTTCCGGAATTCTCCGCCACGATCAGCAGCAGGCCATCCGCTCGAGCCAGGTCGAGCGCACCGGCGTCCCAAGCGCGCAGCACGGTGACCGCAATGCCCTGCTCTTCTTCAGCAGCAGCAGCGGCCGCTCCCGCCAACTTTGCGCAGGTGCCACTTTGACTGTGATAAACGATCAACAGCTCGGCCATGCCCCCCCCTCTGGACGCCATCGATTGGACCACAGTGACCACCGTCTGTCATGTCGCTGACAGCCTTCCCAAGTCCAGGAGTTCGATGCTCTAATGACGGGTCGTGAACGCACAGGATGAGATTGCAATGACAACCATCAATAAACAGTGGGTCCTGAAAGAACGACCCGTGGGCATGGTCGGCCCCGAGCACTTCGAGTACAGAGAGGTGCCGCTACCTGAACCCGACCTGGCAGCAGGGCAGGTCCTGCTGAAAACTCTCATGTTGGGATTTGATCCAGCGATGCGTGGCTGGATGATGGATGAACCGTCCTACCTGCCCCCGGTGGCGATCGGTGAACCTATGCGCGCCAGTGGCGTCTCACAGGTCGTGCAATCGGACAATCCAAGTTTGCCGACTGGTACACTTTGTCAGGGTCTGATGAACTGGCAGACGCATAGCATCGGGGATCCCGCAGCGCCGATTCCCCCGACTGCGCTGCCAGCGGGAACGCCCCCCAATCTCGCGCTCAGCGTCTTCGGCACCACCAGTCTGACCGCTTACTTCGGCCTGCTGGATGTCGGCCAGCCCAGGGCGGGCGAGACCGTTGTCGTGTCCGGTGCCGCGGGTGCGACGGGATCTGTAGCCGCACAGATAGCGCGACTGAAAGGTTGCGAGGTCGTCGGGATCGCCGGAGGAGAGGAGAAATGCAACTGGCTTCGTCAGGCCTGCAATGTAGATTCTGTGATCGACTACAAACGCGAGAATCTCAATGGCCGACTGGCTGAGCTCTGTCCGCGAGGTGTGGATGTTTTCTTCGACAACGTCGGTGGCGATACCCTGGAAACGACCCTTGCTCACATGGCCGACAACGGACGTATCGTTCTGTGTGGCGCGATCGCGGGTTACAACGATGTCGCGCCCGCACCAGGACCGCATAATCTGGGCCTGCTGATCACTCGCAGGCTTCGGATGGAAGGATTCATCGTCATCGATTTCCTCGATCGCGCCCAGGAAGCGATTGACGATCTGACCGCCTGGGTCCTAGCGGGAGACATCGCCTGGCGCGAGGACATTCAGGCAGGTTTTGACAACATCCCGACCACGTTGCTGAGACTGTTTGACGGCCGCAATCAGGGGAAACAGTTACTGAAACTCGCAGATCCGGAGTAGTTATACACAGGCGGAACTGTGGATAACTCTGGGGACAGCCATCCGCGCAATGCGCGTCCGCCCTTGTCCTGGACCACTCTACAACAGGGTACGCTTAGCGTAAGGACTCGACTTTGTAATCCTAAATCAATGACTTACGTTTTTTTTATAGGGTTTCGCGAACTCCGCTGCCGCGAAGTCCTACAAAAATAGGCTTGTCAATCCCTGTGTGGATAGAATTTTCAGACGCACCGTTAGCGGCTGCTAACGCCACAGACCCAATGTTCACAGCCTCCGGACATCACCCTTAAAAATGACAATGGCCTATTTGGGATCTGACGTTGCTTGTCACTCCAGGACCGCTGACTCGTTTGACGTATCGAAGACCCAGCATTGATGCGGCGGGCGCCGGTCGCGAAAATCCGGATCCAGCGTTTGCCTGGTTACATCTTGTCCGTGACACGTGGCCATTAACTGCGCGTCGATACGAAAACCCCGCCGATTGGTGGAAAAGTACAGCCGACCACCGGGCTTGAGTTTGGCGAGCGTTTGCTCGATCAACGCCACATGGTCTCGCTGCACATCGAAGCTGTCCTCCATGGATTTGGAGTTGGAGAACGACGGCGGGTCCAACAAAATCAAATCGAACCTTTGGTCGTTCTCGTCCAGCCATGTACGACAATCCTGCCGAATGAGGCGGTGCTGATCACCCTCTGACAAGTGGTTGGCCGCCAGGTTCTTGCGCAGCCAGTCGAGGTAGGTATTGGAGAGGTCAACGCTGGTCGTGGTGCGCGCACCGCCGAGTATCGCCTGCACCGTAGCCACACCGGTGTAGCAAAACAGATTCAGAACATCCTTGCCGCAACTCTGCTCCGCCAGCAGTCGCCGCAATGGACGATGATCCAGAAACAGCCCCGTATCGAGGTAGTCCGTCAGATTCACCAACACCGTCCCCTTCCCTTCCTGCACTGGATAAAACTCGCCGCGCCGCCCTCGGCGAACGTACTGGGTGCTACCCCGCTGTCGCTGTCGTTCTTTATACACTACCTCGTCCGCGTCGACGCCAAACACCGCGGGAATCACGCTGCGAACGTCTTGCAGCCGTCGCGCTGCCGATTCGGGAGATACGCTATCAGGCGCCCGATACTCTGCGACGTGAACCCGTTGCCCGTAAAGGTCTACGGCAACCGCGTACTCAGGCATGTCGGCATCATAAACTCGATAGCAGTGAATCTGCTCTCGCTTGACCCAACTGCGCAGGCGCCGCACGTTCTTTCGCAGTCGGTTGGCAAACATTTGTGCACCCGGCGACAGTTCTGGCGGGCCCGCATTCAACTCGGATCCGGGCTCGGGTTTGGGCACATCGCGCAGTCGGTTATCGCGCAGATCAAACAACAGCAACGACGCCTGTAAAGCGCCGTTGCGCAGCGCGTAGCGCTTGTAGCTGCGCAGTCCAGTCGCTTTGCCCAACTCAATATCCGACGTGAACAGCGCTGCCTGCCACCCCTTGAACTCTTGTTGCATGGCCTCACCCAACTGTCGGTAGATTGCAAACATTTGCTCGCGCTCTCCAAGCCGTTCTCCGTAGGGCGGATTGCTGATGAGCAGGCCATTCGGCAACGGTCTGTGTGTCGGTTTGCGCAGGTCCGATACCGGCCGAGCGCTCACGCGCACGATCTTTTCCAAACCGACCCGTGCAATGTTCTCCTGCGCTTTGCGAATGGCGACTGGACTTGCGTCGTAGCCTCGTATTTCTGGCAACTGGGCGCCCCTACCCCGATCTGCCCTCGCGCGGGCGTCACCGACCATTGCCTGCCACTGTTGCGAGTCAAAATCGTTCAGAGCACTGAAACCGAAGCGCTTGCGCGACAGCCCCGGTGCGATATCCGCCGCCATCATGGCGCCCTCGATAAGCAGCGTCCCCCCTCCGCACATTGGATCGACCAGGGCGCCTCCCCTGGCGGCCATGCCGGGCCAGTCCGCACGCAGCAACAGGGCGGCGGCCAAATTTTCCTTAAGGGGTGCAGCCCCTGTATCCAGCCGGTAGCCACGCTGGTGCAGGCTGCCGCCTGACATATCCAGCCCGATTTGCGCGCGTCGCTTTTGCAATCGCACGCTGATCCTAACGTCAGCCTGCCGGCGATCTACGCTGGGGCGCTGCCCCGTGTGGTCACGAAACCAGTCCACCACCGCGTCCTTGCTGCGCTGTGCTCCAAACTGAGTATTACGAATCCCGGCATTGGTACCCACACAGTCGACAGCGATTGTGCGACCTGGCGCAAACAACCTACCCCAGTCCATGGCACGCAGACCGCGGTACAATTCATCACCGTCAGCCGCATCTATCTGCGCCAGTGGCCACAGTACGCGATTGGCAAGTCGCGACCACAAGCAGGCTCGATAAGTGAGTCCACGCGGACCTGTGAAGTGCACGCCCGCGACTGTCTCCTGGGTCGACTCGGCACCCAGCTGTTGTAACTCATCCGCCAGCAGGGACTCGAGACCTCGTGGGCATGTTGCAAACCAGGTTTGTGATCTGGTCCTACCGACCACAGGCTTCTCCTGCGCGCCACTGTCTAGCGATCTTCGACATAGGTCTGGGTTTACTACTGGTCGCTGGATTTCCGCGCGCTGCGCTTTTTGCTCGTCGCGCTCTTGCGAGGGGTCTTCGCCGCGGAGGAGGTTGCGGCTTTCTTGCGGCGAGTCGATGCACCCGTATTGGACTTGGACTGGACCGAAGACTTGGCGCGGCTTGCGCGTTTGGCGTTCGGTTTTGGCTTGGCGAGCGATCGGGCCTGAGCCGCTTTTTCCTTCGCCATCACCTCCAGCACCAGATTACACGAACTGTCCATATAATGAATAAACCGGTCGTACTCGTCGTCATTCAAGCTGCGCAGAACATCGTGCTGACGTACAAGGTTCACAAAGCGACGCTCACGCTCGTACTGCCGCGGTAGCGCCATCACCCCCAACTGCTCAAGCGTCTTCTCAAGCGCCGGGTTGTAGGTGCGCATGAATTTAATCAGAAAGGGAATCGGGTCATGCCTGGCTAACAGCGACGCGCTGCGCAGCATGAGCTCCAGCGGCATGATGGTTTCGCCGCTCTCTATATCCTCCAACATGGTGCGATCGGCCAGACCCAGAGTTTCGGACATTTCCTTGACGGACAGCCCCGCAGTTTCTCTAGCATCACGAAGGAATCGACCCGCCTCAGCCATTGCCTCCAATCGCTCGGGCTCGAGACGGGTGAGCAGCGCCGAACGCAGCCAACTCTCGCCAAACATAGCCGTCATGGTGGCCGTGTTGCGCGCAAGATCGAACGTCCCTTCCGCCACCTGACCGGTGAACTTCATCAGAGATTCCAGCAGCGTCTCGTTGGTTTGGTCATCGCCAGCCATGGCTTCAGGATAGCAGAAAACCGCACTAGCACTGGTGGTTCTAGCCCTCTTTGAGCTCGGCGATGATGTTGGACCACATCTCGTCCGGGGCAGCGTAAGGGGCGTAGATAGCAATTCGATCCGCATCGGAGCCATAGCGCTCGAGTAGTTTGCCAGCGATTTCCTCGGGCTGACCCTGCACTGCGAATGCGTCTACGAAGTCTTCGTCCAGGTGATTGGCCAGTTCATCCCAGCGGCCTTCTTTGGACAACCGATTTAGCTCAGGCTGCAGCTCACCATAGCCCACGGCGTCCATGGGAGGACGATAGGCTGGCGTCGAGGCGTAGAAGCCCAGCAGATCTTTCACGCTTTGCCGCGCGACAGCTCGAGCCTCTTCATCAACGCCAGTGATCACTATGGCATTCACCTGCAGCGTAAACTGGTCGCGATCACGGCCAGATTGTTGCAGTCCGTCTCGAACGATGGGCAGCGCGCGCTGTTGTAAAAATGGCAGCGTGTTGAACGGGTGGACCACCAATCCATCGGCCACTTCCGCAGCCACCGCGGTCATCTTCGGGCCCAGTGCTCCCAGTAGCACCGGCGGCGGGCCGTGTTCCAATGGGCCCGGATTGAACATGGGGGTCATCAGGGTGTGTCGGTAGTACTCGCCGTGATAATCCATGTCCGCGCCATCCTGCCAGCAGGCAAAGATCGCTTTGAGTGCTTGAATGTACTCCCGCATACGGGGTGCGGGCGGGCTGAAATCGATCCCGAAACGCTTTTCGATATGGGTTTTGATTTGAGGCCCTATACCGAGCATGAACTTGCCTCTACTGAACTTTTGCAAGTCCCAGGCCTGGTATGCGAGGTGCATTGGGTTACGGGGGAACGCCACCGCGATACCCGTTGCGATGTCCAGCTCAGGCGCGTGCTCCGAGGCCATGACCAGCGGGTAAAACGGGTCCCAGCTTCCCTCCAGCGTATAGACGCCATCGTACCCTATCGCGGCAAGTCGACGCGCTTCTGCAGCTGCGTCCGCGAGCTGCGCATAAAATGGACCATCCACTTTCATTGTGACTCCCGAACATCGCTATGGACCAAGGCGGCGATACGTTACACCACAGGCAGGCGGCAACCAAGCGTGTGATTCGGGCAGAGCAGGAGAACGAGGAACAGTTCATATTGCTGAACAGCTCGACGGACAAACTCCGCTACTATTAGCGACCTACCTATTGGCCTAACTCGGAAGCTGAACATGACCAGCACGATGAAAATTGGCGTTTGCCTGCCTTACATGAAGCAGGGCTTAACCCGCGAAGACTATCTTAGCTGGTTTCGCGCCATCGACGAAGGGCCGTTTCACAGCCTTTCCTGTGGCGAACGGGTACACGGGCCGACCTATGACATGCGCGTCGTACTGGCAGCGGCAGCCGCAGCGACAGAGAATGTGGAAATTACACCAACGCTGTATGTGCTGCCCATGCACAGTGCAACTCGGGTCGCAAAGGAGATGGCGACGCTGGACATTCTGTCCGGCGGCCGGGCTCGCAAAATGGCCGTGGGCTATGGCGGGCGAGAAAAAGACTACGAAGCTGTGGGTGCCACGTTCAAAGGACGCTACGGCAGAATGGACAGGCAGGTAGAAGAGATGCGACGTGTCTGGCGCGGCGAGGAAATGATCAGCGGCGGCGGCAGCATCGGCCCGAACCCGCTTTGCGCCGATGGGCCTCAACTGCTCGCCGGCGCCATGGGCCCAAAGAGTATTGAACGCTGCGCTGCCTGGGCCGATGGCCTGTACGCGTGGTCAGGCAACGGCGAGCAGCACGAACTCGCCAATACATTTGCTATGGCAGACGCAGCTTGGGAGCGCGCAGAGCGATCCACGACGCCCTATCGTCTTGGCGGCTTTTGGTACACGCTGGCGGATGATGGTCAGCAGCGACTGTACGACTATGTCTACGACTATCTGGCCATTGCGGGTAATGAGATTGCCACTATGATGGCCGAGTCGGTGAACCGATCTAATGCTGACGCCGTTCGAGAGGCGCTTGATAACGCCGAGGCCGCAGGCTGTGAGGAACTTTTTCTGGTCCCAGCAACGGCCGATCTAGCGGAAATTGATCGGCTGGCAGAGTTGCTTTCGACCCGCTGATTAGCGGGCTTCGAGAAACGCATCACGCACCTTCAACTTATGCAGTTTGCCACTGGCATTCTGCGGTAGCGGGTGTTGCCAGATGTCGATGAATCTCGGCACTTTATAGCCTGCCAGTCGTTCGCCCAGATGGTCACGGATCTCGCCCTCGCTAATATCCGCACCAGGATTCAGGTACACCACCAGCGCCAATTCCTCGCCCATTGTGGCGTCGGGAATACCAAACACAACGTTCTCTTTCACAGCGGGCAGCGCGTACACTGCGTGTTCGATTTCGCCCGGGTATATGTTCTCTCCACCGCGTATAACGATCTCCTTGATACGGCCCGTAATATGCAAGAAGCCGTCTTCATCAATGCGCGCCATGTCGCCGGTCTTCATCCAGCGGTCACCGTCAAACGTCGCCGCATTGGCCTCCGGCTTCTCCCAGTACCCCGGCGTACAGGTGACGGACCTGACCTCCAGTTCACCACCCTGCTCCGCTTCGACCAACGCCCCCACCGAATCGCGGAACCGCATATCCACCAGAGGCGACACAATACCCGCGCTGTTTGGCTTCAGATCGAAGATCGCACCGCTCATGGTTCCGCCAACGGCTAGAGTTTCCGTCATGCCCCAACCGGCTGAGCGACTCGGAGCGCCACACTTCTGCTCTATCAATTCAGGCAGCCCTGCCGGCGTAGCAGCACCGGCTCCGGTGACACGAATCAGCGATGTGGTATCTGCGGTGTCGAATCCCGGATAGGTCAGAAGGTCTTGGACGATGGTCGGCACGCTGGAAAGGCTGGTGACCTTCTCGCTCTCGATTAATCGTAGCGCTTCGCCAGCATCCCACTTGTACATCATGACCACCTTTTGCGCAGTATGCAGTGGCAGAATAAACCCGGACAATAGACCGGTGGCGTGAAACAAGGGCACGGTCAACAGTGGCGTCTCTCGCTCGGCTCCGCCGCGGAATTCCCGAGCGCCTTCCAACTCCATGACCAGATAGCCGAGAAAAAACATGTTCATCAGCGACTGGCAAAGAGCGATCTGACGGTGCAATACCCCCTTGGGAAAGCCGGTCGAACCTGAGGTGTAGAGAATGACACACGGATCCTCGGGCACCAGTGTCGGCGGCACAAAAGTACGATCACGCCCGGCATCAACGGCATCGGCGAAGGCTCGGACTCTTTCCCCGTCAGCGCCCACTTCACTCGACTCAGCCACCAATAAAACCTCGACCTCCAACTCGGTGACCTGGTCCTCGATCAGTGAGAACCGCTGCTCATCACAGACCAGGATGTGACTACCGGAGTCCGACAGGGCGTAGCTCAGCTCCTCTGTCTTCCCCCAGCTGTTAACCGGCACGACCACCGCGCCGATCAGTGTGGCCGCCGTATAGGCAATGACCCAGGAAGGGTTGTTGCGCATGGCGATGGCAAAACGATCTCCCTTGGTCAGTCCATAGTCCCTTTGCAGCGTCGCAGCCAGAGCATCAGCAGCCTCGAAAAACGCCCGATAGCTCAGCCGCGTATGCTGATAAACCAGAAACTCCAGGTCGCCATGCTGCCGGGCACCATCGAAGACCTCAATCAGCGTGTTGGGCGCGTGCCGATAAGCGCGATAATCATGTCCGTCCAGCGTTACCTGTTGCCGCTCAAACAGCCCCCCCTCGGCGGTAATTTCACGTTTCTTCGCATGTACTTCAGCCGGTGTCAGCATCTGATCGAGCTCCCTGTCAACAATAAGGACAGTATAGAAGTTTCATGGCCTCGTCATCCTACCCCAGACATAGGATAGAGGTTGGCACAGGACTGTGTGCACTCGCCCACAGTCTCGATAGATCACTCTCCCCCCACCGACTCAGTGTCGGTATACTCGCCAGCGCACAGCGACAAACCTCGGAGTTGGCATGGCAAAGCGCGTCTATCTGTTCAACGAAGGCAGCAAGGATGATCGGGACCTCCTGGGTGGCAAGGGCGCTAATCTGTGTGAGATGACCGGGCTGGGTTTGCCGGTTCCCTTTGGTTTTGTCATTACCACCAGCACCTGCCGGGAGTTTTTCGAAGCCGGCAACAAGCTGCCAACGCTGCTGGAGCAGGAGTATCGAGTGGCTCTGGATCTGGTGGAAAAACACATGGGCGCCCGTTTTGGCGATCCGGACAATCCGCTGCTTTTTTCCGTTCGTTCAGGCGCGCCAATCTCAATGCCCGGCATGATGAACACAATTCTTAATCTCGGATTGAACGACGAGATCGCAGAAGGACTGGCCAACAGGACCGGCAACCCACGGTTCGCATTTGACTCCTATCGCCGCTTCATACAGATGTTCGCGGACGTGGTGCTTGATGTAGAGGCAGACCGCTTTGAGCGCGAGTTACAGACTTACAAGGACAGTCACGACATGACGTCAGACGTCGATATGAACGCAGACGACTGGCGGCAGATTGTCGGCATCTACAAATCGCTGGTTGAATTCCCGGAAGACCCGTTTGAACAACTCAAGATGGCTGTACAAGCCGTTTTCCTTTCATGGCATACACCGCGCGCCATCGTATATAGAGAAATGAACAACATTTCGGACAAGCTAGGCACCGCCGTCACTGTTCAGTCGATGGTGTTCGGTAACTTCGGCGACGATTCCGGCTCAGGCGTTGCGTTTACGCGCAATCCCTCCACGGGTGCGCGCCAGTTCTTTGGCGAGTTTCTGTTCAATGCTGCCGGCGAAGACGTCGTCGCTGGAATACGAACCCCTCTCTCGGTGGAAGCGCTTCAGCAGCGCCTGCCTGGGGTTTACGAAGAGCTGTTTCAAACCCAGGCACAACTCGAAAAGCACTACCGGGACATGCAGGACATCGAGTTCACCGTCCAGGAAGGCCGCTTTTATATGCTCCAGACGCGCAGTGGTAAACGGACGGGTCGTGCGTCGGTCAAAATCGCAGTCGATATGGTTCAGGAAGGCATGATCAACGAGCGCGAAGCTCTGATGCGAGTCTCACCCGAGCACGTGGAGGCCTTTCTGCACCCAATGGTCGATCCCAAAGCAAAAACTGACATCATCGCCGCGGGGCTACCTGCGAGTCCTGGCGGCGCCACGGGCAAACTCGTTTTTTCTGCCGAAGAGGCTGAGCAAGAGGCTGCGAAAGGCCACAGCGTCATTCTGCTGCGACGAGAAACCACGCCAGAGGACATCCATGGGATGAAAGTCGCTGCCGGCATCCTGACCGAACTGGGAGGCATGACCTCACACGCCGCAGTCGTAGCGCGCGGCATGGGCGTCTGTGCCATCACCGGCTGCGGCAGTTTACAGGTTGACAGCGAAGCGGGCCTCGCGACAACCAGCGAAGGTGTCACCCTCAAGCGCGGTGACGTTGTTACCCTGGACGGCAGTTCAGGAGAAGTCATGCTGGGAGACATCGCAAAGACCGAAGCCCGCAACAGCGAGGACTTTCAGATTCTGCTGTCCTGGGCTGACAAGTACCGAAAACTGAAAGTACGCGCCAACGCGGAAACGCCGGAAGATGCTGCTCGCGCGCGTGAACTGGGCGCTGAGGGCATCGGTCTGTGCCGCACGGAACACATGTTCTTTGAAACCGAGCGCATTGAGAACATGCGGGCGATGATTCTCGCAGAGACTCGAGAGGAACGACTAGAACACCTGAGCACCCTGCAAACTTACCAGCACGATGACATTCTGGCACTGTTTCGAGTCATGGATGGCTTACCAGTAACCATTCGCCTTCTGGATCCGCCACTGCACGAATTTCTACCACAAACGGATGAAGACATCGACAAACTCGCTGCCAAATTGGGCAAGCCGGCTGACCGCATTCGCGACATTAATGAAGATCTCACCGAAGTGAATCCAATGCTGGGTTTCAGAGGGTGTCGACTTTCCGTGATCTATCCGGAGATAACTGAGATGCAGGTCATGGCCATCATCAGCGCCGCCGCGGATGCCACGGCCGAAGGCTTGAGACCTTTTCCTGAAATCATGATCCCGTTAGTCGTGAACGTCCGAGAAATACGCTTGATTACGGATATCATCGACAAGTGTGTTCGTAAAGTTGGCCGAGCTAAAACACTTTCGATTCCCTACCGGGTCGGCACCATGATGGAAACACCCAGAGCCGCCCTGGGAGCAGACCGATTGGCACCGGCCGTTGAGTTTATGAGTTTCGGCACCAACGATTTGACGCAAATGACCTACGGGTTTTCGAGGGACGATGCCGGCAAGTTCATTCCCAAATACCTGAGTGGAAAGTTGATGGACGCGGATCCTTTTGTGTCACTGGATCAACGCGCCGTTGGCCGTCTCATGGAGATGGCGATCCGCGAGAGTCGCAGCGCCAAGAAGGGCATCAAATATGGGATTTGTGGCGAGCATGGCGGTGATCCGCGCTCAGTCAAGTTCTGCCACGAACTGGGGCTGGACTACGTGTCCTGCAGTCCGTTCCGGATTCCCATCGCTCGGATCGCGGCCGCCCAGGCTAATGTTGGGGGCGATACCAGCGACTGACGGCTACGGCTCAGCCGGCCAACTGCTCCTTTAGCACAAACTTCAACACCTTTCCGGCCGGGTTGCGCGGCAGGGCATCCACCTGATGCAGTCTCAGGGGCAATTTGTATTTGGCCAAATGCGGCTCGGCGAATTCACGCAGGCCTTCCAGTGACAAAGACTGCCCTTCGTGTAGAGCAACTACCGCCGTCACAGCCTCGCCCCACTTCTCATCGGGCAAGCCAATCACCGCGACTTCGGCAATCGCAGCATGCTTGTACAGGACACTCTCTACCTCTGCTGGATAGACGTTTTCTCCGCCGCTGATCACCATGTCCTTGAGACGATCGCAGATGAAAAGAAAGCCATCGTCGTCGAGGTAGCCGATGTCACCTGAATGAAACCAGTTTTGCTCATCAATGGCGGAAGCAGTCGCCTCAGGCCGGTTCCAGTACCCCTTCATGATGTTGGGCCCACGCAGGCAGACTTCTCCTTTTTCGCCAGCGACCACGGGCTCGTTATCGCCATTGACGATACGGAGCTCACTGTATAGCGGCGGCTGCCCCGCCGAACCCAACTTGCTCTTTGACCACTCCGGAGTAAGAAAAGAGGCGAACGGAGCAGTTTCCGTGAGCCCGTAGCCCTGGCAGAAATCAATACCGCGACCGCTGAACAGCTCGATCAGATTCTCAGGAACCGGCGCAGCGCCACAGATAAAGTTCTTCACGCTCGACAAATCGGCCGTCTCGAATGAGGCCTGTTGTGACATAAAAAGAAACATGGCGGGAGCACCAAACATATGCGTCACTCGATAGCGCTCAATATCCGTCAGCACCTGCACAGGATCAAAGTTGCGCAGTAGAATCAGCTTGGAGCCGATGTGAAATGAGGACAACGTCATTACATTAAGACCGCCAATATGAAACAAAGGCGCCGCGGTCAGCACCACGTCATCGCGGTAACCCCCAAAGGCCAACATCGCGTTCACGTTGTTCCAGAAAACATTGCCGTGAGTAAGCATCGCGCCCTTGGGCAATCCAGTTGTCCCTGAGGTATACATGATGACAGCAACATCGTGAGTATCGACTGACACCGCTCCCGATATGGCCTGGGCCGCCGCTCGCTCGGTGAGCATGTGTCGCCATCCTTCCGCCTCGGACTCTGAACTGAAGTAGTGACGGCAGCACAGGTCAGCTCGCGCAGGCTCCAGCACCGGGCGCAAACCATCGTCAACAAACAGCGTGTGAACACCGGCGTCGTTGATGATGAAGGTCAACTCGTCCGCGGTTAGGCGGAAATTAAGTGGCACAAAAACTGCACCTAGGGCCTGCGCCGCGAACATCGTCTCCAGAAATGCTGGATGATTGAGACCCAGGTAGGCAACCCGGTCTCCCACACATACACCCAGCGCCTGCAGCAAGCCGGCCTGATGGCGAACCCTGTCGGCAAAATCGGCAAAACTGATTTGCTCATCCTCAAAAACCATTGCGATGCGTTCGGGGTTCAGTTCGGCGCGCCGCAGAGTGGCGGCGGCCAGGTTGAGTTCTACATCAGGACGATTCACTCGAAAATCCTCTTAAGCATTATTGTCGCGCTAGCATACGCGCTGCCGTACAGCATCGCCAGACCAGCTCATCCGTCAGGCAAATAGGTGCTATCCAGCTCGCGGATTCATCATCGCTAGTAAATCTGCTACTGTTGCGCCAAGTTTTGAGACCACCCGGAGCCTTGCCATGACCCGCAGCTTTTACCCACCAAGACGCACCCTGATGGGGCCGGGACCCTCGGATGTGTCACCCCGTGTTCTGGCTGCTCTGGCACAGCCCACCATCGGCCATCTGGATCCGCTGTTCGTCCATCTTATGGACGAGATAAAGTCCTTGTTGCAGTTTGCGTTTCAAACTGAAAACGAACTCACACTCCCCATCTCGGCGCCTGGCTCCGCCGGCATGGAAGCCTGTTTCGTCAACCTGGTAGCACCCGGTGATACGGTCATTGTCTGCCAGAACGGCGTATTCGGCGGCCGGATGCAGGAGAACGTCGAGCGCTGTGGCGCGACCGCCGTCATGGTACAAGACGACTGGGGAACGCCGGTGAGCGTCGACAAGGTCGCCCAAGCCTTTGCCGCGCACCCTGACGCTTCTGTGCTCGCCTTTGTCCACGCGGAAACCTCAACTGGCGTGCGCAGTGACGCGGTTGCTCTATGTGCGCTCGCCCATGAACATGGCGCGCTGTCCATCGTCGATACGGTGACCTCACTGGCTGGCATCCCGGTAGAGGTAGACCGCTGGGGTGCCGACGCCGTTTACTCCGGCACCCAGAAGTGTCTGTCCTGTATACCGGGAATCTCACCCGTAACCTTCAGCCCACGAGCGGTGGAGCGCATCAGGTCCCGGCAATCCAAAGTCCAGAGCTGGTTCCTCGATATGCAGCTTGTGATGGGATACTGGGGGGGCGGAAGCAAGCGAGCTTATCACCACACTGCTCCAGTCAACGATCTCTATGCACTGCACGAGGCGCTGGTCATGCTCAAAGAAGAAGGTCTCGAGGCAGCACACGCCCGCCATCGGCACAATCATCGAGCATTGGTCGCCGGGCTGGAAGCGATGGGGCTGGGTATGGCCGTTGCAGCGGAACATCGTCTGCCCCAGCTGAACTCAGTGATGATTCCCGACGGGGTCGACGACGCCTCGGTACGAACCGCTCTGCTGACAGACTTTGATCTGGAGATCGGGGCTGGCCTGGGCACATTGGCGGGTAAGACCTGGCGCATAGGCCTGATGGGTTTCGGCTGTAGCGCACGCAACGTCAATGTCGTTCTCAACGCGCTGGAATCCGTACTGGAGCGACAGCAAGCCCCGATCAACAGCGGCCTGGCGCTGGGAGCCGCCCGAGAGGTACTCGAGGCGGCCTAAGGTGGGCCCGAATCACCGCTTAGCATCTGCCAAATGCGGCTCAGCTGGTTGGGATCACTGTTTCTGTGCACAAGATACGCGACGTGCTGGTCCGGATCAGCATCCGGATCCAACTGAATGCTCCAAAGAGCATCGATTTCATTGGGCAACATTGAATAGCGAATATCGATCACCCGGTCACGGTGTTGTGGATCCAGTGCGACATAACCATTGCTGAACCAGCGAAAGCGTTCCACATCGCGCGCCTGCTGAGAACGCGGATCAAGCCAGGGCAAATCCCGCGCGACATCCAATTTCCTGACCGCATCGCCCGTGAACACGCGCGGTGACCAACCGGTGCGCACTGCGTCTACATGGAACTCATCCTCCGTCTCGTAGACCACCTTCCAAAGCAGTATGTTGGCAAAGCTTGGCTTCGCTTCCAACCGCAGAGGAATGTGCCCGCGTTCAGTGGCCAGCTGACGCCCCAGGTCGATCGCCTCATTGCGTTGCACCAATCCCAGCGTGAGATAGCCCAGTGCCCAAAGCAGGCCTAGGCGCGCAAAGCCGGGCCGCTTTTTAACAGCAGCTAGAATCACCGCCGTCAAAATCGGTAGTGTGAACAGCGGATCGATGATGGAAATGGTGTTCCAGGCGATCCGCGTATCGCTGAAGGGCCAGAACAGCACGGTGCCATAGGTTGTGCAGGCGTCAAGCAGCGCATGGGTCGAATAAGCCAGGGTACAGATCAGCCAGGTCTCGACAAAGGCCAACTGGCGACGCTTGCCTATCAAGGCGTGCAGCACCAGGGCGCAGATCAGTCCACCAATGGGGATAAAAACCAGCGAGTGCGTAAACTGGCGGTGATACTCCAGGAACAGCAGAGGATCGTCGGAGGAGCGAATCAGCACATCAAGATCGGGCGCCATACCCGCGAGAAACCCCACCAGTGCGGCACTGGCAACCTGGCGTTTTCGACTGACGGAACTCGGCAGCACGGCACCCAGGGTACCCTGGGTAAGAGGATCCATTAGCTTACCTTGCGCAACGTGCTGGCGTCTGTGTGCTCAAAGTTGGTGGAATTGTAGATGCACAACAGGGTCGATTGCGCGTAAGACATCGCTTCGCTCTGAACCACCGCCCGGTGTCGATATGCTATCGTGCCTGCCTTGTCACACACGAACGGCGTTTGCCGCCCGGCGTTGTTTAGATCTCCGGCTGCCCCAAACACCCGTGTGTCGTAGAAGGGCTTGTGCGCCTCTCCCACTGGCACCGGCGCTGTATCCAGCCCGTGATCGCCCCGCAAGGTGCCTGACAGAACGGCCAAAGGGCCGTAATCGATACCGTCAACGGTGGTTACACTCACAACCCTCTCCCTGACATGCAAAAAGTGGCATAAATGTAACTAAATATGGTGTGAGTGGCCAGACGAAGGCTAAAATCCTACCGAGAAATCAGCAGGCACCGTTTGTGGGGTGCACCTGCTAACAAGAACAGCTTAGCTGTCATTCAGGGGGCAATATTATGCGTACGCTACGATCGATCATCGGCTGCTGCACACTTGCGATAGCGGCCTGTACTACCAATCCCTACACCGGCGAGGAACAGGTCAGCAACACCGCCAAGTACGGCGGTGGCGCCGCTGCCGTATGCGGTCTGCTCGGTGCGCTGGACTCACGAGAAAAAGCGCGCAATGCTGCGCTGGGCTGTGGCATTGTCGGCGCCGGGGTCGGCGCCTATATGGATGTACAAGAATCCAAATTGCGCGAGCAGCTGCAGGGAACCGGCGTACAGGTAGTGCGCGAAGGTGACAGCATCCGTTTGATCATGCCGGGCAACATCACCTTCGAAACGGATTCTTATAATCTCAGACCCGAATTCTACGGCGTTCTCAACTCCGTCGGTCTGGTTCTCGCAAAGTACGCCGACACCAATCTGCGCGTGAGCGGCCACACGGACAGTACGGGAGGCCGTGAGTACAACTTAACACTGTCTGAACGAAGAGCTCGAAGCGTTTCCAATTATCTCGCCACCCAGCAGGTTGCAGCGGGGCGCATGTACGTGGAAGGCGTTGGCTTCGCTCAGCCGATCGCTGACAACGACACACCGGAAGGTCGGGCCCGCAATCGTCGAGTGGAGCTCTACATATTGCCCGTCAGCGTTTGAGGTCTACTCAAGCAGCGCGCTGCCCCAGTAGTTATAGCCCGCCACTCGCGGTGTCGAGGGAATGTAGTCGGCCTGCAATGCGCTGACCGTGAAGCCACCATCGCACAGCAGTTGCGGGATATCGCGGTTGAGATTGCAGCCACCGGCCAGGCGGCTCCACAGCGGGTTGACCCTGTTCTGCCATTTGCGCACGCTTGCATCAGGCGCTATGCCGTGCTCGCAAAACAGCAACCTACCACCGGGTCGTAACACTCTGGACATACCTTCCAAAGCAGCAACCGGATCGGGAATGGTGCACAGCGAATAGGTGACCAGCACAGTGTCCACACTGTTGGACTCCAGTGGAATCTGCTCACCCGGCAATCCGATAAATTCCACCTCAAAATCCAGATGCTCTGCCTGTCTTGCGGCCAGCTGCCAGGACTCTTCGGAGGGGTCTAGACCGATCAGCTTGTCGACTCTGTCAGTGTCGTAAAACGGCAAATTCAAGCCACTGCCGATGCCAATCTCTAGCACAACGCCACTGGCGTTCGGCACAACCTTTTCTCTCTGCTTCATGATCGGCTTGGTACCACAGGCACAGCGGATAAAGCGCGGCAATACGTAGCGTTCGTAAAATCCCACGGCGGCGGCCTCCTCGCGGTCATCATCGGTCACTCGGCAGACCGAGCGACCCTGTTCTATAAATTAGGATAGAGTAAGCCCTGGCCAAAAGAAAGGATACACAGGTGCTGGACGCCATACCTCCGGGAAATCCGCTTTCCGGTGATGAGTTCGACGAATTGGAACTACCGCTCCGAATGGACCTGCTGGCGGCGCAGCAGTCCTTGGCAGCGGCAAATCGTGCCACCATTTTGATCATTGCAGGGGTAGACGGCGCCGGCAAAGGCGCGCTGGCCCAGCGACTCTGCGAATGGATGGACCCCAGAGGCATCGAAACCAACACTTTCTGGGAGCGCTCCGATGAGGAAGATTCCAGACCCTATTTTTGGCGTTTCTGGAGGCGCCTGCCGCCGCGCGGTGAGATTGGCATTTTTCTTGGCTCCTGGTACACGCGCCTCGGGCGCAAGGCCATGTCCGGCGAATTGACTGACGGTGAGTTCGCCGAAGGCTGTCAGCGCATCTGGGAGTTTGAACGCATGTTGGCGGAGGACGGCGCAATCATCATAAAGCTGTGGCTGCAGGTTGGGCGCGACGCGCGACGCCAACAGCTGCAGGAGCGAGCAGGCAAACAGCAAAACCCAAGAGTTACGGACCGCCCCTACGAATTGCAGGGCGATTATGACCTCAGCCAGAACATTGCCAGCGAAATGATTCAGCGCACAAATTCCCTGTACGCGTCTTGGCACCTCCTGGATGCGGAAGACAAACGCTATCGTGACATCACCGCCGGCCGGGTCGTCGCAGGGGCTATGCAGCGCCACGAGCTGAGCGTGGTGGGCAACCAGATTGACCATGCCGTTGAAAAACCGAGCACGCCATCGAGCCTCGCGGATGTCGATCTTAGCCGCGTTCTTGCAAAAGACGATTACAAGGACCAGCTATCAAAGTGGCAGAGGCGATTGCAGGATCTGGCTTGGCAAAGGTATCGGGAAGGCCGCTCACTGATCGCTGTCTTCGAGGGATGGGATGCCGCAGGTAAAGGTTCATCCCTGCGCAGAGTCACTAACGCGGTCGACCCACGGCTGTACCACCTCGCTCGGTATGCTGCGCCCAGCGACGAAGAATTGAAGTATCACTATCTCTGGCGATTTTGGCGCCATATTCAGCGCGACGGACGATTTACGCTGTTTGATCGCTCCTGGTACGGGCGGGTTCTTGTCGAGCGGGTGGAAGGGTTCGCAGCCGAGAATGAATGGCAAAGGGCCTACTACGAGATCGCGGAGTTTGAACGGCAGCTGTTGGACAATGAGAGCACGCTGTGCAAATTTTGGATTCACATCAGCAAAGACGAGCAACTGAAGCGATTCCAAGAGCGAGAGAGTACGCCACACAAGCGTTACAAAATCACCCAGGATGATTGGCGAAACCGGGAAAAGTGGAGCGACTACGAAACCGCCGTCAACGATATGCTCGCTGCGACCAGCACCCGGGCGGCGCCCTGGACACTGATCGCAGGTAATGACAAACGCTATGCGCGCATCCAGATTCTGAAAACGCTTTGCCAGGCCATGGCTGATGACAGCAACGAGGGATGACGCCGCACACGCATGAGTCGGTGCCTAATGAACTTCGTCCACGCGCTCCACAATGGTGCCATTGGCGGTTCCTCCACCCTCACAGATCGCGAGCAGACCGTAGCGCTTGCCGGAGCGGTGCAGCTCGTGGACCAGCGTGGTCATGAGCTTGGCGCCCGTACCCCCCAGCGGATGACCAAGTGCCTGTGCACCACCGTTGACATTCAGCTTCTCCATATCGGCACCCAGGGCCTTGGCCCAGGCGAGCGGTACGGAACCAAACGCCTCATTGACCTCGAATAAATCAATATCGTCCATGGACATGCCGGCTGTCTCGAGCACTTTGCGCGTCGCCGGGATGGGCCCTTCCAACATAATCACCGGGTCGGAGCCGACGACACTCAGCGCAACCACTCGAGCCAGTGGCTGCAAGCCCAATCGCTTGCACGTCGCCCCGTCGACGACCATGACCGCCGCCGCACCATCACAAATCTGTGATGCGTTAGCGGCCGTAATGATGCCCCCTTCTTGCAAAGGCTCCAGCCCGGCGATGGCGTCGAGCGTTGCGTCCATGCGTATGCCTTCATCCCGTACATGCATTTCCGGCGTGCCATCTTCGAGCGTTATCTCAATGGGTACAATCTCCCCCTCAAAGCGCCCCTCCTCTACTGCCCGCTTGGCATTGACATGCGATGCCAGTGCAAATTCGTTCAGTTCTTCACTGGTAATCTCATACTTTTTCGCCAATAGTTCAGCACCCGTAAACTGGCTGAATTGCACGCCGGGATACCGTTCCGTGATTCGCGCCCCGTAGGGCAGACCGTGCTCGGCCTTGTAGCCATCAATGATATTGGCGCCGATCGGCACCTGGCTCATGCTTTCAACACCGCCGGCAATAACGACATTCTGGGTGCCCGACAGCACCGCCTGGACGGCAAAATGCATCGCTTGCTGACCCGAACCACATTGACGATCAACCGTCGTGCCAGGCACCGCTTCACCGAGCACAGATGAGATGCAGACATTGCGAGCGATGTTGCTGGACTGGGCGCCAACCTGGGAAACACAACCAAAGATCAGGTCGTCAATTTCATCCACCGCAACTCCGGTCTTCGCTACCAGAGCGTCGACCACTTCGGCGCCAAGATCGATGGGGTGAACCTTGGAAAGGCGCCCGTTCTTGCGCCCACCGGCGCTGCGCACCGCGCCTACAATGTATGCATCAGTCATATCTGCCTCCAATATCCTAATGGGTTTACAACGCGACGGTCAGCCCTCGCCCGACGCTGCCTTCAACTCGTTGGCATGAAACACGCCAAACAGGAACACGTTCAGCAGGTGCACTCCAAGCGAACCGCCGGCGCGCTGGCACAGCTTAAAAAAAACAACAACTTCGACCAGGTGCACGACCGCCAGTAGAATCAAAATACGCAACGACCATACGCCCAGGCCTGAGTCACTCTGAGTGACGGCCAGCAGCGCCAAAACCGCATAACAGATTAGAATTCCAACTTTTCCTGCCGACATGGGGCTCTCCTTTTATCGTTAGATACACAGGGTGTGGTTCATCAGGCGTAAGCTTCAGGATCGAGCCGTCGCATTTCCGCTTCAATCCAGCGCTCTATCTCATCCATCAACTCACCCGGCTCTCGACCCTCGGCTGACACGGGCTGACCGATTGACACATCAATCGTACCCGGAATGAACGAGAAAGATCGACGTGGCCAGCATCGCGCAGAGGTGACTGCAATGGGTATAACGTAAGCGCTGGTCGCGACCGCCAGCCGCGTTGCGCCGGTCTTGTAAACCCCTTTCTGGCCGCGCTCGGTACGCGTGCCCTCGGGGAACATGATGATCCATTTGCCCGAATCCATCAGGCGCAGACCCTGTTCAGCGACCTTGGTCCAGGCCTCAGAACGCTGGCTTCGATCGATATGAATCATATCCAAGGCGCCCATGCACCAGCCGAAGATTGGAATCCGCAGCAGCTCCTTCTTAAACACATACGCCAGCGGGTGTGACGTCATGCTGGGAAAAAAGAAGGTTTCCCAGGTTGATTGATGCTTAGGGCAAAGTATCACGCGTCGCATATCTTCCCGAGCTGGTAGATTGTCTTCGCCGTGCAGTCGGTACCGCACCCCACCGACCGCCTTGGCGGCCAGAATCACGCCTCTCAACCAGGGAACAGCGAACCACCACCACAAAACGCGGTCTGAAGCAAAGGCAGCTGCAAACAAGAGTGCAAGGCCTTGCGGTATGACGGAAATCACCATCCAGGTGAACACCAGGATAGATCTCAGTGTGTTCATATAGTGTCGAGGTCGGGTAGAGCAGAGCATTAAACCAGAATGTGCGGTGCGAAAAAACCGCCGAACTGTTTTCTCCGAAAATACAGGTTACTATGCCAACGGGGCAATTAGCAGCATACCAGTACACCGACAGCACCCAGGCAAAGGCGCGAGCGGGGACACTGTGAACGAGCGGTCAAGCAGTACGACGAGCCAGCACGCTCAGGGTTTGCGCTGCGCCAGGCGCGGTACAAAGGTACCCCTGGAAGCGGATTCGAGCACTCGGGTCTCGACGCGGACACGTGCACTGCTGACCAAGACATCTGCCACTGCGGATCCATACCGCCGGACATCCGTTGTTTTATGAGTTCGCTGCGAACCGTTCATTTGCTCGCGCTGCTATTGTGGCCCTGTGCACTGTTCCCAGTCGCTCACGCGGGCGAGCAAAAGCTGTGGGTGGACAGCCGATCGGTGCAGGTCGATATCAGTGACGAGTTCAGCGAGTTCGCCACCGAGACCATTGAAACCTGGTTGATTTTTCTGTCCAAATCACTGGATCAGGCCTACGGCGAATGGCCCCAGCGGTCGTGGCGGTACGTGGTAAGGCCAGCGTCGGCGCACGGCGCAGACCCCATACCCTGGGCTCAGGTTCGCCGCGACGAGGTCAACATCGTTGAATTCTACATCTCGCCCGACACCAGCCTGGAGATACTTAAGCGAAGCTGGACGGGTTACCATGAGGCCGCCCATCTGCTCATTCCCTACCGAGGGTGGGGGGATACGTGGTTCAGCGAAGGCCTTGCGACCTACTATCAGAATCTACTCCAGGCACGAATGGGACTGCTCGATGAACGTGGCATGTGGCAGAAAATCCATGATGGCCTCGTGCGGGGTCGCGAAGACACCCGGTTTGACGGTGAGAGTCTGTGGGAAGTCAGCGCGGCCATGCGGCAACGCGGTGGTTTCATGAGAGTTTATTGGACCGGCGTCTGGTACTTTTTGAACATTGATGTCCGGTTGCGGCGTCAGTCCGATGGCAAGGTCAGCCTGGACAGTGCGCTCAGGTCGTTGAACGATTGCTGTGGCAACCAGCCCATGTCGGTGCCGGCGATGGTCGCCCGGTTGGATGAACTCAATCAGCTGGCGCTGTTCGAACCCTCGTATCAGCGCGCGCGCAACCTCACGACCATGCCCGATTGGGCCAATCTGTTTGCCAGCCTGGGCATCACCGTGACCAACGGACGGGTCAGTTTGCAGACTGAGGGGCCGGGCGCAACGCTGCGCAAGGGTATTAGCAGTGCACTGTAAATCACCCACGGGCCGAGTATACTGCTGTGTTTGGCGGGCAAACCAGCAAGGCGCTGTCCTGTGAAAAAAGTCCCCACAAAAGCCGACCTGCGCCGACAACTGGAGCGGGAGATGGAGCGTTACCTGATGCGCGGCGGGCGCGTCACGGAAGTACCCCAGGGTCAGTCGGGCAAAGAACCGGACGATCCGCCGGTATTCCTGAACCGACGCCTTTTCGTGGAGCCCAGAACCAAGCGAACACTCGTCCCAGAAGTCATTGCCGCCATCGAGTCACGTCGCAAGACCAAACCCCAGCGCACGCCGGCACCCAAGCGCAGCCGATTGCCGAAACCGCGCCGTAAAACCATCTACGACGATTTTGGTGAGCCACTGCGCCGAGTGTGGAGCGATGAGTGACCTGGTGCTCTAGCAGTGCCGGAGCGACTGAGAACAGCGCACTGAAAAAGAAAAAGGGGCCGCAGCCCCTTTAGGTAGTCGGTTAGGTTCGCTTAGGACAGGCGACGACGCACGGAGGTGAAGACACCACCCAGCGCCAACAGCGCAGCACCCAGAGAGCCGATCAGGAACAGCGGGCTGGCCGTCGTCGGCATTTCAACCACTTCAGCTTCCATGATCTCGATCACATCATCTTCACCCGGTCCATCTTCATCCGCGATGTGCAGGGCGAAACGATCTTCCGGCAGATACACGTTCAGTATCTGGCCACGCATCAGATCACTGGCGCGATACTCGCGCCCGGCTATGATTGCGCGGAAGTCGTTGCCAACGGTCACACTACGGCTTTCGCCTTTGGTGCCGTCGGTGTGTAACGGACGAAACGTGATGGTGTTACCACGCACACGAATGACTTCGATCTCCGTTTTGGCGTAAAGCTTGCCATCCTTTTCATAGACGCCGAAGCATGACTGGCCGATATCTGGGTTACGAGCCAGAACCTCGGCAGACCAGTCCAGGTCGGCACAGGTCACGGGCTCGTCTGTCATTTGAGCGTTCACTTGCCCGGTCGCGAGTGCGAGACCCATTCCAGTCAGCAGTACCATCTTCTTGAGCATGTCAAATCCTCCTTTATTTACGATTGACATAGGTTTAGTCGAGTGTCGCCGTCACGATGTAACGCTGCGGCGCATTTCCGACAAAGTAAAAGGGGTAACAGGTGACCAGAGTGACTATCTGGTCGTCGGTATCCTGAAGCAGTGACAGATCCGAGATTTCCACCACCTTGGTCGCGTCGATACGAAAGCGCTTGGGCCCTTCCAGAGTTTGAAGCATCAGCGCATCGCCGACCTTCACGTCCTTAAGCACGCGGAAATAGCCGTCACGATGCCCTGAAATGCCAATGTTGCCGAGTTCGTGAGGGTATGACATGCCGTCAATAATGCCCGCCCCACGATCCATCACCAGATCGGTATTGGTTGCGTACACAGGGACCTTCAAACCCACTGAATCGATTTCTAGCACCCCGAGCACATCAGGCAACTCCGCATTCAGGCTGGCCTGGTAATCGTCTACACGCCCGGGCGACCACAGCGAAGTATCTGGATTTTGTGTGCCGGATAAATCGATGTCCTCGGCAGCCGGATCAGCGGCCGCTGAAGTTTCAGCAGCTGGCACTGACGCAACTCCCAGCTCTTCCAGCTGCGCCAGTTGCTCAAAAGCTTCGATACCAGTACGCCGTTCGCTCTCTCCCTGGGCCAACGACACTATAAAAAACGCGCACAGCACCGCACCGAGGCCATAGCAAATGACCTCGGCCGTTCGAGACAGCCGATGCAGGGGTTTAGCGCCCATACGGTATGTCAGGGACTCCTATGTTCAGTCACCGTGCCCTTATACGTTGTGCTGAGAGCGGCTTCACGAGCACGGCTTTGCAAGACCTGTTAATTACACTACCCATAGATCCGTAGCACTGCCATATCCCATATATGGCATATAGCTTAGACGGGTTTCATAAACTTGCTACACAAATTTTTGCAAAGCTTGCACCCTCTCGCCCACCTCGATACCGTGTGGGCTTTTTCCGGAGCCTATCTCATGCCCGATTCCATATCAGCCTTTCATGTCGATGTTCCCGACAGCGAGTTGAACAGCCTCAGAAAACGTCTGCGCGCCACTCGATGGCCAGAGGCAGAGACCGTCGACAACTGGGACCAAGGGATGCCACTGGATTACACCAGAGAGCTGGTGGAATACTGGGCCAGCGACTATGACTGGCGACGTTTTGAGCAAAAGATGAACAGTTGGCCGCAGTTCACGACCAGCTTGGAGGGAATGGACATCCACTTCATTCACCTCCAGAGCCCGGAGGCTAACGCACTACCGCTCGTCATCTCACACGGCTGGCCCGGATCGGTCGTGGAGTTTCACAAGGTACTCGATGCACTGGCCAATCCGGTGGCCCACGGTGGCGATGCCGCCGACGCATTTCACGTGGTTGCGCCCTGCCTGCCCGGCTATGGCTTTTCTGGTAAACCCGCGGCCCCCGGCACCTCAGCCGAGCGCATCGGGCATATGTGGGGACAGCTGATGGACCGACTGGGCTATGATCGCTACGTCGCTCAGGGCGGGGACTGGGGCAGTTTGATCACTCAATCGATGGGACAAACGCAAACCGAACACTGCGCGGGCATTCACATTAACATGCCCATCGTCGCACCCGACCCTGAAACGCTGGACAATCTGACCCAGGCCGAGCAACAGGCGCTGGATGACCTTGGCCACTACACAGATCAGGGATCCGGCTACTCGAAACAACAATCGACCTACCCGCAAACCCTTGGCTATGCACTGGCCGACTCGCCGGTTGGCCAAATGGCCTGGGTGGTCGAGAAATTCTATATGTGGACAGATTGCGAGAGGAATGGGCGTAAACATCCGGAAAACGTCCTTACTCGCGATGAGCTACTGGATAATGCAATGTTCTATTGGCTGAACAACGCGGGCGCCAGTTCTGCACGTCTCTACTGGGAAAGTTTCAAGAATCCCAATCTGGATCCGATTCATATGCCAACGGCCTGCTCCATTTTCCCGAAGGAAATCATGCGCTGCAGCCGGCGCTGGGCGGAAAAACGCTTTACAAATCTCATCTACTGGAATGAGCTTGACCGCGGCGGGCACTTCGCCGCCCTGGAACAGCCGGAGCTGTTTATTGAAGAAGTGCGCAATGGCCTCCGACCATTGCGCTGACGGACTAGTCTCTGTCGAAATCTTCGTCGACGTCTTCACCCGTATTGAGCCGGTTGCTGATTTGGCTGAGTGTGGGTTCATCGAGATCGGTACCGAGAGCGCTGGAGGGTGGTGCTTTATCGCTCGGTAAATCCACCTCGGCAGGCGTAGGGACCGCTCCGAGAGGACGTAGACCGGGCGCAGGCGCGCTGTCCAGGTCGACCAACGAACCAGACTCCGCGCCTGTTGGCCTGGAATCCAGTGGATGCTCCCGCCCATCCGCCTCGAGCGCGTTCCCAATGGGGTCGGGAGGCAGCAGCAGTGGCTCATCGTTGATGTCTGATACGCGATCAGCCACCGACGGCTCATCCTCTTCTGCTTCCCAGGGCGCGTCCGGCTCCAGATTTTCACGCAGACTGGGCGGCGGCGCCTGCTCTGCAGTGATGGTCACTCGCAACGTCTGTGGACTGTCCTGATCTGGGGTTTGAGTGCCGTCAGCCACATCAACAGGTACCTCCCTCTCGGGCTGCCCCGTCGCAGGTCTGCCAGCCTCTGTATCCCTATCGACAAAGCCTGGATCGGCCAATCGTGAAGAGGGCGCTGACACCAGGGCCGGGTTGCGAATGAACTCAAGGTTTTCCAGCGGATCATCGGTATCGTACGCCAAGGGCTCGCAGGGTGTCGGGGTATCGTCGGCATCGGCCCGCACGGGCGGACTCACCCGCAACGCCTCCATGTCGATCTCCCCAACATCGGCGATCGGCAGCGGCGCCGCTTCTTCAACAGGCTCTTTATCCGACAGAGCGGTATCGGCATCGCCCCCGATTTCGGTGGCAACGAACAAAGAATCACCGTCAGACGCCGGTGCCACATCGGGCTCCACGGTTTCCCCGTCGGTCGCCGCCAACGCCAGCGTGGTGACTGCTCGGGCGACGTTGGGTGTATGGCCAGGCGCCTCGAGACTGCGGAAACTGTCCGCTGACAAATGGCTGGCCTGCTCGGCAAGCGTTTCCGCACTGGGCGCTGCCAGCACCGGCCCATCAACAGCCGCTTCCCCCGCCTCGCTCGCCGCCACCGCTGCAGCCGCGGTATGGGCGACCGCCGCTCCGCTTGCCGCCGCCATGACTTGCTGATACTGCTCTTCTTCCGCTGCTGTTTCGGCGTCCTCCTGAAGATCCTGCTGGGAAGCTACGCTTTGGGCACGCTGTTTCATGACCTCGGCAGCGCAGTCACTCCAGCGACCGAAATGCGTCGACTCAGACGGATCCGGCATCTTGTGTTTGCGAAACGACTGCATAGCCTCCAGGAACCGGGCCTTGACGGCGAGGTAGTAATGAATGTGATCTTCGGTCGCCAGTGGCCGCACTTCCGCGTCGGCCTGAACCATCAACAACTGGGGCGGCAACTGGCCCTGTAGATGACTTAACAGATCCGCCAGAAAGCTGAGCTTGAAGCCGGCATCCACCGCGTTGTGACCACCGGTTTCGCAGGGCACGTAAAGAAAACTACCGAAGGTTGAGCAGCCACTGGAGCGCATCAAAAGATGGGCCATGCCTGCCAGCGTCCCGAGTGCCAGCAAACCGTTGACGATGAAGTCAGCACCGTCACGCATTGCTGCCAGTGTATCCGCTCGCCGCTGAGACTCCGGCTGATCCACATCGATCACGGCCACGTCACGCCCTTCACCTCTCAGCGTGACAACGATGTCCTGCTGAATCTGTGAGCCACCGCCCGGTACATTGGAATTGAGATCGGGATGGATTCCGTGATCCGGATTTTCCAGAGTCAGCCGCTCCATCCAGGCCGCGAAGGGGGACGCCCTGAAGAGCGAGAGATCGTCCGGGGTAAAGGTAACAGCATTATCGACACTGTAGCGATGCATGGACGTCCGGCGTGCTTCCCCCTTGCCCCAACCTTGCCCCAAACAGGAGACAGCAAACGCTGCCTTGTACGGTTACGTTATGGCGTAAGTTATAACCAAATGCCGGTGGCGTGTAAATGCGAAGGCGAGAAAAGTGCCCCGCCTTGCCGAAAATTTACACGAACAGCACCCGCGATGATGAAAATTTGTTCAGCCTTGCCCTATCTTTCAGCGAATCATCTGCATCCGTCGCCATGGACGGTCAAGCCGCGTCGTCAATGAGCAGCACCGCCAGCCGTGCTCTGTGCCAGGCAGCGTCCCCAAACAACATCTGGCTGTGTTTCTGGCGTTTGAAGTACAGATGGATATAGCACTCCCAGGTGAAGCCGATGCCGCCGTGGCATTGCACGGATCGGCTGCTCGCATAGGCTGCAGTGTCGCAAGCCGACGCCTTCGCCATATGCGCACATGCCATCGCTTTTTCCGGCTCACTATCGATGGCGCACGCCGCGTTGTAGACCAGCGATTTAGTTTGATCGACGAGGATCATGACATCCACCAACGGGTGTTTGACCGCTTGGAAAAACCCCAGCGGGTGATCAAACTGCTGGCGTGTCGAGACGTATTCCACCGTTGTTTGCAGCTGCCACTCTGCGGCCCCGACGATGTCCGCTGCCAACAGCGTCCAGACGACGGGCAGCGCACGCTGCAGTGCGGCTGCACCCTCGGCCGAGACTCGCGCCGCGTGCACATCCTGAAAGTGCACATGGGCCTGATCCCGAGTCAGATCCACGATCGCATCGGGCAGAATTTCGACACCCGACGCTTCGGTGTCGACCCAGTACAATCCAATCGAACCTTCCTCGTTCAGCGCACTGACCAGCAAACGGTCCACCTTGCGCGCGTCTTGCACAAAATAGGCCGCCCCGCTGAGTCTGCCTTCACTGGCCAGAACGTCCGTATCGCCCGCCTCCCAAGAGCCCGCACTATTGGTCACTGCCAGAGAAGCGCTGCGGCCGGCGACGATTTCCGCCAGAGCGGCCTCACCTTGACTGCCGCAGGCTGCCAACGCATAGGTGACGTTCAGCGTCGGCAGTAGCGGGCAGGGAAACGCGGCGCGCCCGAGTTCCTCCACAAGGCCCGCAACAGCTGCAGCGGGCATGCCAAGCCCGCCCGCTGCCTCCGGCACCGCCAGTGACGTCCAGCCCAGATCAACCATCTGCTGCCACAGAGAACGCTCCCACAAACACTCGGGCATGCGTTCGGGATCGGGGTCGCCAGCGACCAGGCTGTGCAATTGCTCGGTTGAAAAGTTGTCCGCTAAGAACTTGCGGGCGGACTCCTTCAACAATGCCGCCTCTTCACCAAAACCAAAATTATCCGGTTGCGCCATGTCAGCCTCCCACTATTTGGACTTCGGCATGCCGAGCACACGCTCGCCAAGAATGTTGCGTTGCACCTCGCTGGTACCCGCTGCAATGGTCATCCCGTAGGAGTTCATGTACGCCATTGGCCACTGTCCGCCCGCTGGAGCTTGGCTGTCACCCAGATACAGTGAGCTCTGTGGGCCGGCGATGTCCATCGCCAGGGCGGCCGTATCCTGGGCAATCTCACTGGCCAACAGTTTGTTCTGCAGCAACAGCCTGGACGGGTGGTCCTGCAGTGCCGTGACGCGCGCCCGGCGCTGGTTTTGTGCCAGGCCTTGCTCGCGAATCACCTGTTGCATCATGCGATCCCGCAGCAGTGGGTCATCTGCCGCGCGGCCGCCGTTGCGCGAAGTCTTGCGCGCCAGCTCAATCAGGTTGGCCGTATTCGTGGCGTGCGTGGCCTTGCTCTTCAACCCGCCTGCGCGAGGCGTCTGCAGTTCACCAGCACCCCGCTCGTGCAGCAGGGTCGTCGTGGCCACCTGCCAGCCCTTGCCCAACTCGTCGAGCCGGAACCGATCGTCGACTTCGAGATGGTCGAAAATGACCTCGTTAAACCCCGTCTCTCCCGTCATTTTGATCAGCGGGCGAACCGTCACGCCCGCGCCAATAGCCGAGCGGATCGGTACCACAAAATACGATAAGCCGTCGTATTTGTGGGACCGGTCCGTGCGTAACAACAAAATCATCCATTCGGCGAAGTGCGCCAGCGACGTCCAAACCTTGTGGCCATTGATCACCCACTTATCGCCCTTGCGCTCGGCGAAAGTCTGTACGCTGGCGAGGTCAGATCCCGCCCCGGGCTCACTGAACCCCTGACACCAGATGTCTTCCCCAGAGAACAGTTTCGGCAGAAGCTCCTGTTTAAGCGCCGCCTGGCCGTGGTGCAGGACCGTTGGTGCCGCCATGCCAAGTCCGATAACGTTCGGAAAAAACGGCGTACGGGCGCGAATCATCTCTTCGTTGGCTATGCGCTGACAGTCCTGCTTGCCACCGCCGCCCACATTTTCCGGGTAATCACACCCTACCAGACCTGCTTCATAAGCCGCCTTCTGCCAGTCCTGCAGGTAGTTCAACTGTGGTCTGGTCATGATTTCCAGTGGGGATAGAGGCAGTCGCACGGGGGGCTCCCCCGGGCGATGATCGACCAGCCAGTCACGGCAGTACTGGCGGAACTCCGACTGCTGGTCTGTGTCCTTGCGAGCGCCTTCGCTCATAATGTGCTCCCAACGTTGTTATTCAAACGCTCGATTCTACGCATGCCGATGAGACCTGAAAACCGGCGCCGCCGCGACGCAAACTGACCGGCCGTCAGTAGTGGGGAGGACGCTCCCGAGACAGGTCGGATCCACCCGTCTGCTCCAGTGCGGAGGCCTGCTCCTTCATCCGTTCATGGAGTAGCTCAACCTGCCGCCGAAGTTGCAACAGCTCCTGCTGTTGAGCGCTCAGTGCTTCATCCAGCTGTTGCACCGTTTGCTCCTGAAACGCAAGGCGGCTTTGAAGCTCGACAATGAGCTGGTCCGAGGTTTGATCCATACGGTCTCCGATACGACGTGTGCGATGGTTGGCACCACCGGGGTTTTCGAATCATACTCGCAGCCCTCGCACAGTGCAGCCGCCAAGTTATCATGGCCCGTTTCACCACAGACCACCCATAGGGACACTCGATCATCATGACCCGTCGCAACAAGCACAGTCGCCCCGTCTACTCGACCGATGCGGGCAGGCTGTGCCCGTCCTGCGGCGCCCCCGCTGCTCCGGACTGCTGCGGCTCTGAGGCGGTGGCGCCACCCGGTGACGGCATTGTGCGTCTGCAACGACAGAGCAAGGGACGCGGTGGCAAGACCGTTACGCTGATCACCGGCCTGCCGCTCCAGGGCCCGGCGCTAAAGACGCTCGCCAAGCAATTGAAACAACAGTGTGGCGTGGGTGGCGCGATCAAGCCCGAGGGTGTCGAGCTACAGGGCGATCAACGTCAGATGCTGAAATCGCTACTTGAACAACAGGGTTTTGTTGTGAAGTTATCGGGCGGCTGAGCACTGCTTAAAAATGAGTTTTTACTGATTTTTACCACCCTGAAAACCGCTTTTAGCAGCTTTTTATTGAAATATTTTTCTGACGATTATCTCGAACCAGGATTAGTTAGACAAAGTTTGCAAAAAAATTGTGAAATATCACCGTTAACCCTTTATTTTTATTGGACTAAATGGGTATGTGTGTTAAAAATTTACTTGTGGGGCAGAAATGGACGCGATCTTGCTCGATCGTGAGCTTCTGGATCACAACAAACGAAAGCGGGGTTCTGTTCTATGGCAACGCGCAGTGACCTCAGGATTTCACAGCAGACGATAACAAGTGACACGGCAGTACTGACGGACTAGTCATCCCTGCGAGGAAGCAGCTTATGTTCGTGACCGCAGAACACCTGAGGGAACAGGTTATACGCCCTACGCTGAAATACATGGGCGCCTGGGACGCAGCGAGCGAGCAATACCTGCTCGACGCCGCCATCAATACGCCGGATCTGGGGCTGTTCTCCGCCCGACAGGACGGTCTGGGATTGTTTCACATCACCGCGGCACAGCACCGTGACCTTTGGGATCGGTATCTGGCGTTCAATCCCGAACTGGCGACCCGCGTGCGCGGACTGGCCAGTCAACGTGCCTTTCTCACCGACCCAGATAACGAGTTGCAAACCAATCTTAGTTACTGCACGGCCATAGCCTGGCTGCTGCATCGGCGCGCTGGGGGCAGCGTGCAAGAGCCTGACACCGCCGCATTGGCGAGCGCCTAGCGTTCCACAATCTCCCGAGACAGCGGCCAGGGGACAACCGCAAGGGTAGGTTCAGACGCTCGCAAAGCCTGCCAGTGTGGCAAGTCCCGCGGGCGATCGATGTCGCACAGCGGCGCGAGTCGCTGCCACGTGAGGCTGGACGCATCCAGACGTCGCGCCGTCTGCGCCAGCACGCGCTCACTGCCCCAATCGATATCTGTGAAGATTGCCGATTCAATACGTCGCGCACCTACCAGCACATAACCGCCGTCCATGGCGGGCCCAATCACCACGTCGGTCGATTGCAGGGCATGTACTGCGGCGTGCAAATACGCCCGATCAATCGCAGGGCAGTCACTGCCTATCAGCACGACTCGGTCAAAGGACTCAAGCCCGGTGATCAGCGCCGCGCACATGCGTTCGCCCAGATCGACACCGCGCTGTGGTAACACACAATCCAGGCCCAGCGATAACAGTTGCGACAGCAGAGGATGATCCAATGCCCCTGCCACATGCAACTGGACATCACCGAGACCAGCATCCAGCAATCGCCGAGTCGTCCACACCATCAGTTCACAGTGCAGAGTGAGCGACTCAGCGGGTGAAAGCGTCGGCTGCATGCGCGTCTTGACGGCACCGTGCAGAGGCGACTTGGCAAACTGCACCAACAGCGTTGTAGAGCCAACGACCGACCGTTCAGCCATGGTAACGGCGCCACAAGCGCGCGGGTGAGATACCGCAAGCGTAGGCCAGACGCAAAACCCACATCAGCACGATCGTCCGCAGTGTGCCGCCCTCCTCCCAGCGTCGGCTGGAGGTCGTCACCGGCTCGGGAACTACTACGGGGGAAGCAAGCGCGCGCAATTGTTTACTCAACGCCACGTCTTCCATCAGAGGGATATCTTGATAGCCGCCCAACTGCAGAAACAGCGTACGCCGCACGAACAGCATCTGATCACCTGTCGCGATCGACGTCCACTGCGAGCGACGGTTGATGCTCCACTCAATCACGCGAAACAGCGCTCCCTTGCCGCTGAGGCGCACATGACAAAAGCCCCAATCCGGAGTCGAGCCGAGTCTCGAATCGAGTTCCTTACCGCCGATGCTCGGCCGGCTGTCTGCGTGTAGAAAAAAGAGGTAGTCGCCGCTCGCGGCACGCGCGCCGAGATTCATCTGCCGCGCTCTGCCCGGGTCTCCGATCAACAACTGATCACACAGTGGCATGGCCTGAACCACCGAATCGTCAGTGCTGCCACCGTCCACGACGATGCGCTCAGCGTCGGGATGATTGCGCTCGAGGTCTCGCAGCACGCCGGCAATAGCCGGACCCTCGTTGAGCATTGGAATAACGAAGCTGACTCTGCAAGGAGCAATCACAGCGCTATCGTGCACTCGGTAGGGACCTGGCGCAGAAACGCATTAACCCCGCTCCAGCGCACCACCACAGGAACTGCCCTGCCCCGCCGTGCAGCCATAGCAGTGTTCGCCGGTCACCACCGCTCGACCCGCCAGAGGCTGTCCGTCCAGAAGATCGGCCAGGTGCAGTGGGCGCCCGCCTTGAAGCACTGGCAACGCCAGCATCTGATTGAAGTCGCAGTCGTAGACGCCCCCTTCCCAGTCCACGCTCAATAAGCTGCGGCACATGACGCCGTGCAAATTGGCCGTGCTGAAACTATTGCGCAACAGCTGCATGTAAGCCGTGTACTCCCCCTTGGCAAGCAGGGTCGCACCAAAGCGGCTGATGGGCATGTTGGTCAACACCAACAAGCGGTGAAACTGGATACCAAAACGTTCACCCAACTCGCGGCGATAATCAGCCTCCAGCGCCTGTTGGGGTGGCGGTAGCACCGGTCCGACCGGGTTGTACACGAGATTGAGTTCAAGCGCCTCGCCGTAGCCCAGCCGGTTCAAAAGCTTCAGCGCCTGGATACTGCTATCGTAAACCCCCTTGCCTCGCTGTGCCTGCACGTTGTCTTCCAGATAACACGGCAGGGAGGCGGTGATGGCAACACCCTCATCGGCCAAAAACCCTGCCAGGTCTTCCTGCCCCGGCTCGAACAACACGGTCAGATTACAGCGATCGATGACGTGGACTCCCAGGCGTCTGGCACGCTGCACCAGATACCGGAAGTGCGGATTCAGCTCGGGTGCTCCGCCGGTCAGATCCAGCGTTGAGAATGAGCGCTGCTCGAGCAGCGCAAGCACCTGCTCGATGGTTTGCTCGGACATCAGCTCTGTCCGCTGAGGCCCAGCATTGACGTGGCAGTGCACACAGCTCAGATTGCATAGGTAGCCCAGATTTACCTGCAAGGTGTCAGGTTCGTCCCGGTGAATGGCGGGAAAGTCACTGGCTAGCAGCAGTGGACGTGTATCTTGCATTGAGTCGCGTTACCCGTGGATTAAGACGTAACTTTGTTTCACCACCACATCACTCTGGTGGTGCGCTGCTGGCGGCTAAATTTGCCGGCCTAATACAGCGCGCGCTCTTCGCGATCCGTCAGCAGAGACTGAGTATCGCCCATCAAATACTGGAACACTAGGTTGTAAGACAGCACAGCCTGGACATAGTTGCGAGTTTCCTTGAAGGGTATCGCTTCGATCCACACGGCGGCCTCGAGTGTGTCTCCGGAACTTCTGCGCCACCGGTCGACGCGATGGGGGCCTGCATTGTAGGCTGCCAGTGCAAAGATGCGGTTGTCACTGTAGCGGTCCAGAAGCTCACGATAGTAGGTGCTGCCGAGCAGGACGTTGTGTTCGACGTCGTACAGATCGTCCACCGAGTGGGACTTGCCCAGCGAGCGGGCCACCTGCTTGCCGGTCGCGGGCATGATCTGCATTAGGCCGCGAGCACCGACCGGTGACATCGCCTCCGGGAAAAAAGCACTTTCCCGCCGTGCGATGGCCAGCAATTCTGAGGTCGGAACCGCTCGGGCAACGGCCTGGGCTTCAAAGGCCTCAAGGAAGGGGGTTGGAAACCTCAGATCCAGGGCATCGGAATGACCTCCTCGGTTGGCTGCGTCGATGGCCATGCGATACCAGCTACGCCCGAGTGCCAGCTGGGCCAACTGCAAGCGCTGATACTCATCGCTGTCACCAACTAAATGGTGCCATTCCGAATGGGCCAAAAGCGGTTCGCCGTGGTACACCAGCTCCCGGACGCGCATGACACCCGGCAGTGTGGCGACCGCCTGGCTATCCAATTCGTTGAGCGGCTGGTGGTTGAAAGCGTGCGGCTTGCCCAGGTGCTCCGCTGCCAGAAAGCTGTAGTAACCCCGCTCTTGCGCCAGGCCCTCAAACAACTGTCTGGCCCGTTCGGTCTCACCGTCGCGCTCCCATACGCGCGCCTGCCAATAGCGCCATTTGCCCTCCGACTGGGCCTCCATCGTATACAGCGGCAGAGTGGCGGCCACCGCTTGCCAATCGCCTTCTACCAAGGCCCAGCGCAGACGAATACCCGTTAGCTTGTCGTCTTGCAGGCGCGACAACGCCTCCTGTAGCCAGGCCCGATGGGCGTCCGTGCGCGCAAACAGACTGCGCAGGGCAATCGCCTCGTCTACCTGCTGTATCTGAGCAGGCGTGAATTGCATCTCCAGTTGATATCGCTGCCAATAATCCAGCGCCCGTTCCGGGCTGTAGCGGGCCAGATACACCAGGCCGTGAGCGGCGATATCTCCCGCGTAGGGCGAAGACGGTGGCAGTGTGATCGAGCGCATGCGAGAAGGGTCGGCGTACACTTGCAACAGGCGATCTGACCATGGCTTTAACCGCGAGGAACCCTTGCGAGCCACGTATCGCAGTAGTGATGTTTGCCGTTCATCAAACGCAGCAAGCAGGCGCTGCCAGACCAGCTCGTCCGTGCGCTCACCTGCGCGCTGCCAAGCGTCGAACAGCGGATCGCACTCGTCCGGCTGTGAGCGACCGTGCACCCACAGTGTCTGCGCGCCCCGCCAGGCTTGCCCATGATTGCCCGCTGCGAGGTGGGCACGGTAGTAGTAACACTTGAGCACCACGCTGTTGGGTTCGTCAGGCTGCACTTCCAGAAAGCCCGCCCAGCGCTGGCGCTTGCCCAGCTGGCGAAGGTAAAGACTGAGGTAGCGTACGGGCAGGGGCGTACCCTCCGTACGTGCCAGAAACGCTCTGGCTTCCGCCGGAGAGACTCGATGGCCACGCCTGGCGAGTGCCTGATAGTCCAGATAGATGGCCAGCGGATAGCCATCCAGCTCTGCGCGCAGGCGCTGGTAATCCGATAGGCGCCCCCGTTCCAGCGCCGCCACGGCGTTCTTATAATCCTGTCGCCCGTCAGCCAGTGCCTGCTCGGATAGGGCTTGCGCTGTCGCCCATGGCAGCAGCGTGAACACACATCCCAGGATACTGCTGACGATGAGGCCTGCCTTAACCCGCACCCCACTACACCCCCGGTTGCGTCGCGGCTGCCGTCGCCGGCGCTGCAACGATGAGGCTAGAGTGATACGGGTGTGACCTGATTGCAACCGTCGCAGTGGGTGCGCGTCACAGTTTGTCCAGATCCAGCGGTGCCCGCCTAGAACAGCAGGCCCAGCGTGGGTAGCTCGATGTCGGCGTAGTCCAATACGATCTCTCGCCGCCCCACCCGAAAACTGTCCGCATCCGCTTTCAGGGTATCGCGTCGTTGGCCACTGTAGATGCAATCCGCGGCTCCGGGTCGGGCGTAAAACAAATGAAAGTTACTGATCACCTGAAGATTGTCGTTCTGGCGGGCCATCAGCTCCACATTGCCGACGATTCTGCGGGTTCTGGCCGGTGGATTCTCTGACCATGAGTTGATCTTGTACGCGCGTTCAACCCGCACCATCAGGTGAATCATCGATTCCTCCCGGTGCGGACAGCCCATGGACTCCACGTCTTCCAGTTCGCGCTCAACGCTGATCATTTGCTCTTGGCCGCGCAGGCGATTGTCGACCTGACGATTGACTCGAGCTGGCATTAAGTAGGCGATGTCCTCACACATCAGTGCCAACCATTGCTGGTATTGGCGGTTGTCCAGCAGACGCGCCTCATGAAAGTAGAAGCGCTCCAGTGCCCGCTGTTGCTCCGGGCTGGTCGCCAGCGAGGTTCCGTTCATTGTCGGGCCTCCGCCGCTTCCAGATCTCTGCGCCAGCGACTGAAAAAGTGTCGCGCGTAGAACTCGTTCGCGGTCACACTGACCAGCCCGGGCATGTCCGGGTGCGGCTGTTCTTCACCCAGACCCAGGCCATAGAAATAAGGATGGTCATCCGCAAAATCGATGTTGCTGCCTTTGAACTGCTGCATCCACGCCTCAGAGTCTTCCTGTTCCAAAATGCCTGCGGGGCCGAAGAATGAGCTGTAGTTGGTGCGCAGCACTTTCTTGATCGACGCCGGTGCGTCCGCCGGAACGACAGCCCAGGACCAGTATTCGACCTTGCCCGGCCCGCGCGGATGAGACACCTTGAACGACGTGTTGGACCACAGGAAGGACAGGTTGGGGTAGACACCGTAGGTCAGTCCTTTCATGCGGGCACGCAAATCGCCCACTCGTTCCGCGGCCCGAGCCTGAACCTCTCGCAAATAGGCCGCGACCTCCTCACCACCGAAGATAGCCCCCATGCCTTCCATACCCCAGGCCACCTCATCGACGGGTGTTTCTGGCGGCATCAGGCGAAAGGTTGCACCGTGGCCCGGCGTGGTGACGACGCTGTAGCCCAGTTCTTCGATCGCATCCTGCGCCTCCCGGGGGATGATGGCACTGTGCAGGAAAGCGCCGTGATTGACGTCCCCGAGCTGATTCTCCACAGGCAGCTTCCAATTTGCGTTCAACAGCCAGCGATGCGGTGCGCCGACAAACTCCACGCCATCTGGAAAGCGTTCGAAAAAGGCATCGAGGTAAAACCGCATATCGCCGAGGTAGTCTTCCAGAGACTCGATCTGTGGATCGAAACTGCCGAAAATCATCCCTCGCCACGACTCGACCCGGGGCACCCGCTTCAGCCCCAGCTGAGACTTGTCCGGCTTTACGGCCACTTCACTCTCTTGGGGGATTGCAACCAGATCGCCTGATACGGTGTAGGACCAGTTGTGATAAGGACAGACGAATCGCTTGGTATTGCCGTGATCCGACCGGCACACGGGCAGACCACGGTGAGTGCAGCTGTTGACGCTGGCGTGCACGCCCCCGTCCTCGCCCCGAGCGAGAATGATCGGTGTTTCGCACATGTAGGCCTGCACGTAATCGCCGGGGTTGCGAATCTGTGATTCGTGTCCGAGGAACAGCCAACAGCGACCGAAAATGCCGCGCTTTTCCAGTTCGTAGACCGCGGGGTCGGACCAGCAGCGGCGGCTGATTCTGCTCGCGTCATCACTGACCAGTGCATGGATGGGCACCATGATCGCCACTCCTAAAAATTATCGGACATTAATTTCTCGGAGAGTATACCCCTCGTCGCGTCGAAAAATCGAGGGATCTGTGGTAGCGTTTGATCAAATTTTAGCAATCAATTGATAATTTATGCCGCAGAGTGATGCCGACCGCACACCGACCAAAGGCGAGCGCACGGCAGCCAGGATATTGGATGAAGCGGAGAAACGGTTTGCCCAACAGGGGTATGACCGCACAACCCTTCGGCAAATAGCGGACGCAGCGGGCATTCGAGAACCGGGGCTGTACAACCACTTTGCCAGCAAACAGGCGCTCTACGAGGCGGTGCTGGATCGGGCGCTGACCCCGATGGCCGAGGTGATGGACAAACACCTGTTGCGCGCAGACAGCTTGCGCGATTACACCGACCTTCCGGCGGTGATGACGGACCTGCTGCTGGACCATCCGCAAATGGCCGCGCTGTTTCAACAGGCCCTACAGGGTGATCAAGACTCGGTCGGCAATCAAATGATGGCGCGCTGGTTGGAACGGCTTCTCAATCAGGGCATGGATAACATGGAGCGGCTGCGCCGCCTGCACCCCGCCGGATCGAGCGATCAGGATAGAGCCACGCTGTCCATTAACCTGATTGCCATGTTCAATCTGACCACGGGTTACTTCCTGTCACAGCGCGCGTTCGCGGCGCTGACAGAAGGCCACCTGCAGGACCCGGACAACATCGCCAGACAGAAAGCTCTGCTGCACAAGGTTATCCGGGCAATGCTGGTCGGCTGACCCGGTGATCAGCCGACTTCAATGCGCCGGCGCTGCGGCTCTTCCGGTACGACTTTCGCCGCCTGCAGGCTCAGCACACCGTCTTTGAAGGACGCTTTGATGTTGCCTTCATCGACCTGTTCGCCAAGATTGAACCGGCGCAGGTACTTGCCGTGCAGTCGCTCGCGGCGAATAACGCGACCCTCTTTCTCCTCGGTTTCCTCGCGCTGGCTCTCAGCCTTCAGCGTGAGCACGCCCTCTTCCACGGTGACCTCAATGTCATCGCGATTCACACCGGGTAGCTCTGCGGTGATCTCGTAGTGATCCCCAGCTTCAGTGATGTCCACCCGCGGCGAGTACGCAACGCCGCTTTGGGCAGCCGCTAGCTGGGGCCGGGCATTGCTAAAAAACCGATCCACATCAAACAAACTGTTACGTGCTAACAAAGACATACGACCCTCCTTTAAGGTTGTGTTTGTTTCGTCTTCGCGAACTTTAATGGGGGGCAACAGGAGCGTTTCAAGGCTTGAAAACACACTTTTTTTGAGATTTCTTCAGCCGTGGAATGCGTCGCCGTTTTTGTCGCTTAGGGTTATGCCGCTGGCGCTACGGGCCACGACGGGCTAGGCTGCGATTTCAATAACACACCATCCAACACCGCGAGCGATCACTGTGACTGCCGATTCAAACGAACATGCAGATGCGGGCTGGGCCCGTGCCGGGCAACAGCCGCGCATCGCCATCATTGGCGCCGGCATGTCTGGGATCGCAGCCGTCGTCAAACTCCGTGAGGCGGGCTTTACCGAATTGACGGTGTACGAAAAATCGGACCGAGTTGGCGGCACCTGGCGAGAAAACACCTACCCCGGCCTGTCCTGTGACATTCCCTCACGCTGGTACTCCTTCAGCTTTGCGCTGCGCGCCCAGTGGAGCCACCGTTACCCCTATGGCCCTGACATACAGGCTTATCTCGAATCGGTCGCGGACGAGTTCGGCGTCACACACTGCGTGCGATTCAATACGCCCGTCACCGGGCTTGAGTACCAGCGACCCGTATGGCGCCTTACCACAGACGCAGGAGAGCAGACGGACTACGACATCGTCATTTCCGCTACGGGTCTGCTGCACCGGCCCGCTTACCCTGACATTGCAGGACTGGATACGTTTGCCGGTGACTGTTTTCACAGCGCCCGTTGGGATCATACTGTGTCGCTGTCCGGGCGCAGAGTAGGTGTGATCGGCACGGGTTCCACCGCCTGCCAGATCGTCGGCGCAATCACCGCCACCGTCGACGAGATGTTTGTCTTTCAACGCACACCCCAATGGATGGTGAAGCTGCCACAAAAAAATTACTCGCCTGCCTGGAATCGGCTGCACGAACACTTTCCAGTATTGCAATGGCTTAACTACAACCTGCTGATGCAGTCCATGCTCAGAACCTTTAGCGCCGGTACCGTCGGTAACAAGCTGATGCAACGCTGGATAAGCTCGCTGTGCTACAACAATCTCAAGGAGAACGTGCCCGACCCAGAACTGCGTGCGCGTCTCACGCCAGACTACCAGGCAGCCTGTAAAAGGCTGATCTTTTGCTCCGAATTCTATCCCGCCATCAGCCAACCGCACGCACACCTGGTCACCGATGACATCACCGCGATCGAGCCGCAGGGTGTACGCACCGACGATGGGACGCTGCACGAACTCGACGCTCTGGTGCTCGCCACCGGCTTCGACCCCTCCGCGTTTGTAATGCCGATCAGGGTCACCGGGGAAGACGGCGCTGACCTAGAGCGCCGTTGGGATGGCGCCCCCCGCGCCCACCGAGCCGTGGCCATGCCCGGGTTTCCCAATTTCTGGATGGTGGAAGGACCGACAGGCCCGGTGGGCAACCTGTCACTGATTACCATTTCCGAATACCAGATGGATTACATTGTAAGCATGCTGAAGCAGATGCGCCGCGAAGGCCTGACCGCGATTACCGCTCGCCAGCGCGCCTACGATGAATACAACGCCGCCATGGCCGAGGCCATTAAGGGTACCGTGTGGGTGACGGGCGGCTGCAACAGCTGGTATTTCGACAAGAGCGGGCTGCCCAACCTGTACCCGTGGAAGCCAAGCCAGTACCTCAAGGACATGCACCGTCCGGACTTTTCCGAGTACCACCTGTCGACAGGCTAGGTTTTTGTTACTTGTGCGGTGCAAAAACAGCGGTGTGCCCCGCTCCGGTAATCCAGCCTACAGGTTATCGTCTCCGACTGGCGAGCCCACTGCAGATATGTTCTACTGGCTGCGCTGCACTGAGAGGTGTGGGAACGTGTGCGCATCCAAACGCAAGCAGAACACCCACCGGCTTGTGCCGTCAGCCTCAATCCTTGAGCACAGATGTCACAGTCCCGGAAAAGCGAAAGTACCTCTCATCCTACCGCCCTTAGCTCAGCTGGATAGAGCGTCCCCCTCCTAAGGGGAAGGTCTCAGGTTCGAATCCTGAAGGGCGGGCCATAAGTATTTATTTTTTATGGAATGTTTTGATAACTCTCGCCCTATCTACTTACCGATTGCGTACTTTGGTGCGTATTTGGTGCATATCGCTACTTGAAGCCATAAGCGGCCCAAGGGCGAATCCCCGACCCGGAGCCTAACCACAAGCACCTAACTGGAGGTGAATATGGCTACACAAGATAGTACCAAACTGCCCGAAGACGTGACCCGCTTCCTTGAGCTGGTCCGCTACGACGAGGTTAGACACGTTCAGGCGGCTGGCGCCGCAGAAGTCATAGCTGAGATGCTGTTCGACAACTGTCAGCACAAGGAGACCCTTACCGCCCTTCAGGTGGCCGGGCTGTGCAACGCTCTGGCGGTAATCTCTCGCTGGCAGATGCGGAAGGCGTTTGAGATACCAGAGCAGGCGGCTGGGCTTTTGGAGGCCCAATCATGAGCAATTACGAGAACCTTGATACCGTTGACAATTCTTTGGTGCAGGCAGAGGACATGCTGTCGTTCCTTGCCGGAGTAACCCCGTACGAAGGTACATACCTTGGGCCAGAAGAAGAGCACGGGCAGCAGTTGATACTGTGCAGAGTGCTTGAGCTGATACGCGAGGCGCGGCGCAGTGCCGAAATCGTCAGGGAGTCAGGTACCACTGAACCACAGCCTGCCGGGTAATCCAAAGTACTGGCTTAACCAAGGGCCTGCGGGCCCTTTTTTCTGTATCTGGCTTTTTGATTTCCTGTGGACTCACAACGCAGAGCAGATACAATTCCAGAGTCCGCTAACGACTCAAAGCGGACACTCACCAAAGGTTTGCGCGCCAGTAAATACACAGTATCGGTGACAAAGCAGGGTCGTAAAATCGCCCACCCGGTAGCGGTGGAGGGTAACCGCCCGACGCGCATTATAATTAAGGGGCTGCAGCCGACTCAAAGCTGACGCTCAGATCACTCAGGTTTTGATGCTATCCATGAAGAACGGCCCAGATTTTCAAGCCGATGTAACGATGGTTTCAACGGAAGATGGTGGAAAAAGCCACTACGCCGTGACTGGTTATCGTCCGCAATGTGAGCTGGCAGAAGATTGGCGAACTACTGGGGTTCACGAGTACATAGGGGCCGACAAAATATTTCCCGGAGAAACCCGTCCCACGAATATCTACCTTTTGAGTCCGAAGGAGGGAAGTTTGTGGGTTGGCCGTGAACTCCGGATTATGGAGGCTAACAAGGTTGTAGGTTATGCAAAGGTGACCGAGATTTTCAATGATTTATTACTGGCTTGATCAATGTCCGCTTTTGGCACAAAGCAGCCCTATGCCCTTTATGTTAGATTTAGGCTGACAGTGCGCTGCCGACTCAAAGCGTTTCGCCCGTCCAAAATGTGCTAGAGGTTGAATTGCTACCATTTAGACTGTCACCAACACCTCACTCGGACGAACCGGTTCGCTGAACGGCGTGAATATTCGGTCAAGTTGGCTATTATTCTCTCTCGTTGCACTGACTGGATTCATTGCAATCAATGCTTACTTGTACTATCTGAACACCCGAATTATCCCGTTTGAAAAAGCCATACCGCTAAACGACGCCGGATATTCAGAGTCGTGTTAATTTTAAAAAATAAACAACCCGAACAAATTAAGGGTACAGAGTGTTTTTGAACCACATTTTTCCCATTAGGGGTATGTTAAGGATT
>JBCCYE010000020.1:0-77744 GCA_039190425.1 Pseudomonadota bacterium | reverse complement strand
CAATGCGCCCAGCCTGATTGTGGGTCAAAACCAATCGTCCACGACCACCACGTTCTCGATCCGTGGCGTGTTCACCAGTTCCCAGAACTTCGGCCTCGAGCCATCCGTCGGGCTGTACGTCGACAACGTGTACCGATCCCGTCAAGGTTCTATGGTCAACAATCTGGTTGACATCGCGACCGTTGAGGTCCTGCGCGGTCCTCAGGGTACGCTGTTCGGTCGCAACAGCCCGGCGGGTGCGATTCTGATCAACAGCGTTGCACCTGACTTCGAGGGTACCGGTTTCATAGAGGGAACGGGGGGCAACTACGATCTGCTGAGCACCAGCGGCGCCAAGAGCGTCACCCTGATAGAAGACGTGTTGGCGGTCCGCGCTACCGGCTTTTACATGCAGCGCGACGGCTATCTGGACTGGGTCAGACTGGGTACCATCGAGGAAGACGCCCTGAACGACCGCGATCGGTGGGGCGTCCGTTTGCAGGCGCTGTACAATCCGACGGATGACATCACCGTCAAGCTGATCGGCGACTACTCGAAAGTGAAAGAGGTCTGTTGCGGCTCCGGTTCATGGACCAACAACTTTTTCCCGCAGCAGGCCCCTGAGTCCGGTTTGATCGGCACGGATACGTCCATCGCCGATCTCGGCGGTACGGTGATCGATCAAGACGATTTCTACGACTTCCAGGTGAGTACCAGTCAAAAGCCGATCTCCGAGAACGAAGACAAAGGCATCACGCTGCAAATCGACTGGGACACGGACTACTTTTTGGTGACCAGCATCACCGGCTACCGTGAATTTGACTCCTTCGACGACGCGGACATCGCATTCAATGACCTCGACGGTGCTTACCGGATCAACGATGCGACCCAGGACCAGTTTACCCAGGAACTGCGTCTGACCGGTGAGGGCGACAAGTTCACCTACGTCACCGGTGTCTACTACTACGATCAAAATCTGGACAACGCGCGACAGACCTTGGTCGGCGATGATCTGTCTGGCATGCTGGCCACTCTGGGCACCAACGACATCGCCTTCGTCGGCGGCTCCGGCTCGTTCGATACCAATTCACAGGATCACACCAGCTACGCCATATACGGCCAGGCCGACTACAATCTCACGGAAACGCTCGTATTGACGGGCGGTATCCGCTACACCTACGAAGAAAAAGACTTGGTGAACGTGTTCACCGATGACGCTCCGGACGCTCCGTTACCGACCCTGCCGAACTGGGGCTTCTATTTTTTTCCGCCCCTCTCGCCGCAGGATGACCTTGAAGAGAACTTCGACGACAACAAAACCACCTATACGGCCAAACTCAGCTGGTTCATGGACGACAGCATTATGTTTTATGCCTCCTACGGCACGGGTTACAAGTCGGGCGGTACCAACACGGACCGGATTCCTGACACCGTACCCGTGATTTTCGGCCCCGAGGAGTCGGAGTCCTACGAGTTGGGAATGAAGGCGGAGTTTCCGGAACAGGCGCTGCGGCTGAATGTCGCTCTGCACAAAACGGATACGGATGATCTGCAGACCGTTTCCTTCCAGGGTGGAGGCTTCGCGCTAATCAACGCGGGCACTGCGGAAACCTACGGTGCGGAAATCGACCTGTCCTGGCTGCCGCTGGACGCCACTACCCTGACCCTCGCTTACGCCTACAACAACGGCGAGTACTCCAACTTCGAAGACGGACCCTGCTGGACCGCGACGCCATGGCAGACACAGGAGCCGGATCCAGACGAGCTTGGCAATGGTTTCTGTGACCGCAGCGGCGGTGACATGTCGGGTAACCCGGAGAACGTTGTCGTGTTCACAGCGAACCAGGGGTTTGCCCTGTCCGATACGATTAATGGCTTTGTTTATGGCGAGTACATCTTCACCGATGAGCGTATGACAGATGTCAACAACGATCCATTGAAGTACGACGACTCCTTCACGTTGGTGAATCTCCGCGCGGGACTGATTTATGAGCCCTGGCAAGCGCAGCTTACCCTCTGGGGGCGCAACGTCACGGACGAGAACTACACCAATACGATCGCGGACGCGCCAGGTCAGGAGGGTCGCCTCACGGCCTACTACAATGAGCCGGCAACCTGGGGCGTCACCTTGCGTAAAGACTTCTAGTTGTCGCGGTTTCGGTGCTTGGCTCAGCGGCGTATGCAGGTCCCCGCGCCTGCGCTGATACACATTCTCGCCACAAGCTCGCCGTTTTCTAGTCCGGGGCGTGCCCCGGACGAGGCAACACGGCCCCACAGTTGCGGCAGTAGTGGGCGGTGGGGTCGGGCTCCACGCTGGCACAGTTGGTACAGTTACGAGACTCCCTCAGCTCCCGTTCGCGCTGCGCGTGCTGCGAAACGGTGATCTCCGCAGTGATGATGCCGGTCGGAACGGCGATTACTGCATAACCGATCAGCATCCCCACAGACGCTATGGCTCGCCCGAGCGGCGTCGCGGGTATCACATCGCCGTAGCCGACGGTCGTAATGGTCACGATCGCCCAATAGATACTTTTTGGAATATTGTCAAAACCGTGCTGCGGCCCTTCCACCACGTACATCAGGCAGCCGAAGATGGTAGTGATGATGATCATCATCGCAAAGAAAACAAAAATTTTGCGCGTGGAACGCCTCAGGGCGATGGCCAGTTGATTGGCTTCCCGCAAAAGAGACAAGAGCCGAAGGACTCTGAAGATGCGCAGCAATCGCAGCAGACGGATGATCAGCAAGGGTGCTGTTTGCGGCAGTAGCAACGTCAGATAGGTGGGCAGCAGTGCCAGTAGATCGACGATGCCGTACACGCTGAGCACGTAAGCCCTCCGATTGGGTGCACACCATACTCGGACGGCATACTCGACGGTGAAGAGCAGCGTGAAGCACCACTCAAGACGCAGATACCAGAGCCCGTAGCGGGCGTGCAGATCGGGTATCGAGTCGAGCATGACGACGGCCACGCTGGTGCAGATCACGATAATCAGAACGATGTCGAACCACTTGCCCGCCGGTGTTTCGGTGCCAAAGATCACCCGGTAGAAATCGCGTTGTAGCGTCGTCTGCTGGCGAAGAGACATAGTGTGGTTCCGGGTGGTGGTAGGGGCTGATCGCCACTATATTAGAGGGTCCGTTCTTTGTACACGCACTCTGGAGGTAGCGATTCATGGGGACTCCTATTTATCAGGTAGATGCCTTTGCCAGTGAACGGTTTCGTGGCAATCCGGCGGCTGTTGTCCTGTTTGCGGATTGGCCGGACGAGGCTTTGCTGCAGTCTATTGCAATGGAGAACAACCTCGCAGAAACGGCTTACGTTGTGGCCAATGGTGATCGTTGGGAACTGCGATGGTTCACGCCGCAGGTCGAGGTCGCCCTGTGCGGCCACGCCACACTGGCGGCGGCGCATGTTCTGTTTGAGCATCTGCAGGTCGAGTCTGACGAAGTGGTTTTCTGTTCCGCCAGCGGTGCGCTGCGTGTGAGTCGATCAGACAGCGGACTGACGCTTGATTTTCCCAGCGTTCCAGTGAGCCCGGTGGAAGTGGACTACGCCGTATGCCAGGCTCTCGGACTCACGGCCAGCGAGGCACTGCTGCCCGATACAGACCCAAGTCAGATGCTGTACGTCTATGAGTTTGAGTCGGATATCGTTGGCCTGGCACCGGATTTCCGGGCGCTTGCTGACGCCACCCAGTACGCCATCATCGCTACGGCACCTGGAGAGCAATGCGATTTTGTTTCGCGTTTCTTTGCGCCACGAGTGGGTGTCGATGAGGACTCGGTGACCGGATCAGCACACTGCGCCGCCGTACCCTACTGGGCGGCGCGGCAGTCCAAAACTTCCTTGCTCGCAAGGCAGCTGTCCGCCAGGGGCGGAGAGCTGGACTGCGAGTTGCGCGACGGTAGAGTTTTTATGACCGGTCAGGCTGTCACCTATTTTCAGGGGACCCTGGAGTGGCTGTCTTAGACGTCAGGCGCGCACGGTCAGCCCGACGACATCGACCAGAACATCGGTAATGCGGGTCAGATCCTTGCGGTCGGTGATAAACGGCGGCATGGTGTAGACGAGCTTTCCAAAGGGCCGCAGCCAGACACCACGCTCAACGAACAGGGGTTGAATGCGTTTCATGTCGACGGGCTCATTCAACTCGACCACGCCAATGGCCCCCAGACAGCGTACGTCGCTCACACCCGGTAGCTCACGGACGGGCGCCAGTTCCGTCTCCAGCTGCGCCTGAATGCTGGCCACCGTGCGCTGCCAGGGCTGGGAGAGCAACAGTTTGATACTCGCCACAGCAACCGCACAGGCCAGTGGGTTGGCCATAAAGGTTGGGCCATGCATGAAGGCGCCCGCTTCACTGGCATCGATGCCGCCGCTGACGTCGTGATTGCACAGGGTGGCCGCCAGTGTCAGGTAGCCACCGGTCAGCGCTTTACCCAGGCAGAGGATGTCCGGCACAACCTCCGCGTGTTCCAGGGCGAAAAGTTTGCCCGTGCGACCAAAGCCGGTCGCGATTTCGTCGAAAATCAGCAGTACTTCGTGTTGGTCGCACAACGTCCGCAGATGTTTCAGGTAGTCGGGAGAGTAGAAGCGCATGCCACCGGCGCCTTGCACCACGGGCTCTACGATGACGGCGGCCAGTTCGTCGCCATGCGCTTCGAGCATGACGCGCACGGGGTCCAGTTCAGACGCAGGGCAGCCCTGTGCGAAACCACAGGTGGGCGCTGGCGCAAACAGCTGTGTTGCAAGACTGTTGCTGAACAGATGATGCATCCCTGTCACGGGGTCGCACACGGACATCGCGCCCAGCGTATCGCCATGGTATCCCTGCCTGAGTGCCATCAGTCGATGCTTGCCAGGCTTTCCTCGTCCCTGCCAGTATTGAATGGCCATTTTCATTGCCACCTCTACCGCTACGGAACCCGAGTCTGTGAAGAACACGCGCTCCAGCGCCGCCGGTGTCAGTTCCAACAACAGACGTGCCAGTTCAACGGCAGGCGGATGCGTGAGCCCTCCAAACATAACGTGCGACATCGAGTCGAGTTGTGTTCGAGCGGCCCTGTTTAGAACGGGGTGGTTGTAGCCGTGAATAGCACACCACCAGGACGACATGCCGTCAATGAGCTCACGACCGTCCGCCAGGCGCAGCTTGACACCCTGGGCGGAAACAACGGGATATATCTCGCTGCCGCCCGCAGAGGGCGCGTAGGGGTGCCAGATGCCAGCCTTGTCTGACTGCTGAAGTTGTTGCCAGGTGGGGTCATTCACGCGAGGAGCCGCCGCCAGCTCGTGCTGCTTTTGCGTGCGTGTCGTCAGGTCGTAACATGGATCGATCTCACTGCTGTTCGAGCATTTGCTGAATGGACGGATACACAGTGTCAAGAATGATCGGCTGTGCCGCCGCCGTTGGGTGCAAGCCATCGTCCTGCATGAGTTCAGGGGTGATGGCCACCTCGATCAACGGGAAGGGACCCAGCCGGGCCCCGCTGGCTTCGCTGACCTGGATAAAGCTGTCGCGAAAACCTGCGGTGTACCGGGCTCCATAGTTGGGTGGAACCTCCATGGGCAGCAGCAGTACCACCGCGCCTGATTCCTGTGCAAGGCCGACCATGCGTTCCAGATTGCTCTGCAGATTTGGCAACGGAAAGCCCCGCAGACCGTCATTGGCGCCCAGTTCAAGGACTAACAGGCTAGGCTGGTGCTCACTCAGAAGCGCCGGCAGGCGCCGCAGGCCGCCACCGGTGGTTTCGCCGCTGATACTGGCGTTGATGACCTCGTATTTGTGGCCCTGCTCATGGAGACGATGACCGAGCAGCGCGACCCAGCCCTGTTCGAGAGACATGCCATAGGCGGCGCTGATACTATCCCCTAGAACAAGAATCGTCGGCTGGGTGTCCTCTGCCTGGCTCAGAGGGGACAGTACAATGAGTCCGAGGGCGATCAAGACCCGTATAAGGTGGTAAAGGAAGCGCTGCATGATAGAAGCCAATGATCTCCAAAAACGCGTGCCCATGGCGGGCTCAGAGCTGGAGATACTGAAAGGGATCAGTTTCGAAATCAAGTCCGGTGAAACCGTTGCCATCATCGGTGCGTCAGGCTCGGGAAAGTCGACGCTGCTGGGACTGCTGGCGGGGCTGGATGAGGCCAGCGCCGGTACCGTCACCATCAATGACACCCGTCTGGATTCCCTCGATGAGGATGGAAGGGCGCTATTTCGCGCAGCGCACATCGGCTTTGTGTTTCAATCATTCCAACTGTTGCCGTCGCTCACAGCGCTGGAAAACGTGATGTTGCCTCTTGAGTTGAAAGGACAGCAGGATGCGCGCCAGGAAGGGGAGCACTATCTGCAGCGCGTGGAGTTGGCCGAGCGCCTTGACCATTACCCCCGCCAGTTGTCCGGAGGCGAACAGCAGCGGGTCGCTATTGCTCGGGCGTTCGCGGCGCAGCCTTCGATACTGTTCGCCGATGAGCCCACCGGTAATCTGGATACCGAGACCGGTGCTCATATCGTCGATCTTCTGTTCGAACTGAACCGTCAGGAAGATACCACCCTGGTGTTGGTAACCCATGACCCGGAGCTGGCGGCTCGCTGTGGCCGATGTCTGCGGCTCGATGCCGGGCAACTGGTAGCGGGGTGATTCCATGTCTCTGACGGCGTCGCGAATGTTGGTGCGTGATTGGCGCGGTGGTGAACTGGGTGTTCTCGTACTCGCTCTGATTCTCGCGGTGGGTGTGGTGTCCTGCATCAGCGCGTTTACAACTCGCCTGCAGACCGCACTGGAGCAGGAAAGCCATCGGTTCCTCGCTGCGGATCTGGTCGTGCGCGGTGGTAGGGAAATGCCCTCCGATTGGCTGGCACACGCGGATGCGATTGGCTTGAAGCGTGCCCAGACCTTGAGTTTCCCATCGATGATTTACGCCGGAGAATCAGCCATGTCACTGGCTTCGGTGAAGGCCGTCAGTGGCACCTATCCATTGCGTGGCGAACTGACTTTCAGCCCACAGCCCTTTGGCGACGCTGAACTCGCTACCGCGGGCCCAGTGCCTGGAACGGTCTGGCTGGATTCGCGTCTCTTCCCGCTTTTGGACGTGCGGGTGGGAGAGTCCATAACGATCGGCGAAGCTGCGTTTCAGGTGAGCGCCGCAGCGCGTACCGAGCCCGACCAGGCCTCCTCCTTTTACGGATATGGCCCGCGGGTCATCATGCATTACGACGACATACCGGCGACGCGGGTGGTACAGCCCGGCAGTCGTGTGGAATATCGGCATTTGTACGCCGGTGAAGCCGCCGCCATGTCGACATTTGCCGACTGGGTGCGGCCGCGACTGGGGCCCGGACAATCGCTACTGGATGTGTCCGAGGGCCAGCCGGGCATCGGTGATGCCCTGAAGCGGGCCGAGTCGTTTCTGCTGCTGGCGGGCAGTCTGGCCGTCGTGCTCGCAGGTGTGGCCGTTGCTCTCGCATCCAGACGCTTCAGCGAGCGCCACACAGACTATGTCGCCATCATGAAGAGTCTTGGATCGACGTCAGGGCGAGTCAATCGTCTGTACGGCAGCAGTCTGCTGCTGTTGGGACTGGGTGCGACTCTGCTTGGGTGTGCACTGGGCTGGACGCTGCAGACCGTGTTTTTCCGCCTCTTTGGCGATCAGCTACCCGTGCAGCCTGGCCCTTCGGGTTTGCGTCCGTATCTGATTGGCGGCGCCACCTCATTGGTCTGCCTGCTCAGCTTCGCTTGGCCACCCTTGCGGCGGTTGTCGCTCGCCAGCCCGCTGCGCGTCCTCAGGCGAGACCTGCCGCACGAAAATCGCCGCACCGTGGCAGACTACCTGATCGGACTCGCCGCTGTGGCGTTGTTGATGTGGTGGTACAGCGGGGATTTGCTGTTGACCGGTTCGGTGATCGCGGGTCTGGTGCTGACGGTTTTACTGGGTGCTGTGCTGGCCTTGAGTCTGTTGCGGGGCGGACGTCTCGTCGGCATGAGCGCCGGCAGTATCTGGCGACTCGCGTTGGCCGGATTGCAGAGGCGAGGTACCGCCAATGCACTGCAGGTCGTGATCTTCGGAATGGCGATCATGCTGCTCTTGGTACTGGTGCTCGTGCGGACGTCATTGATCGATAGCTGGCAGACCCAGTTGCCAGAGGATACCCCAAATCACTTCATGATCAATGTGCCGCCGGAAGATGTGCAGCCAATCGTCAGCAACTTTCAACAGCGCAGCATACCCAGCGAAGCGTTTTTCCCGATGATTCGCGGCCGAATCATGTCGGTAAATGGTGAAGAGCTGCCGCAAACGGACGATCCCGCGGTAGAAAGGCGGCAGCGTGAGTCCAACTTTACCTGGTCGGATGAAGTGCCTGCCGACAACACCCTTGTCGCCGGTGAATGGTGGCAGCCTGGCACCGACAAGGCGCTCGTTTCTGTAGAGCGGGAATACGCGGAAGAACTCGGTGTTGATGTGGGCGATCGGCTGGGATTTCTAGTGGGGTCGCAACCCCTTGAGGCGACCGTCAGTAGCGTTCGCGACTTGCAGTGGCAGTCCATGCGCCCAAACTTCTTCCTCGTTTTTCCACCGCAGCTGTTGGCGTCCTATCCGTCAACCTTTATGACCGCGTTCCACCTTAAGCCCGATGACAAAACCTTTCTAAACGAGTTCATCCGCGAGTTTCCGACGGTGACGGTGATTGAAATGGATATTGTCATTGAGCAGATTCGCACAATCGTCACTCAGGTATCGGCCGCCATCGAGCTGGTTTTGTTGGTGATTCTGGCGGCTGGCGGGCTGGTGCTGATTGCCGGGGTGCAAGCCAGTGTCGATGCACGGATGCAGGAAAGCGCAATACTTCGAGCGCTCGGGGCTCGACGCCAGTTGATCATGGGAGGTTTGTGGATTGAGTTCGCCACGCTGGGGCTGTTTGCCGGACTATTGGCGGTGTGCGGAGCAGAGTTGTCCGTCTTCATCCTGCAGACTTTTGCAATGGACATGAGCTACCAACCGTCCCCCTGGTTGTGGCCATTGGGTCTCGGGGTGGGCATGCTGGTGATTGCCTGCCTTGGGGTATTCAGTTGTCGGAAGGTGGTGTCGACTGCGCCGATCAGGGTACTGCGGGAGCTTTAGCAGAGCCAGCGTCGGGTTGACACATGCCGTCAATAAAAATCTGCAGCCCGAGGTCGACCTGCCGCTGAAGATCAATATGCTCTTCAAACAGCTGCGGCGCATCGACTTTCAGAATCGCCAGTCCATAGATGCTCGACCAGGCGACATTGGTCAAGTACACCAAGTCCTCAACGGTACGAAATACGCCCTTAGTTACACCTTCGCGGAGTATCTGCTGTACCAGATGGAAGGTGTCTCGACTGGCTTCTCTAAGGGCCGGGTACTGCTCACCCGGTTGCACCGCTGGACCGAACATCAGCTTAAACAGCTGGGGGTTTTTCGCCGCGTAATCGATGTAGGCATAGGCTAGAGCTCGCAAGTGTTCGCGTGGGTTATCCACATTGGCATTGCCAGCCGAACGCAATGCTGCCAGCAGGTCACGGTAGCCGCGGGTTGCCATCGCCGCCAATAGCTCGCCTTTGTCTGTGAAGTGCCGATAGGGGGCCGTTTGAGAAACGCCTATGCGCCTCGCAAGGGCGCGTAGACTGAGGTCTTCCACGCTTGCTTCCTGCAGCTGCTCGATGGCGGTATTGAGCAGCTCCGCGCGCAGATTTCCATGGTGATAGCTTTTTTGTACGACTGGTGTGGTCATGCGCCCAAGCTTATAACAAAAAAGAGGCCGTAGCAGCGTTGCTATGGCCTCTTTTTTCTAAGGGAGCGGTCAGGGCAGCAAGTGCTTGACAGCGTCCCGCTCCTCTTTCAGTTCAGATTCCGTCGCCGTCATCTTATCACGGCTAAAATCACCCACGGCTGCGCCCTGTACAATGGTCCAGTCGCCGTTGTCACAGCGACAGGGGAAGGAATAAATCAAGCCTTCCTCGATGTCGTAAGAGCCGTCGGAGTACACACCCATGGATACCCAGTCATCACCGTCGGTGCCGAGTGCCCAAGTCCTCATGTGATCGATGGCTGCATTGGCAGCGGACGCGGCCGAAGAGGCTCCGCGGGCCTTAATGATAGCGGCGCCGCGCTGCTGAACTACTGGGATGAACTGTTCTTCGTACCAGCTCTGGTCCACGAGTTCGATAGCGGGGGTGCCATTCACCTTGGTGTTGAATAAATCGGGGTATTGAGTCGCCGAGTGGTTGCCCCAGATGGTCATGTTGGCTACGTCGTTAACGGTTGTGCCTGTTTTCAGGGCGATCTGGGTTTTGGCGCGATTGTGATCGAGGCGTGTCATGGCTGTGAAATTGCGCGGATCGATATCCGGCGAGTTGCGCTGAGTGATTAATGCGTTGGTATTGGCCGGATTACCCACCACCAGAACCTTGATGTTACGGCTGGCATTGTCATTGATCGCCTTTCCCTGAACCGAGAAGATGGCGGCGTTGGCCTCCAGCAGATCTTTACGCTCCATGCCCGGTCCGCGAGGTCTGGCACCGACGAGCAGCGCGAAGTCGGAGTCTTTGAATGCGATGTTTGGGTCATCTGTACAGACAACCCTTTCCAGCAGTGGAAACGCACAATCTTCCAGTTCCATCCGCACACCTTCCAACGCCTCCATGGCGGGTGTGATATCGAGCAGTTGAAGTATCACGGGCTGGTCATTGCCGAGCATGTTGCCCGCTGCGATGCGAAACAGCAGGGCATAGCCAATTTGGCCAGCGGCGCCGGTGACGGTGACTCGTACGGGTGCTTTCATCGTGCAGAAGGTCCTTGATTCGTCGTTAACAGGGCTTTTTCGGGGCCGACATTGTCGTGGCAACGGGCTGAAATTACAAGCGCGTGGGTGCCCGGGTGATGGTGAGGGGTACCACCTTGGTCGATCTTGCCAATGCGATCGGCGGTGCGACGGCCGGCGCGAGCAGACGGCTGGACTGCGTCGCCCTTCAGCGATTAAAATGCCCGATAAATCAATGACTAACGACTACTGTTGTGCGCGACTTATCACGTAAAGAGAAGACCGAGTTCAACAAGCTGCAAAAGCGGCTGCGACGTAACGTCGGTAACGCCATCGACGATTACACGCTGATCGAGGAGGGTGACCGGGTAATGGTATGTCTCTCGGGGGGTAAGGACTCCTACGCGATGCTCGACATACTGTTGAGCCTACAGCGCAATGCACCTGTACACTTTGATTTGATTGCCGTTAACCTGGATCAAAAGCAGCCAGGCTTTCCCGAGGATGTGCTGCCGAGTTTTCTAGGAGATTTGGGCGTGCCGTTCCACATCCTCGAAAAAGACACGTACCGTATCGTTAAAGAAGTGGTGCCCGAGGGTAAGACGACCTGCGGCCTGTGTTCGCGACTACGCCGAGGAACCCTGTACGGATTCGCCCAACAGATCGGAGCGACAAAGATTGCGCTGGGACACCACCGTGATGACATTGTTGAGACACTTTTTCTCAACATGTTTTTTAACGGCAAGCTGAAAGCGATGCCCCCAAAGCTGCTGAGCGATGATGCTCGCAACGTTGTGATTCGGCCCCTGGCCTATTGCCGCGAGTCCGATTTGGCTGCGTTTGCAGACTACAAAGCCTTTCCAATCATTCCGTGCAATCTTTGCGGGTCTCAGGAAAATTTGCAGCGCGTTGAAGTTAAACGTATGTTGGCGGCATGGGAGCAACAGTATCCCGGACGCACGGAGTCTATTTTTCGCGCCATTCGCAACGTAGCACCGTCACAGTTAGCGGATGCCAGTTTGTTCGATTTCCAAGGTTTAGAAATCATCCAAGACGATGATCTGCACATGGGTGCTATTCAGTTGGTCAACCTCTAGTGGCCACGCCGGTATCCGCAGACCCGCTGCTGACCGCCGAGAACCTTTCTTTGAGCCGTGGTTATCGGACACTGTTTGAAAACCTCAGTTTTAACGTCTGCGCTGGAGATCTGTTACAGATCGTCGGTGCCAATGGCACAGGCAAAACCAGTCTGATGCGCATCCTGGCCGGGTTGTCGCGTTTCGGCTTCGAAGGTCGGTTAGAATGTTCAGTCCCGCTGCTGTACGTCGCCCATCAAAGCTCGGTTAAGGCGCTACTCACTCCGAGAGAAAATCTGTGTTGGCATCTTAGCGGTGAGGGCCACTACTCGCACGGGGAGATCGATGCGGCCCTCGCCAGGGTCGGCCTGCAGGGCTATGAGGACGTGCTGAGCCATAGCCTCTCCGCAGGTCAGCATCGCCGGGTGAATCTCGCTCGGCTGTACTTGACCGAAGCGACGCTGTGGTTGTTGGACGAGCCGTTTACAGCAATCGATCGCCACGGCGTTGAGGCGCTGGAGTCCCATGTCAAGGCTCACTGTGCCAATGGTGGTGCCGTTGTGTTTGTGTCCCATCAGCCCATGCAGACGAGTACGGGTGTCCGAACCTTGGAGCTAAAGGCAGGGTCATCGACGTGACCGCACCTGGGATCGGCCAATTCTGCAGCCGTTTGCTGCATCGACAGCTGGTCCTCGCACTGAGGCGGCCCGTTGATATAGCGAACCCACTGCTGTTTTTCGCTATCGTTGTCGCGCTGTTTCCACTTGGCCTGGGGCCCGCCCCCGATCGATTGGCCGAGTTTGCGCCGGGAGCACTCTGGGTCATCGCACTGCTGGCCAGCCTGTTGACCGCGGAGTCTTTGTTCCGTGGCGATTTTGATGACGGCAGTCTGGAGCAGCTTCTGCTCGCGCCCCAGCCGCTTTACTTTGCCGCGCTGAGCTATCTACTCGCCCACTGGCTGGTGACTGGGTTGGTGTTGGCAGTGCTGTCGCCACTGTTCGCACTCATGTTGAATTTGCCTACCTCGGGCATCGCCACGCTTGCGGCAAGTCTGCTTCTGGGTACGGCAGTCCTCAGCCTCGTGGGAGGCATCGGCGCGGCGCTGACCGTCGGCTTGAGGCGCGGGGGTATGCTGCTGTCCGTCCTGGTGCTGCCGCTTTACATACCGGTGCTCATTTTTGGTAGCGCGGCCGTCGATGCAGCCGTGCAGGGTCTACCAGCTGAACCGTACTTGGCGCTGCTGGGTGCTCTGCTGTGTCTCGGTATCCCACTGGCACCGCTCGCCATTTCCGCCGCCTTAAGGATCAGCCTGGATGCCTGATGCCACCGCAAAATCGGGCGTGCGGGTCCTTGGTTCGATTGCGCGCCCGCCTGTATAATCACGACGTCTATGTGGTCTTTCTTTCATAAACTCGGTTCCCCGCCCTGGATGTATCAGATCGCGGGCAGCATTTTGCGTTGGCTTCTGCCGCTTACTTTGATAGCGCTGGTGGTTGGGTCAGTGTGGGGCTTATTGTTTACACCACCGGATTTTCGCCAGGGAAACAGCTACCGAATCATTTACATTCACGTTCCTTCCGCTGTGGTAGCGCTCGCCGGTTACTATGTCATGGCTGCGGCCGGCGCTGTCAATCTCATCTGGCGCATGAAGATGGCAGATGTGACGATGCGGGCAGCGGCGCCGATCGGCGCGGCTCTTACGTTTGTAGCGCTGGTCACGGGAGCGGTATGGGGTAAGCCAACCTGGGGTACTTATTGGGTATGGGATGCCCGCCTCACGTCGATGCTGATTCTGCTGTTCCTGTATCTGGGCGTTGTGGCGTTGTACGAAGCCTTCGACAACAAGGAAGCTGCGGGTAGAGCGTGCGCTATCTTGAGTTTGGTGGGCATGGTGAACATTCCAATCATCTACAAGTCGGTCGACTGGTGGTACAGCCTTCATCAGCCGGCCTCCATCAAGTTTACCGGTGAAACCACCATCGACAGCAGTATGTTGTATCCACTGTTGTTCATGATCGTTACCTTTTATGCACTGTTCGCCTGCTGTCTGTTGCTGAACATCCGCGCTGAGCTATTGCAGCGTGAAGCGCGCACCGGCTGGGTGAAAAAGCTGGTCACAGCTGGGACGAAGTAATGCATTTCACGAGCCTCGATGCGGTATTGAACATGGCTGGGCATGGGGTTTTTGTGTGGTCGGCCTATGCCGTAACAACGCTCGTGATCGTCGCGATGGTGTGGATGCCGCTGCGCAGAAAGAAGCGCCTGATGAAAGAGCTCGCCGGTGCTGAACGTCAGCAGGTACAGGTGGACGCCCGTCCGGAGCGCGCTTGATGCGTGCCGTGCGTAAGCAGCGCTTGATGGTGGTCATTGTGATCGTTGTCTTCTCGTCGGCGGCCACAGGATTGGTAACCTACGCACTTCGAGGCAATATCAATCTCTTTTTTCCACCAGCGGCGGTTGCGGCCGGTGAGGCGCCAATAGGTCAGTCGATCAGAGTGGGCGGTATGGTGGTGGCAGGTAGTGTGCAACGCTCAACAGACAGTCTGGACGTTCGCTTTCAGTTGACGGATTACGAAGCAAAGGTCGAAGTGGCCTATTCCGGCATACTGCCAGATCTGTTCGATGAGGGGCAGGGCGCAGTCGCTGCCGGGCAATTGGACGAATTCGGCGTGTTGCAGGCAAAAGAAGTACTCGCCAAACACGATGAAAACTATATGCCACCGGAGGTGGCCGAAGCGCTGGAGAGGTCAGGTCATGACGCGCAGGGGAGACCCCAGTGATACCTGAGGTAGGTCATTTCGCGCTGATTCTGGCCCTCAGTCTGGCGCTGTTACAGTCCAGCGTACCGCTATGGGGCGCCTGGCGGCACAACAGTGTCGCCATGGCGCTGGCACCCAGTCTGGCGATGGGTCAGCTGGTTTTCGTAGGCATCGCTTACGTGTGTCTAACACTCGCGTTTTTGCAGGATGACTTTTCCGTTGCGGTCGTGGCGAATAACAGCAATAGCTTATTGCCGGTTATGTACAAAGTGTCTGCACTGTGGGGTAACCATGAAGGATCATTGCTGCTCTGGGTTCTGATTCTGTGTCTTTGGACAGCAGCAGTGGCGCTGTTCAGTCGCCGCCTACCCCAGCAGGTCCTGTCTCGCGTGCTCGCCGTAATGGGTATGATCAGCATCGGTTTTCTGTCGTTTTCACTGTTCACCTCCAACCCCTTCGCCCGACTTTTACCCAATATTCCCGCAGATGGCAGCGACCTGAATCCGCTGCTACAAGATCCGGGTCTTATCATTCATCCGCCGCTGTTGTACATGGGTTACGTTGGATTCTCCGTGGCCTTTGCGTTCGCGATCGCTGCGCTGTTGGGTGGCAGACTCGATGCCTCTTGGGCTCGCTGGTCGCGCCCCTGGACCAACGTCGCCTGGGCGTTTTTGACGCTGGGCATCATGCTCGGCAGCTGGTGGGCTTACTACGAATTAGGCTGGGGCGGGTGGTGGTTTTGGGATCCGGTCGAGAACGCGTCGTTTATGCCCTGGTTGGCGGGGACTGCCTTGATCCATTCGCTGGCCGTTACTGAGAAACGGGGTCTCTTCAAAAGCTGGACAGTGCTGCTGGCCATCTTTGCTTTTTCGCTCAGCTTGTTGGGCACATTTTTGGTGCGCTCGGGAGTGCTTACGTCGGTGCACGCGTTTGCAACAGATCCTGAGCGAGGATTGTTTATACTGATTTTCCTGCTGTTGGTAGTGGGTGGTTCGCTCACGCTCTACGCGTTGCGTGCACCGGCAGTCAGCTCAAGGGTATCCTTTGCCTGGGTATCACGGGAAAGTCTACTGCTGGTAAACAACCTGGTGTTTCTGGTGTCGACGCTGACGGTTCTGTTCGGCACCCTGTTTCCTCTGATCGTCGATGCACTGGGTGGTGGCAAGGTGTCTGTAGGGCCTCCCTATTTCAACGTGGTGTTCGTGCCCCTGATGGCCTTGTTGGCCCCCTTCATGGGTCTTGGTCCCGTATCTCGTTGGAAGGGAGATTCCCTCGCCCGCTGGCGCCAGGAGCTGTTGCCATCCGCGCTGGTGGCGATTGCTCTGGGGGTGACGCTGCCGCTGCTTGCCGCACCCTATAACCTGTGGATGGCGCTGGCCGTGTTGCTGTCTGCCTGGCTGGTTTTGGGTCTGGTCCGCGATATCTGGTTCCGGTCCAAAGGCTTTGCCAACCTGCGCAGGCTCACACCCAGCTACTGGGGTATGGTGGTGGCGCATTTAGGGTTTGCGCTGTGTATGACCGGTGTTGTGGCGGTATCCCAGTTCTCGGTTGAGCGGGACGTTAAAATGCGTCCAGGGGACCGGCAATCCATCGGTGATTACGAGTTTCAGTTATTGCAGGTTAAGCCGGTTCAGGGGCCCAACTACGTGGCGGACGCTGCCGTGTTCGATGTCAGTTACCGGGGTGAACCGCTGGTGACGCTGGTACCTGAAAAGCGCCGCTATCTGGCCTCTGGCAGTGTCATGACTGAAGCCGCGATCGACGGCAGAGTGTTCCGCGATCTCTTTGTGGCGATGGGCGAACCGGTCGGGGAGGCTGGTGCATGGGCCATCCGACTTCAGTACAAACCCCTGATTCGCTGGATCTGGTTTGGCGCTGTGCTCATGGCCGTCGGGGGCATGTTAACGATACTCGACAGGCGCTATCGACGACAGCGAGCCAGCGCTGCAGAGCCGGTCGGAGGCCTGGCTCATGGGGTCTAGATTACGCCTATTCGTCCCCTTGCTGTGCTTCGTTGTGCTGGCGCTGTTTTTGTTCCGCGGTCTTGCGCTTGATCCTAGGGAACTGCCCTCTGCGCTGATTGATCAACCCATGCCGGCATTCCAGCTACCGCGCCTGGGCAGGGCAGAAACGATCGGTCGCGAACAACTCGTCGGTGACGTGAGCTTGTTGAACGTTTGGGCTACCTGGTGTGTGTCCTGTCGCGTGGAACATCCTTACCTAGTGCAGCTGGCCGAGCGTGGTGTGCCCATCATCGGCCTGAACTATAAAGATGATGATGTTGATGCACTGCAATGGCTGCAGAATCTAGGTGATCCTTACACCGTTAACATCGCGGATCGCGACGGCACGCTGGGGCTCGATCTGGGAGTGTACGGCGCGCCTGAAACCTATTTGCTCGACTCGCGTGGCGTGATTCGCTACCGGCATGTGGGCGTCGTTGACGAGCGGGTTTGGAACGATCAGCTGCAACCTCTTTATCGGGAACTACAGGCAGAGGCAATGCCATGATGACTTCACGTGCGCTGGCACTTTGCGTCGGACTGGGTTTCGGACAGGCAGCGTGGCCCGTGGTGGAAACCTATGAGTTCAGCGATCCAACCCTGGAAGAGCGCTACCAGACGCTCACCGAAGAATTACGTTGTCCTAAATGTCAAAATCAGAACATTGCCGAATCGGATGCGCCCATCGCACGTGATCTGCGCGCCATGTTGCACAAAGAGTTGGAAGAAGGCGCCAGCGACTCCGATATCCTTGATTCAATGGTGGCGCGCTACGGCGAGTTTGTTCGCTACCGCCCTAAATTTGGTGGCAGTACTCTGGTGCTGTGGCTGGCGCCGATTGCACTGCTGCTTGGTGGCATTGCGCTCGTCTGGACAACCTTGCGAAATCGGCGCGACGTGGAGCCGGCCACTCAGCTCAGCGATGGCGATCAGCAGCGCCTGACGGAATTACTGGGCGAGGGCAGGGATCAAGCTCAGTGACTGTTTTTCTGCTCGTTTGTCTCAGCCTGATCATACTCAGTGGTGTGTTTTTCCTGTTTCCCCGCAGTGACACCAAGGATCAGGAAAATGACGAGGTTCGCGCCAACCTGCAGTGGTTCCGCCGTCGTGCCCAAGAGCTGGATTCTGACGCTGACGCTGCCTTGCTGGAAGACGCCAAGCTGCGGTTGCTCGAGGACGAAGCCGATTATCAGGCTCCCGGTGTGTCGAGAAAGAGTCGTTTCCCCGTATGGGTATTGCTGCCGGTGGTGGCGCTGCTTGCGGGTTCACTGTACTACGTTCTGGGTTCCGCCCCGGACGTCATGATTGCCAGGCAGCTACAGACACTGTCCGACGCTCCCGGCGCAGATATCGATATGCAGCGATTGATCAGTGCGATCGAGCGTCGCGCTCAGCAGCGCCCCGACAACTTGCATTACAAAGCCTTCATGGGGCGCTATTACATGGGGCAGGAGAATTACAACGCAGCGGCGAGGACTTACCGGGAACTGCTCGCGGCGGTGCCCGAAGACGCCCAGGCCTTGGCCTATTCCGCGCAGGCGGATTATCTGGCCGCCGGACGACAGCTCACGGATGACGCCAGGCTCAAAGCAGAGCAGGCACTTGCCGCTGATCCACATCAGCGTACAGCACTGGGACTGTTGGGCATGGCGTCGTTTGAGCAGGGGTCGTATCGCGCTGCCATCGCTTATTGGCAGCGCCTGCTTGCGATGGAGCCGCCTGGCTCACAGGGTGCTGCGACCATCACCGGTGTTATTGATCGTGCGCGGCAGCAACTGGGTGAGGCGGGCGATGTGCCGGCAGCGCTTGTCAGTCAAACAAACGCTTCTGCAACACCGCCAGCGCCGGGCGGAAAAGGGGTTACGGTTTTTGTGACTCTACCGGAGACTGCAGGCGTCGCCGATTCAGACACCGTGTTTGTGTTAGCGCGCAACCCCGCACCGGGCAGCCGCATGCCCATTGCGGTCAGGCGCTTCAGCGGGCGCGACCTGCCGGCTACGGTTCGACTTGACGACAGCCATTCGATGGCGGGTCAAAAAATCTCGGATGCGTCCCAAGTCGTAGTGGTCGCGCAGGTCTCACCGGACGGTAGACCGGGAGCGGCAACGGCCAGCTGGTTGGGTGAAACCGGTACGCTCACCCCCTCTGCGGACAGCGTGGTGGTGGACCTAGTACTGCAACCCGCTGGGCATGAGGGAGCAGCGATGCCGTCGGACCGCGATGCCACTGCGACGGCGGCCGTGTCTGCGCCAGAGGAGGCTGGTAAAGGCGTCACGGTAATGGTCAGTCTTCCCGAGAACGGGGAGGTGGCCGATGCTGATACGGTGTTTGTTCTAGCCCGAAGCGCGGCCGCCGGGTCTCGTATGCCCATCGCGGTGAGACGTCTAACGGGTCGGGAGTTGCCGGCCAAAGTACGCCTGGATGACAGCCATTCGATGGCCGGACAGAAGATTTCGAATGCCTCCGAGGTGGTGGTGGTCGCACAGGTATCACCGGACGGCCGACCGGGAGCGGCGACGGCCAGCTGGCTGGGCGAGGCCGGCCCTTTAACCCCATCCGACGACGGACCGGTGGTGAACCTGCAGTTGCAGCCTAATTAGCGTTCAATCTGGCCCAGAAAACGAATTTTTTGAAATTCTCTGTTCAACCATAGTGTTGCTCGATTAAAGTCTATACACTATATCTTGTGGTTTCGAAACGGGGATCGCCTCGCAAAAAACGACATATAATCAAGAAAAACAGCAAGATACGAGTGAAACTTAAGGCTATATGCGACTAAAGTCTATCAAGCTGGCGGGCTTCAAATCGTTCGTTGACCCAACAACGGTCAATTTCCCCAGTAAAATGTGTGCCATCGTCGGTCCGAACGGCTGTGGCAAGTCCAACGTGATCGATGCGGTTCGCTGGGTGATGGGCGAAAGTTCCGCCAAGAATCTGCGCGGCGAGTCCATGGCGGACGTTATCTTTAACGGCTCGGTGAATCGTCAGCCCGTGGGCCAGGCATCGATTGAGTTGATCTTCGACAACGCGGACGGTCGGGTGGGCGGCGAGTATGCGCCTTATGCTGAAATCTCAACCAAGCGGCAAGTGACTCGAGAGGGCCAGTCCGAGTACTTTCTCAACGGTACGCGCTGTCGTCGGCGCGACATCACTGATCTGTTTTTAGGAACGGGGCTGGGTCCGCGGAGTTACGCGATTATTGAGCAGGGTATGATCAGCCGCCTGATTGAATCCAAGCCGGAAGAACTCAGAGTGTTTATTGAGGAAGCTGCCGGCATATCGAAGTACAAGGAGCGGCGCAAGGAAACCGAGAGCCGCATGCGCCGCACGCTGGAAAACCTAGAGCGCCTGACGGATCTTCGCGAGGAACTCGATCGTCAGCTACAACATCTGCAGCGTCAGGCACGTGCCGCGGAGAAATACAGCGAATACAAAGCGCAGGAGCGCGAGACCAAAGCACAGCTGTTGGTATTGCAGTGGCAAAGCCTGGATGCCGAACTGAGACAGGCCAGCCACTCGATCGGCGAGTGGGAGGTCAAACTGGAGGCGGTGCACAGCGATCACCAGCAGGTCGAAACGGCTCTGGAGCAGCATCGCATTGAGCACACCGATCGCACTGATGCCTTCAATAAAGTGCAGGGGCACTACTACTCTGTTGGTGCTGAAGTCGCACGTATTGAGCAGACCCTGCAGCACCAGCAAGAACGCGGGCGGCAGTTGCAGGATGATCTTCAGCAAACTGTGACAAACCTCGATGAGTCCAAAAGCCATCTTGACGACGATCGTGACAAGTTGGCCGGATGGGAGGGGGATATAGAACATATAGCGCCACAGCTCGAACAGCTGTCTGCTGCTGAGACGGTCTCCAGTGACGCGCTGTTGAAGGCAGAAGAGGCGATGCACGCGTGGCAGCAACAGTGGGACGAATTCAATCAGCATGCCGCTGAGCCAAGGCAGCAGGCTGAAGTCCAGCAGTCGCGTATTCAGCACCTTGAGCAAGTGCTCCAGCGCCTCCAGCAGCGTAGTCGTCAACTGGAAGAAGAGCAGATGGGTCTTGCAGAAGGGCCTGCCGATGAGGAAGTTGCGGAGTTGGGTGCGCGACTTGCGGAGCTGGAGGTTGAGGTAGGCAGCGGCGAGCAGAAAAGCGAGTCTCTTTCGGATTCGCTGGCACGGTCCACTGAACGCCGTACTGAGCTGTCAGAGACATTGAACAGCCTGCGCTCCAGATTGCAGCAGGTGCGTGGCCGAATAGCGTCTTTGGAGGCGTTGCAACAGGCGGCATTGGAAGATGTGCGACAGGGTTCGAGCGAGTGGTTACAAGCGCGTGAATTGCACGACAGGGCCCGGCTGTTGGAAGAGATGCGGGTCGAAAGCGGCTGGGAACTGGCCGTCGAAACCGTGCTTGGTGATGACCTGCAGGCTGTTTGCGTTGATGACATTGACGCCCTGCACCTACATTTGAATAGCTTGGAAGCGGGTGCACTCACGCTCGTTGAAGGGCGCCACGGTGTTAGTCAGGGTCCCGAGTACCTCGGCTCGAAGGTCGCGTGCTCAGGTAAAGCACAGGCGCTGTTAGCCGGTGTTCGTACCGCTCAGGATTTACAGCAGGCGATCAGCTTGCGGTCCCAGTTGGAACCGCATGAATCGGTGGTAACGCCAGACGGTATCTGGCTCGGGAGCAATTGGCTGCGTGTCTCAAGGCAAGCTGTCGATGAGGGCGGGGCCATACGTCGCCAGGAAGAGCTCCAGGAACTGCAACAGCAGTTGAGTCGCGATGCTGAACGTGAACACGCGCTGGCACAGGAACTGCGAGATACGGAAACGGCGCTACGTGACCTTGAGACGCAGCGGCAGGCCTGCCAGCGCGATTTGCAGGCGGCGACCCGCGAGCATGCGCAGCTTGGCTCGCAGCTGTCTGCCGAGCGAGCGAAAGCGGAGCAGATTCTCGCGCGTAGAGAGCGCCTCAAGGCGGAGTTTGAAGACACCCGAGACCAGTTTCAGCAGGAGCAGTCGGCCATGGCGAAATCTCGCCAGCTGTTGGCCGATGCCATCGAGTCGATGGAATCTGACTCGCGGCGTCGGGACGAACTGATGTCGGCCAGGGATGCCGTTCGGGCCACACTGGATGGAGCTCGGCAACGAGCACGCCAAGACAAAGACAAGCACCATGAGATGGCTATGCAGCATCAGTCACTACTGACTCAGCTTGAAGCGATGCGCGATTCGATTGAGCGTACCGATCGTCAGGTCGTGCAGCTGAATGAGCGAAAAGATGTCCTGTCTGCGGCGGTCACTGAAAACGACAGTCCGATGATAGGGCTTCAAGAAGAACTCGATCAACAGCTGGCGCTACGATTGAAATCGGAGGCTGAGTTGGCTGAGGCTCGTCAGCGGGTCGCTGAAACAGAGCACAAGCTGCGAGAAGCTGAGCAGGAACGGGCTGCCATTGAACTGCGCGCAGAAAAAGTGCGCAGTGAGTTGGAGCAGCGGCGGCTCAGCAATCAAGCCTTACAGGTGCAGCGTGAAACCATCGACAAGCAGCTCCTGGAGGAGCAGCACGATAGGGAGGCCGTGTTGGCAAACATGCCAGCAGAAGCCACTGAACAGGAGTGGCAAGAGGCCTTGGACAAGCTGGGCCATCGGATTGCCCGTCTCGGCCCTATTAACCTCGCCGCTATTGACGAGTTTGACCTGCAATCAGAACGCAAGAGCTATCTCGATGCCCAGAACGATGATCTAACCACTGCATTGGATACGCTCGAATCCGCCATTCGCAAAATAGACAAGGAGACTCGCAACCGCTTTCGAGATACCTTTGAGAAGGTCAATGGCGGATTGGCGGATTTGTTTCCAAGGGTCTTTGGTGGCGGTAGTGCCTATTTAGAGATGACGGGTGATGACTTGTTGAACACAGGCATAGCGATCATGGCCCGCCCGCCCGGAAAAAAGAACAGCACCATACATTTGCTGTCCGGCGGTGAAAAAGCTTTGACGGCGATTGCACTGGTGTTCTCCATCTTCCAGCTTAATCCGGCACCTTTCTGTATTCTGGACGAGGTCGATGCACCCCTGGACGATGCCAACACGGGTCGCTACGCGCGTCTGGTTAAAGAGATGTCCGAGAAAGTGCAATTTATTTTCATCACTCACAACAAGATTTCGATGGAGATTGCCGAGCAATTGATGGGGGTTACTATGCATGAGCCTGGTGTTTCCAGGCTGGTCTCTGTAGATGTAGATGAAGCCGCTGAGCTGGCGGCGAGTTAGCGGATCGACTGGAAGCAGTTCGGGTAGGCAGGTGTTTTGCGGTACATTGATCGGGCCTTGAGTGGGGCGTAAACAAGAACGGCTGGGGAGTGATGGATTTAACAATTCGAGACTGGATGGTCATCGTTGGGGTGTTGTTGATTGTAGTGGTGCTGTTTGATGCCTGGCGGAGAATCCGGCGCGACAGTCACTACTCGAGAATCAAGGTCAAGCTAGTCGATCCGGGCGGGCAGGCCCCGGCACAGAATGAGGACCTGGCCTGGCTTAAGGAATTGCCCAACGGGGGCGCACGAGTTGTCGACAGAGGTCAGTCTGCTCGTGTCAAGGCCGATCGGCAGAACATATCAGTGCAAACCGCCACCAACAGCCCCGTCGAGCCGTTCATTGGTGGCTTAAGCTCTGATGAGCCGGCGGAGGGTGAGAACCTGGACTGGCTGGATGGGTTGGGCGCCGCTGCGCCCGCACCAGCCCAGGAAAACGCCGAGGCAAAACTGCCGCGCGAAGTCGATTCCGAAGTCTTCATGCTGAATGTCGTAGCTCGCAGTCCAGCCGGATTCCGGGGTGAAGATATACTGCACATTCTGCTCGCCTGTGACTTGCGGTTTGGCGATATGAGTTTTTTTCATCGCCATGAGCAGGACGCAGGACAGGGCGCTATCCAGTTCAGCGTTGCCAACATGATGCAGCCGGGCGTGTTCGATATTGACAACATGAGTGATTTGGGCACGCCGGGGCTGATATTCTTCCTGACGCTTCCGGGTCCGGAGGACATGATCAAAGCCTACGATTACATGCTTGAAACGGCACAAACGGTGTCACGCAACCTGGGAGGTGATGTGCTTGATGAGTCCCGCAGCGTGTTGACCAAACAGTCGATAGAGCACAGTCGTCAGCAGATACGCGATTTGGAGCGGCGCCTACTAGCGCGGGCCCGCTGACACGCCGAATCGTTCAATGGCATCGAGTGACCCAGACCAGGAAGTCCTCTCCCTGCGGGAGCAGCTCGATGCCTGGAGTTACCAGTATCACGTGCTGGACGCTCCGACGGTACCGGATGTCGAGTACGACCGGTGCATGCACAGGCTGCTCGAGCTGGAAACTCAGCATCCGGAGCTGAGTTCTCCCGATTCTCCGACTCAGCGAGTCGGCGCACCACCGCTCTCTGAGTTCTCCCAGATAACTCATGACGTGCCAATGCTGTCCCTGGACAATGCGTTCAGCGCACAGGATATGGAAGAATTCAATCGCCGTTGTATCGATCGCATCGGTTCGAATCACGCGCCGATTGAGTACGCTTGCGAGCCGAAGCTTGACGGTATCGCGGTCAGCGTGCTTTATCGCCAGGGGCAATTGGAGAGAGCCGCCACACGCGGTGACGGGCATAGCGGCGAGGATATTACCCTCAATGTTCGTACCATTCCGTCGGTACCCCTGAAATTGAGAGGCAGAGGCTTTCCCGAAATCCTGGAGGTTCGCGGAGAGGTCTACCTGCCCAAGCGAGGCTTCGAAGCGCTCAATACCCAGGCGCGTGAACGGGGAGAAAAAGTCTTTGTCAATCCGCGTAACGCCGCGGCCGGAAGCCTGCGACAGCTGGATTCGAGCATCACGGCCCAACGGCCCCTGCAAATGTGTAGCTACAGCGTTGGTCGTGTCGAGGGTGGCTCGCTTCCCGGCAAACACTCTGAGGTACTGGATAAGCTGCAGGACTGGGGATTGAGAATCAACTCCGAGTCTGTTGTGGTGTGCGGTATTGAGGCCTGTGACGGTTACTATGAGTCCCTCGCTCAACGTCGAGCAGAGCTTGCTTACGACATAGACGGAATTGTTTTCAAGGTGAACGACCTCAGTCTTCAGCAACAGCTGGGGTTCGTCTCGCGGGCACCTCGATGGGCAATTGCCCGCAAGTTCCCGGCTGAAGAAGAGCTGACCCGCTTGTTGGACGTGGAGTTTCAGGTGGGTAGAACTGGAGCGATCACGCCGGTGGCCCGGCTGGAACCGGTGTTCGTCGGCGGCGTGACGGTAAGCAACGCCACGCTGCACAACAGTGATGAAGTGGCGAGGCTGGGAGTGAAAATCGGCGATACCGTGATTGTACGAAGAGCCGGCGATGTCATTCCGCAGATCGTGGATGTCGTAGGCGCGCGCCGACCTGCGCAAGCTGAGAGCGTCGAGTTCCCGCTACGTTGTCCCTCGTGTGGTTCGGCTGTCGAGCGGTCTGAGGGAGAGGCGGTGCTGCGCTGTATCGCCGGATTGAGTTGTCCTGCACAGCAGAAAGCGGCGGTGCGGCACTTCGCCTCAAGGCGAGCGATGGATATTGAAGGACTGGGTGACAAACTGGTTGATCAGCTTGTGGACGAAGGCCTGGTGGAGAATGTTGCCAGTCTGTACGGGCTTGTGGCAGAACAGCTTGTGACGCTCGATAGAATGGGCGAGAAGTCGGCCGCCAATCTGATCCGATCGCTGGAGGACAGCAAACAGACCACACTGCCGAGATTCATATACGCTCTGGGCATACGCGAGGTGGGTGAGGCGACAGCGCGCAATCTCGCGCAGCATTTTGGTTCCTGGGAGTCCCTGAGCTCGGCTTCAGAAAGCGACTTGTTGGAGGTGGCGGACGTCGGCCCCATTGTGGCTGATCACCTCCTGCAGTTTTTTGACAACCAGGCGAGTGGCAAGGTCGTACAGGCACTGTGTGACAGTGGCGTTCACTGGCCTGATTTGCCGATAACGTTGGAGCAGAATCGTCCGCTGGAAGGACAGACCTGGGTGGTTACCGGCAAGCTGGAAGCCTGTGGCAGGGAGGAAGCAAAAGCAGTGCTGCAGTCGTTGGGTGCCAAGGTCGCCGGTAGTGTGTCTGCAAAAACAACCTGCGTCGTTGCCGGCCCGGGAGCAGGATCGAAGCTCTCGAAAGCGGAAACACTGGGTGTTGAGGTGATCGACGAGGCTGGCTTCCTGCAGCTGCTGGACGAGCATGGAGTAGGTGCGTGACACGCGCAGTACTTTGGGGTTTGCTGTCCGCTGTGCTGGTTGGATGTGCCACCAGCCCGCCGCGCAATGTGGATAATCTCTGTGAGATCTTCCGCGAGAAAGACGACTGGTATGAAGACGCTGCGGATGCGAGAGATGAATGGGGCAGCTCCATCCCGATCATGATGGCGATCGTACATCAGGAATCCCGTTTCCAGGCCAAGGCGAAACCACCTCGGACGCAGATTCTGGGCTTTATCCCTGGACCAAGAAAGTCCAGTTCTTACGGTTACAGCCAGGCCAAAAAGAGCACCTGGAAAGAGTACAAGCGCAATGCCGGGCGCTATGGTGCGGATCGAGACGATTTCAGTGACGCCATCGACTTCGTGGGCTGGTACAACTATCAGTCTTATCGTCGCAGCGGCATCAGCCGCTCCGACCCCTACCGACTGTACCTGGCCTATCACGAGGGTCACGGGGGTTACAATCGGGCCACCTACCGAAACAAGGAATGGTTACTGGGCGTAGCCCGCAAGGTCGAGTCCAGGGCCAATCGATATCAAGCCCAGCTGAATGCCTGCGAAGAAGATCTGCAGGACACCGGCTGGTGGCCCTTCAGCTGGTTTTGAGTCGCGTCCCGTCGTGCCAGTTCAAGATGAGACACTAATCTCATTAATACCTCTAAGCGGCGGAAAAGTAACGGGAATCGTCCCCTGGCTATAATGAAATAGGCATTGACATATGCCACAATCTCGATCAAACGAAGGCATGTCGCCCGCGAGTGATTGATACCTATAAAACGAGCAGCCGCTGTGAAGCCAACAGACACCAGCAACCCCGAGTATTTCCACAAAGTCGTGGACTGTCAATTTGCCTGTCCCGCGCACACGCCGGTACCCGAGTACATTCGCTTGATTGCCGGCGGTCGCTACACGGACGCCTACATGGTCAACTGGCGTTCTAATGTTTTTCCAGGAATCCTAGGGCGTACCTGTGACCGCCCCTGTGAGCCGGCCTGCCGCCGCACACGAGTGGAAGAGGAGCCAGTCGCGATTTGTCGGCTGAAACGTGTTGCAGCAGATAATAAGGACGACATCACAGCTCGGTTGCCCAACATTCCCAAGAAGAAAAATGGTAAGCGCATCGCATTGATTGGTGCCGGCCCAGCGTCTTTAACGGTGGCCAGAGATCTGGCGCCGCTCGGCTACAGCATCGATATCTTTGACAATCAGATCGCCGGTGGCGGAATGATGCGAAGCCAGATTCCCTCTTTCCGACTGCCCATCGAGGTGTTGGACGAGGAGGTGGAGTACATCCTCAATTTCGGTCTCAACGCCACGTTCAATGTTGAAGTTGACAGCCTGAAGTCAATACTTGAACAAGACTACGACGCGGTATTCGTTGGCACGGGTGCGCCCAGAGGCAAGGGGTTGAATCTGCCCGGTCTCGAAGACGCCATGGGGAATGTTCATCTTGGAATTGACTGGCTCGCGAGCGTAGCGTTTGAGCATACGGAAGTGATCGGAAAACGCGTGTTGGTGCTCGGTGGTGGCAATACCGCCATGGATTGCTGTCGCACGTCCAAGCGCCTCGGAGGCGAGGATGTGCGGGTGGTCGTGCGCAGCCCGTTCGAGGACATGAAAGCATCACCCTGGGAAAAAGAGGATGCCATGCACGAAGGCATCCCCATTTTAAACAATCACGTGCCAAAAGAGTTTGTTGTGGAAGACGGCAGCCTGAAGGGTATGCACTTTGAGAAGGTCGAGGCACAGTACGACGAGGAGGGTAATCGTTCGTTAGTGCCGACAGGCGAAGATTTGGTGTTCATGCCGGCGGACGATGTGTTGATGGCCATCGGCCAGGAAAACGCGTTCCCTTGGATCGAACGAGACCTCGGCATTGAGTTTGATAAGTGGGATATGCCCGTCGTCAATGAGGCCACCTTTCAATCGACGAATGAGAAGGTGTTTTTTGGTGGCGATGCCGCTTTCGGACCCGAAAACATCATCACCGCTGTAGCACATGGTCATCAGGCCGCAGTGAGCATCCATCTGTTCTGCGATGGCGAAGATGTCAACGACCGTCCGCCTCCTGAGGTGAATCTCACCAGCCAGAAGATGGGGGTGCACGAGTGGAGCTACGATAACGCTGTCGAGAACGACGAACGTTACATCGTGCCGCTGGCGCCGCTTGAGGATACGCTGAAAGATCGGAAAATGGAGGTGGAGCTCGGTTTTGATCGTACCACCGGCTACAAGGAAGCAGAGCGTTGCCTGAATTGTGATGTACAGACGGTGTTTGATGAGGTTCGCTGCATCGAGTGCGACGCCTGTGTGGACATCTGCCCCACGGACTGCATCAGTTTTGTAGCCAATGCTGAGGAGACGGATCTGCGGAAGCGTCTGTCTGCCCCGGCCGACAATCTCTCGCAAGATCTGTATGTCTCCGCAGATCTGCCAACCCACCGTGTGATGGTGAAAGATGAAGACGTCTGCCTTCACTGCGGCCTGTGCGCAGAGCGCTGTCCGACGACGGCGTGGGACATGCAGAAGTTTCTTTACAACGTCAGTCAGGCGGGGCAAACAGCATGAAGCGCCTGGAATCCATTAACGATTTTGTGATCAAGTTTGCGAACGTCAATGGCACCGGTTCGGCCAGTGCCAACAACCTGTTTGCCAAGGCCCTGTTTAGGATGGGTATTCCGGTTTCGCCTAAAAATATCTTCCCCTCCAATATTCAGGGACTGCCGACCTGGTACGAGGTGCGGGTGAACGACAAGGGGTATCTCGGTCGTCGTGGAGGGGTAGATATTGCGCTTTCGGTGAATCCGCAAAGCATGGCGCAGGATATCCAGGAGGTCGAGCCAGGCGGGTACTTTGTATATGACAATACCAAGCCGCTTGACCTGAGGTTGCTGCGAGACGATGTGCACATCATAGGTATACCCCTGACACAGATATGCAACGAGCAGTACAAAGATCCTCGGCAAAGGCAGTTGTTCAAGAACGTGATCTATGTGGGAGCGCTGGCGGCGCTACTGGACATGGACTTCAAAGTGCTGACGGGTTTGGTGGAAGACCAGTTCAAAGGCAAGGAGAAACTGGTACTGCCCAACATTCACGCGCTGGAACTGGGACACCAATGGGCAAAGGCCCATCTGCAATGCCCGATAGGTATTCGCGTTGAAGCCTCGGACCAGGTGGGCGATAAGATTCTCCTGGACGGGAATACCGCCTTGGGTCTTGGAGCGATCTACGGGGGCGCGACGGTCGCGGCCTGGTATCCGATTACTCCCTCAACGTCGGTGGTCGATGCTTTTGACAAGTACTGTCGAAGAATGCGCATCGATCCGGGTACAGGCAAGAAGAACTACGCGGTGGTGCAAGCGGAGGACGAGCTGTCGGCCATCGGAATGGCGATCGGCGCAGCCTGGAACGGTGCCCGGTCATTCACCGCTACTTCTGGCCCTGGCGTGTCGCTGATGAGCGAGTTTCTCGGTCTTGCCTATTTTGCCGAAATTCCGACGGTTCTTTTCAACATCCAGCGTGCGGGCCCGTCCACGGGTATGCCAACGCGCACACAGCAGGCGGACGTGCTGTCCTGTGCCTACGCGTCCCACGGCGATACCAAACAGGTCTTGCTGTTTCCTTCGACGCCCGGCGAGTGCTTTGATTTTGGCGCGCAGGCCTTCGACCTGGCGGAGCGCCTGCAGACGCCCATCATCGTGATGTCCGATCTGGACTTGGGCATGAATGACAATATGTCAGCCCCGCTGTCCTGGGACGACGGGCGCACGTACGATCGCGGCAAAGTGGTTACGGCAGAGCAACTGGAAGCAGGCATGGATTTTGGCCGCTACCTGGATGTCGACGGCGACGCGATCTGTTACCGCACCTATCCCGGAACGCACCCAACCAAAGGGTCTTTCTTCACGCGTGGCACCTCGCGCAATCAGTACGCGGTGTATACCGAAAAGGGCGAAGAGTACGAGCAGAATATGCTGCGCTTGATGCGCAAGTGGGACACCATAAAGGAGTATGTCCCGGAGCCCGAGGTCATGACTTGTGAGGCGGACACTGACATCGGCGTGATCTACTACGGGACCAGTGAAGAGTCTTCTCGTGAAGCTTTGAGGTACCTCGAGGAGGAAGGCATCGCCATGAACGCGATGCGCGTGCGGTCGTTTCCTTTCAATGCCCAGGTCAAGGCGTTTATAGAAAGCCATCGAGAAGTGTTTGTCATCGAACAGAACCGCGACGCTCAGCTGCGAACTCTGCTGATGGCCGAGTTTGAGTTCGGGCCAGACAAGCTGAAGTCCGTGTTGTGTTTTGATGGTACGCCGATCAGCGCTCGAAACATACGCAAGCAGATCAAGCAGTATCTGACAGGAGACAACGTGCTACCTCTGCATAGAACACCGGCAGCCGGCGGTGCGGGAGAATCTAGATGAGCTACCAGGTCCCGGGGTTTCGACATCCCGATTTACCCGTCAACGAACTGGGCTATACAAAGGCAGATTACGAGGGCAGCATTTCCACCCTGTGCGCCGGCTGTGGCCACGACTCCATCAGCGGATCCATCGTTCGCGCTTGTCACGAATTGTCTATCGAACCCCACAAGATAGCCAAACTATCCGGTATCGGCTGCTCTTCCAAAGCGCCAACCTACTTTCTGGGTAACTCTCACGGCTTCAACTCGGTGCATGGGCGCATGCCGTCCGTAGTGACCGGCGCCGCCCTAGCGAATCGGGACCTGCTGTATCTGGGTGTTTCTGGCGACGGGGATACTGCGTCCATTGGCATGGGACAGTTTGCACATGTGGCCAGGCGCAATCTGAACATGGTCTACATCGTCATGAACAACGGCTGCTATGGCCTGACGAAAGGTCAGGATTCGGCCACCGCAGATGAGGGATCTGCCAGCAAAAAAGGCGACCCCAGTCTGTTCGGCGCCATTGACCTGTGCGCGACTGCCCTGCAGATGGGCGCAACCTTTGTGGCACGCAGTTTCTCCGGCGACAAAGATCAGTTGGTTCCGCTGATCAAAGCGGGTATTACGCACCGCGGTTTTGCACTGATCGACGTTGTCTCGCCCTGCGTGACGTTCAACAATAATCCGCAGTCGACGAAGAGCTACGAATTTGTCCGAGAGCACGCGGCTGCGACGGGGACGGTCGATTTCGTGCCCCTTGGCAGTGAAATAACCACCAGTTATGAGCCCGGTTACAGCCATGAGGTGACCATGCACGATGGGTCTTCTATACGATTGTATAAAATGGATGACTCTCTCAATCCCTTCGATCGCCGCTCGGCGATCAATACCATGGAAGACCATCGACACGCGGGTAACATACTGACAGGTCTGATCTACATGGACGAAGACTCCCGCGATCTGCACGACACGATGCAGACATCACAGCGGCCCTTGAACCAGCTGGGCGAGGCTGACCTGTGCCCTGGCAATCAAATGCTGAGCAATATCAACGCCAGCCTGCGCTGAGGAGCGATTTACCTGACCGGATGGCGTGCTGTCGGGCGTTGTCGGCGGTTATGACAGTTTCGTTACAGCGCCAGAATGTCATGTTATTGTCATAAAAACGCCTTCTAATACCCGCTTCTGGTGGATTTGGGGGACTGACGAAACATGACTGCCCGCACGGTTCTCATTGTTGACGATGAGTTTGCGATTCGCGATATGCTGCGGATGGCGCTGGAACTTGCTGAGTTTCGCTGTCTGGAGGCGGAAGACATCCGTGCAGCGCACGCTCTGATGGTCGATCAGCGCCCTGACATTGTGCTGCTGGACTGGATGCTGCCTGGCGGTAGTGGTCTCGAGTTACTGCGGCGGCTCAAGAAAGAAGAACTCACTCGAGAGATCCCCGTCATCATGCTGACCGCCAAGACCACGGAAGACAACGTGATTCAGGGCTTGGACGTCGGCGCAGATGACTACATCACCAAGCCTTTCGCTCCGAGGGAGCTGATAGCGCGGATCAAGGCACTGCTCAGACGGACAGGCGCTACCGGAGAAGGGGACAAGATTCAGGTGGCCGAGCTGCTGCTTGACGGGGAGAGTCGGCGCATTTTTATCGCTGATCAGCCGCTGGAGATGGGCCCCACCGAATTCAACCTGTTGCGTTTTTTTATGTCCCATCCCGAACGTGCCTATACCCGAGGCCAACTGCTGGACCGGGTTTGGGGCGCCAATGTCTACGTAGAGGAGCGCACGGTGGACGTCCATATTCGACGCTTACGCAAAGCCTTACAGTCGCCTTTAGGAGACTATAGCACCATGATCCAGACCGTCAGGGGCACCGGCTATCGATTCTCATCTAGGGGGTTGGTGTAATTCGTTATGAGCTGGCTTACGGCGGCGGTCCGTATTGCGGCGATTCTCCTCATCCTGGCCTTGTTTGGTTGGATTTACGGCTATCCGCTGCAGTGTGTACTGGTTGGGCTGCTCTGTATTGTCGCTTTCTGGCTCTACCAGATGCGTCAGGCTGACCAGTGGCTGGCCAATTTGCACGTGCCACCGCCGGACCTGTTCGGAGCTTGGGGGGACCTCTTGAGGCGCGTCTACGCAGACCGACGTGTTCATCGCGAGACTCAGGACAAACTTCAGGCCAACGTGAACTACCTGCAGAGTTCCTTTGCGGCCATGCGCGACGGCGTAGTTATGGTGGATGCCCAGGGTGCGATCAAGTGGATGAATCACGCGGTCGGTCCAATGTTGGGGTTGCACCCCGAAGACGCCGGCCAGACGTTGACCAATCTAGCCCGTGCGCCTGAGTTTAATCAGTACTTTCTCCAAGGCGACTACAGCAAGCCGCTGCAGTACGCCAATGGTGAGACACCTGCCAGGTACCTGCGAGTAGAGATCACCTACTTCGGCGAAGGTGAGCGGCTGTTGTTCGTTAGGGACGTCAGCGAGGCGGTGAGGCTTGAAAAAGTTCGGCGGGACTTCGTCGCCAACGTTTCACACGAACTGCGTACACCTCTAACGGTTATCAGCGGCTATCTGGCCACCTTCCTCGGCAACCGGGGCGACTTTCCGGATCGTTACGAGAAACCGATGCGCCAGATGAGTCAGCAGGCCGACAGGATGGAAAACCTGCTAAAGGACCTGCTGTGGCTGTCGCGGATTGAGAGTGAATCGCACGGCGTCGATCGGGAACTGGTTGATGTTGGTGGGTTGCTTCAAGAGCTACGGGAGGAACTTTTGGAAACGAATCCCAAGCGGCAGTTGGCCCTGTCAGTGGACACATGCGCTAAAGTGCTTGGCGACTATCGAGAGGTGTACAGCGCTATTGTCAATCTGGCCGGCAATGCACTCAAATACAGCGCCGAAGACAGTCCCGTCCAGATCACCTGGCGGGAGAGCGGCAATGAGTGTGTTCTGGATGTCGTCGATGAGGGGATAGGGATAGAGACTCGGCACATCCCTCGTCTTACTGAGCGGTTCTATCGTGTTGATGACAGCCGCGCGTCTGCCACCGGTGGCACGGGGCTCGGTCTGGCGATCGTCAAGCACGTAATGGTGTCCCATAGTGGCCAGCTCACGATCGACAGTGAGCCCGGTCGCGGCAGTACCTTTTCGCTACATTTTCCAAAGGGGGACGCTCTTTGATACCGATGCGGCTGTGCAGATTTCCATGCCATGGTGCCACCACCGCGGTAGACTGCGCCACGGATTTGGAGTGTCCAGCTGTCATAAATCTGTCATACATCAACACCGAGCCACGTCCGGTCTCGTGGGCTCCATGAATTCCTTGTCAACGGAGAAAATCCTGTGAAAAAGATCATCCTGGCGATCATTCCGCTTTGCGTAGTTCTAGTCAGCCCTCAGGCCATGAGTCGAGATATCATCAGTGTGGTGGGTTCGTCGACGGTGTATCCCTTCGCCACGGTGGTGGCGGAGCGTTTTGGCCGGTCAACCGACTTCAAAACGCCCAAAATCGAATCAACCGGTTCAGGTGGGGGGCTGAAGCTCTTCTGCAAGGGCGTTGGTGCCAACACACCCGATATCACGAATGCCTCACGCCGTATCAAGGAGAGCGAATTCGCGGATTGCCAAAACAATGGTGTCGGCGAGGTGGTGGAAGTGTTGGTCGGCTTCGATGGAATCGCCATTGCCAACGCCAAGCAGGCTGAGCAGATGGATCTGTCCCTGCGTGAGTTGTTTCTGGCGCTCGCCAAAGACGTGCCGGGGCCGGACGGCAAGTTGGTTCCGAATCCCAATATCACCTGGCAAGACGTAAACCCGAGCTTGCCGGCAATAAAAATTGAGGTGCTTGGCCCGCCTCCCACATCGGGCACTCGAGACGCCTTCGCTGAGTTGGCAATGGGCGGCGGCGCAGAGACGATCCAGTCCTTGCGAGCCCTGGATGACCTGAGTGCCGACCAAGTTGATGAGATCAAAGCGGCTCTGCAGCAGCTGGGCCTTTCTGCGACGCTGTACGACAGCATGCTGGCAAACAAAGGTAAGCCGCCCAAGGGCAGTGATTTCTTCAAGACGATCGCCTATGCGGTCCGCGAAGACGGCGCCTTTATCGAAGCCGGAGAAAATGACAATCTGATCGTACAGAAGTTGGAAGCTAATCCTAACGCTTTGGGCATTTTTGGCTACAGTTTCCTTGAGGAGAACGGCGACAAGGTTCAGGGGTCCAGGGTCGACGGAGTGGAACCGGATTTTGATACCGTCTCCGATGGGGACTATCCGATCTCGAGACCGCTGTATTTCTACATCAAGAAAGCGCATATCGGCAAGATTCCCGGCATTCAGGAATACGCACTGGAATTTACCTCTCAACGGGCGCTTGGCGAAGATGGCTATTTGACAGAAAAAGGTCTCATTTCGCTGCCCGAGCAAGAAATCAAGGCGGTTCAGTCAGACGTGGAGTCTCTGAAGCCGCTGCAGATGTAGCTGGATGCGGCTTGTGGCAACCGCGGCTGTTCACATGACTGTAGCAGCGGCACGTTAAACTTTAGTGGAAGGAAGGAGCGTGCGCTGCTCTCAATACAACGGTACCTTAATCTATGCCAACAACTAGTGTCCTAATTGCTCTGCTGGCTCTGTGCGCGATCGGCTTTTTCCTTGGCCGGCGTCAGTCAGTGGTGGTGGCCGGCAGAGCTGGCGGCCTTGAGACACTGCATTCTTTGCCCAAGCACTATGGCTACATGGCGGCCTCGTGGGCCGCCATTCCGGGATTTGCACTCCTGGTCCTGTGGCTGGGTATGGAAAACAAGTTGCTGGAAGAGATGGTAGTTGCGCAGCTGCCGGAGTCTTACCAGGCCCTGCCCGAGCAGGAGTTGGGTCTTTACTACAACCAGATACAAAGTGTCGCGACCGGGGCGATGGATGCTTCTGGGGTTGATGATACCCAGCTGGAAGCGGCAGCCTACTATCAGCAACAGGCCTCCGTATTTGCTCGACTCAAGGCAGCGACCGTGCTGGTGGTCGCACTGCTCGGCGGGCTGTTGGCGTTGTGGCGTATCGCGCCCACGCTGCGTGCCCGCAACAACGTTGAATCGATCTTTGAAGGAGTGCTGTTTTTGTGCTCCCTTATCGCTGTACTGACAACCTTGGGGATCGTGCTGTCAGTGCTGTTTGAAGCCGTCCAGTTTTTCCAAATCATTCCGATGACCGATTTCCTGTTCGGGCTGGAATGGAGTCCACAGATGGCTATCCGCTCGGATCAGGTGGGCGCCACAGGTTCTTTCGGGTTCATACCGCTACTGGTTGGCACGCTGCTCATTTCCGCAGTGGCCATGGTTATTGCAGTACCCATCGGCCTGATGTCCGCGATTTATCTTTCGGAATATGCCTCGCACAGGTTCCGGACCATCACCAAGCCGATTCTGGAAATTTTGGCAGGCGTACCGACAGTGGTGTACGGCTTCTTTGCGGCGTTGACGGTTGCGCCGTTCATACGCAATCTTGGCGAGAGCCTGGGTTTGACGGTAGCCTCGGAAAGCGCTCTGGCGGCTGGAATCGTCATGGGTATCATGATCATACCTTTCGTAATGTCCTTGTCCGATGACATCATAAATGCCGTACCCGACAGCTTGAGGGAGGCCTCGCTTGGCATGGGAGCCACCAAGAGCGAGACCATCCGGCGAGTATTGTTCCCAGCTGCTCTTCCAGGCATTGTCGGTGGCATTCTGCTGGCTGTCTCCAGAGCCATCGGCGAGACCATGATTGTGGTGATGGCGGCGGGGTTGGCCGCCAGACTTACGGTCAATCCGCTGGAAGCCGTCACGACGATTACTGTGCAGATTGTCACCCTACTGGTAGGTGACCAAGAGTTTGATAGCCCCAAGACCCTGGCAGCCTTCGCGCTGGGTCTGGTGCTGTTTTTTGTCACTCTACTGCTGAACGTCGTGGCACTCTACGTCGTTCGCCGCTACAGAGAGCAATATGATTGATAATCATTACAAAAATACCAAGATGATTCAGGCGTCCCTTAAGCGGCGTTACGCAAAAGAGCGCCGTTTTCAATGGTATGGGCGCATCGCGGTTTTTAGCGGCTTCGTGTTTCTGTTCATTCTGCTTGCGGACATTGTCGGCAAGGGTGCTCCTGCGTTTACCCAGTACTTCATTGAAATACCCGTTCACTTTGATGCCGAAACCTTGGGAGTGGGCTCCGATCCCGACGAGACCGAACTGCGCAGAGCCGATTACTCTGCGGTTATCAAGAGTAGCCTGAGAGACGTTTTCCCTGAGGTGTCCGGCCGCAAGGATAAACGCTTGCTGTACCGTCTTATCAGTGTGGGAGCCGAGTTTGAGCTGCGAGATGAGGTATTGGCTAATCCGCAAATGCTCGGCACCGTACAAAACGTCTGGCTGATGGCCCACTCCGAGGCGAACAGCTATTTGAAGGGGCAGGTGGATCTGAATCTGCCCGAGAGCGATCGTAGAATCAAGGACCTGCAGGTCGAGTGGCTCAATGCGCTGAGGGCGGAGGGCCGCACTGAATCTCGATTCAATACAACCTTTTTTACCTCTGGTGACTCTAGAGAGCCGGAATTAGCCGGCATCAAAGCGGCCTTGTACGGGTCGTTCTTTACTCTGCTGGTCACCTTCTGCCTGGCATTTCCTATCGGGGTGCTGGCCGCCGTGTATCTGGAGGAGTTTGCGCCGCGTAATCGCATCACCGACCTCATCGAGATCAATATCAATAACCTTGCGGCGGTGCCGTCCATCGTGTTCGGGTTGCTGGGATTGGCAGTGTTTATCAATTATTTCGAGCTGCCTCGCTCGGCGCCCTTGATCGGTGGATTCGTGCTTGCGCTGATGACGCTGCCGACCATCATCATTACGTCCCGGGCTGCGATACAGTCGGTACCTCCCTCAATCCGTGAGGCGGCCATGGGGGTTGGAGCGTCCAAGCTGCAGACCGTGTTCCACCATGTGCTGCCGATTGCCATGCCGGGTATTCTCACCGGCTCCATTATCGGTATGGCCCAGGCGCTCGGTGAGACGGCACCTCTATTGATGATTGGTATGGTAGCTTTCATTATGGATGTTCCGGCGGGAGTGACTGATCCTGCCACGGTGCTGCCGGTGCAGATTTTCCTCTGGGCGGACAGTCCTGAGCGAGGTTTCACAGAAAAGACTTCCGCGGCTATCATGGTATTGATGGCGTTTCTGATACTGATGAATGCATTAGCGATCTACCTGCGCCGACGATTTGAGTCGAAGTAGGTTTGCAAAACACACAGGTGGCGATTGAACCATGACGACGATAAGTGCAGCCCCCGGCGATGCCAAAGAAACCTCGTTGGACAGTGCAGTGACCCAAAGTGGGGGCCGCGTGGATATGGACGCGCCCTCTGGCATACACTACGAAACGATAGGTGAATCGTTTGTCGATAACCCCAAAATGTCTGCCCGCGACGTCAATGTTTTTTACGCAGACAAACACGCCATCATCAATGTGTCGCTCGATATCGGCGAGAACGAAGTCCTTGCGATGATCGGGCCCTCCGGATGTGGTAAGTCAACATTCCTACGCACGCTCAATCGCATGAACGATTTGATTTCAATCTGCCGGGTGGAAGGGCGGATCTCTCTCGACAGTGATGATATCTATGGTAATACACAAGATACCGTGCTGTTGCGCGCTCGCGTCGGTATGGTGTTTCAAAAGCCCAATCCTTTCCCCAAGTCAATCTACGAAAACGTGGCCTACGGACCGCGCATCCATGGGCTGGCGCGCAATCGGGCGGAGATGGATGAGATTGTCGAAGATAGCCTGCGGCGTGCCGGGCTGTTTGGAGAAGTTAAAGATCATCTGGACAAGCCGGGCACCGGCCTCTCAGGCGGTCAACAGCAGCGTCTGTGCATCGCGCGGGCGATTGCCGTCAGCCCCGAGGTGATTTTGATGGATGAGCCCTGCTCGGCGTTGGACCCCATTGCTACAGCGCGCATTGAAGAGTTGATCGATGAACTGAAGGAAAACTTCACCATCGCCATAGTTACGCATTCAATGCAACAAGCAGCGCGAGTGTCCAGCAGGACGGCCTATTTCCACCTTGGCAAACTGATCGAAGTGGGTGAGACGAAGAGTGTTTTCACAAATCCAAAGCACCAGCTGACAGAGAACTACATTACCGGCCGGTTTGGCTAACCGCGAGGTCACAGCGCGATGGAAGAAACTTTACACATTGATTCCCATACTTCACGCCAGTTCAATCGTGAACTCGAGGAGTTGCGCGCGAGAGTGATGACGATGGGCGGTTTAGTAGAGCAGCAGTGTAAAGACGCAGTGACCGCCCTGATCGAAGGCAATGCCGAACTTGCTGCCAAAGTGGCAGACGGTGATGCCGCGGTGAATGCTCTAGAGGTTCAAATCAATGCAGAATGCATGGAAATTCTTGCCCGGCGTCAGCCGGCTGCAGGTGACCTCCGGCTGATTCTATCGGTCATCCGCGTTATTTCAGATCTTGAGCGCATCGGGGATGAGGCGGAAAAAGTCGGCCGGATGTCATTGGACCTGGCGAGCCGCCCGGAGATCAAGGCGCACCGTGCCGAGCCAAAACACCTGGGTAAGAACGTCGTGACGATGCTCGGAGGCGCCCTCGACGCCTTTGCGCGTAGCGACGTCGCAGCGGCAATCAAGGTGGCCGCCCGTGATCCGGAAAACGATGATGAATTTGAATCACTCACCCGGCTGCTCTTTACTCATATTATGGCGGAGCCCCAAGAGGTCAGGTACCTCCTACAGGTCAACTGGTGCGCTCGTGCGCTGGAGCGGATTGGTGATCACATCGTGAACCTCTGTGAAGAGGTGATCTTCCTGGTAAAGGGGAGCGATGTGCGTCACCTCAGTCTGGAGGAGATCGTCGCCAGGTTTGGGTGAAATCCCGAAATGGCCTTAGCGTGCTCCTGATCGGTGCTAGAACCGCTGGCAGTGCCGCTATTTGGAGCCGTCGCTGCTCTCCCGTTCAGCTTCTTTAATCTTGGCCGATATCAGCTTAGTCACCCAGTTGGATAATGACCTTCCATCGGCCTCCGCCAGTTTTTTAGCTTTCTTCTTCATCTCCGGATCGATTCGAATATTAATGAGCTTTGTCTTCGACATGGCGGCAAGGGTTTGTTATTTCACAAAAAAGCGCAGTCTATCACAAGATTATAGCTTGTTATCCACATGCACATCGTGTAATTTGTGTATATACAAATGATACATTAGCTGTGGTGTAAAAGAGGCAAGAGATATGAACCTGCGTGCGGCCGAAAAAGAGTTACGGGGCAGGCCGCCTGAAGTAACGCCGAAAGTTTTGGCACTGGAAGTACTCGTAGTAGTTTCCGTCAGCGTTATTTTAGTGCGTCTGTTCGCCTGATCCAAACTAGCATGATAATTGCGCATTCCCCGCGGGAGGGAGTGGGCGCCTAACTTGGTTGGCTAAACCAGCCACTCTCGCGTAGTCATATGACCCTACCGCCAGACCTATCCTACGTCGACATCAGCGACCGTCTCAATGCCGCCGCGACTTGCATCGCCACGTCGCTCGGGTACAATTCGCCCGGTTTTGCTTAGGCAGGACACGTGTCCCCTTCGTCTAGTGGCCTAGGACACTGCCCTTTCACGGCGGTAACAGGGGTTCGAACCCCCTAGGGGACGCCACATTTAGACCCGTTTGAAGACCCGCGGTCAGAGCCCGGTCCAGTGACCGGGTTTTGTCTTTGCCGACACTACTGTGGTGGTCGGTTTCGTTTGAGAAACAGGGTAAGTCTATGAGCCGCTATTGGAGTGAATTGGTCAAGACCCTGACGCCCTATGTACCGGGTGAGCAGCCGCAGCAGGCGGGCCTGGTGAAGCTCAATACTAATGAAAGCCCGTATCCGCCATCCCCGGCAGTGATGGCCGCTGTGGCAGAGACAAGCAATGACAGTCTGCGGCGCTATCCGGATCCTCAATGCGTCGAGCTGCGGTCTGTTTTTGCACAGCAGCATGGGCTGAGCCTGGATCAGGTGTTCGTTGGCAACGGATCAGACGAAGTGTTGGCGCTAACCTTCCTGGCGCTTCTGAAGCACGATCGTCCACTGTATTTTCCGGACATCACCTACAGCTTTTATCATGTCTGGGCGCAGCTTTGTCAGATTGAGTATCGGACGGTGCCATTGGCGAAGGATTTCACCGTGCCTTCGACAGCGTTTCCAGCGGATTCGGGTGGTGTGATCCTCCCGAACCCCAATGCGCCGACCGGGATCTTTCTGCCTCTACCACAGGTACGTACGCTGCTGGGTCGCTGCCGGGGAGCCGTGGTAGTGATCGACGAGGCCTACGTAGATTTTGGCGGCGAGTCCGCCACGTCTCTCATTGACGAGTTCGATAATCTGTTGGTGATACAAACGCTGTCGAAGTCGCGCTCCTTGGCTGGCCTACGGGTGGGCTTCGCAGCGGGCCAGCCTCACCTTATCGAAGCGCTGGACAGGGTGAAGAACTCCTTCAATTCTTATCCGGTGGATGCTATCGCGCAACGTGCAGCTACCGCGGCGCTGCGAGACGATGTCTATTACCAGGGCTGTATAGAACGTATCGTCTCAGCGAGGACTGTACTGGAGACCCAACTGCGTGAGCTGGGTTTTGCGGTGTTGCCGTCGGCCGCTAATTTCCTGATGGTGACCCATCCGGAGCGTTCTGCAGAGGCACTGTTTGACCACCTCCGGCAACACAATGTTTTGGTGCGCTACTTTGACAAGCCGCGTATCGATGGCTATTTGCGAATCAGCGTGGGTACACCGGATGAGTGTGAAGCCGTTATTGCCGCTTTGCGCCTGCTCAGCTAGCGTTTCTGCAGCACAACGCTGCCAATGCTGTAACCGGCACCGAAAGAGCACAACACGCCCAGGTCTCCAGGTGAAAAGTCGGCTCGGTGTTTGTGAAAGGCGATGACAGAGCCTGCTGAACTGGTGTTGGCGTATTCGTCGAGGATGGTGGGAGCTTCGTCCTCCCGTGCGTCCCTGCCCAGAACACGGCGTGCGATGAGCTGATTCATGCTGAGATTTGCCTGGTGTAGCCAGAGTCTCTTCAAAGACTGCGAGGAAATGTCCAGTGTCCGAAGCTGTGCGGAAATCAGCTCGGCTACGGCAGGGCATACTTCTTTGAAGACTTTGCGCCCTTCCTGAACAAACAGTTTGTCCGGGAGACCGACGCCAGTCTCATCACCGCGATTCAGAAAGCCGAAGTTGTTGCGAATGTTATTGGAATAAATGGTTTTCAGCTTGCTGTCGAGTATGGAGTACAGATCATCAGCCGTGGCCGTCTCTGTACCCTCAACCACTACCGCCGTGCATACATCTCCAAAAATGAAGTGCGAGTCCCGATCTCGAAAATTTAGGTGGCCGCTGCATATCTCCGGATTCAGCATGAGTACGCAGCGTGCGCTGCCGGTTCGAACTGCGTCGCGGGCTTGCTGGATTCCGAACGTGGCGGACGAGCACGCAACGTTCATATCAAAGCCATACCCTTCAATGCCCAGGGCATCCTGTATCTCTACCGCTATCGCCGGGTAGGGGCGCTGCATGTTGGAGGCAGCGACGATTACGGCATCGATATCGTCTGCGGATTTATTCGCCTGCGACATGGCTTCACGAGCCGCTGTGACCGCCATTTCACACTGGATAGACGGTTGATCATTGGGACGTTCGGGAAGGTCAGGGACCATCCGCTGCGGATCGATGATGCCCGTCTTGTTCATCACATAGCGCGATTTGATGCCTGAGGCTTTTTCAACAAAGTCGGCAGATGAGGGTTGCAGCGCTGTGACTGTCCCGGTGGCTATTGCCTTGGCATGTTCCTCATTGAACAGAGCGACGTAGTCGTTGAAGGAACAAACCAGTTCATCGTTACTGATGCTGTAAGGGGGGGTGAATAAACCTGTGCCGCTAATGACAATGTCTGACATTTCAGCGCTCGTCCAGGGGGACGAAATCGCGCTGAGCATATCCAGTATAAAGCTGACGGGGGCGGCCGATCCGATAGCTCCCGCTGATCATCTCATTCCAGTGGGCGATCCATCCGACCGTGCGGCCAACGGCGAAAATCACGGTGAACATACTGGTCGGTATGCCAATGGCTTTTAGAATGATTCCTGAGTAGAAATCGACGTTAGGGTAGAGCTTTTTCTCGATAAAATACTCGTCGCTAAGTGCGATTTCCTCCAGCCGTTTCGCTATGGCCAACAGAGGATCGTTTTCGATACCCAGTTCAGCGAGTACTTCATCCGCTGCTTCTTTCATGACCTTGGCACGCGGATCGAAGTTCTTGTACACCCGGTGACCGAAGCCCATGAGGCGGAAGGGATCCTCCTTATCCTTCGCTCGGGACACGAAGGTGTCGATATTTGAGACGTCACCGATCTCTTCCAACATCTCAAGGACTGCTTCATTGGCACCGCCGTGGGAAGGTCCCCATAGGGCGGCGATACCGGCCGCGATGCAGGCAAACGGATTGGCACCCGAAGAACCCGCTAGTCTGACGGTTGAAGTGGATGCGTTCTGTTCGTGATCAGCGTGCAGGAGGAATATACGGTCCATGGCCCTGGCCAGGACGGGGCTTATGTTGCTGGGTTCGCAGGGGTTGCCGAACATCATGTGCAGAAAATTTTCCGCATAGGACAGACTGTTGTCTGGATACATGAAGGGTTGTCCGGTCGCAAACTTGTAGCTCATAGCCGCGAGCGTTGGCATTTTGGCAATCAGTCTAAAGGCCGCAACCTGTCGATGAGTCTCATTCGATATCTCGAGAGAGTCGTGGTAGAAGGCCGAAAGCGCACCTACGACGCCACACATGATCGCCATGGGGTGAGCGTCTCTTCGAAACCCGTTAAAAAAGGTACGAATCTGCTCATTCACCATGGTATGTCGGTGCACCGTGGACACAAACTGTGCCTTCTGCTCCGAGTCGGGCAGTTCGCCATAGAGAAGAAGGTAGCAAGTCTCCAGGTAATCGGAATGCTCTGCGAGCTGGTCGATGGGGTAGCCCCTGTGCAGCAAAATACCCTTGCCACCATCGATGTAGGTGATTTGTGATTCGCAGGAGGCAGTGGACACGAAGCCCGGGTCGTACGTGAACATACCCTGGCTCGTGAGCCCCCCAACATCTATCACGTCGGGACCGAGTGTGCCGGAGTAAATGGGCAGTTCAATAGCGTCTTCAACGCCGTCGATTTCCAGACGGGCTTTGCTGTCACTCATTGGGGGTCCTAGCGTGTGTATCTCGGGGAGTTTCACTATAAAGTGTCGAGCGTTTTTGTCAATTGAGATGGGCGACAATAGCGATGGAGAACTGCGTTGCAAGTGGGTTCCAGCCTGCAGTAGAGCGTCGCTCGTTCGACGTGTCTTTGTATGGTGAATCGGACGTGTAATCGATGACACACTGATCCACCGGTCAAGCCATAGCCAGTTTGTATTTGAAGGTGTAAGTGCCTATAATTTCGCGCGTTTTGGTTTGCCGACGATTCGCTCTGCCGGTACAGGGTTATGCCCTAGACCAACCGATGAATAGCCCCCGGAGTGGGGCGTTAAAGAATGGTACCCACTGTGAACGATAAACGTCCCGTCAACCTGGACATCGGTTCCATGCGACTTCCGATTACCGCTTGGGCTTCTATCTCTCACCGCGCTACAGGCGTCTTTTTATTTGTCGGTATGGCACCCCTGATATGGGCATTGGACAAAAGTTTGTCAGGCCCACAGGGCTTCGCTGAAGTTCAGAGTCTTCTGGGTTCACCGCTGGTTAAATTGGTGATCTGGGCCATACTCGCGGGACTGATCTACCATGCGGCAGCCGGCGTAAAACACTTAGTCATGGACTTTGGCGTGGGCGAAACCATGGAAGGCGGCGTGCGAGGCGTACACATCGTCATCGGCGTGTTCATCGTTCTTACCGTGCTGGCGGGGATTTGGATATGGTAACTGCAGTAACAAGCTTTGGTCGTTCTGGCCTCTCAGACTGGCTTGTACAACGCGTCGCTGGCGTCATTCTGCTGGCCTATTTTATCACCGTAGGGGTGCTTTTGTTCGGCGGTGTTGAATACGCCGAGTGGCAAAGCGTGTTTGATCACACCGCTATGCGCATCTTTACGCTGCTGGCCATTCTCTCTCTGGCGGCGCATGCCTGGATAGGCATGTGGGCGGTAGGTACAGACTACTTGACCGAACGCATGCTGGGCAGCAAAGGAAATCTGGTTCGCCTGGCGTATCAAATTGTGTGCGCCCTGGTGATTTTCGTTTACTTGATCTGGGGTATCCAGATCCTTTGGGGTTGATGGACTAATGGCGGCAATGCGTACCATTACATTTGACGGGGTTATCGTGGGCGGCGGAGGCGCAGGTATGCGCGCGGCACTCCAATTGGCTCAGTCCGGTTATAAGACCGCGGTGATATCCAAGGTCTTTCCAACACGGTCACACACGGTATCTGCTCAGGGTGGAATAACGTGTGCGATTGCCTCTGCAGATCCCAACGACGACTGGCGCTGGCACATGTACGATACGGTCAAGGGCTCTGACTATATTGGTGACCAGGACGCTATCGAGTATATGTGCAGTGTTGGTCCGGAAGCCGTTTTCGAGTTAGAGCATATGGGTCTGCCGTTTTCCCGCACGGACGAGGGGCGCATCTACCAGCGTCCCTTTGGTGGCCAATCGAAGAATTACGGGGAGGGCGGTCAGGCCGCTCGAACCTGCGCCGCTGCGGACCGCACTGGCCACGCACTGCTGCATACCCTGTATCAGGGCAATATGAAGAACAACACGGTGTTCTTTAATGAATGGTTTGCCACGGATCTGGTCACCAACCAGGATGGCGACGTGGTTGGGGTCATCGCCATCTGCATGGAAACGGGTGAAACGGTGTACGTTAAGTCCAGAGCGACCGTGTTTGCCACGGGTGGCGCCGGACGTATCTATGCCTCTACCACCAACGCCCATATCAATACCGGTGACGGTATCGGCATGGCGCTGCGGGCAGGTTTCCCGGTCCAGGATATCGAGATGTGGCAGTTCCACCCGACGGGCATTCATGGCGCAGGCGTGCTGGTCACGGAGGGCTGTCGAGGCGAGGGCGGCTATCTCATCAATAAAGACGGTGAGCGTTTTATGGAGCGCTACGCTCCAAATGCCAAGGACTTGGCGGGTCGTGATGTGGTCGCCCGCTCAATGGTACTTGAGATTCTTGAAGGTCGCGGTTGCGGCCCTGAGGCTGACCACGTGTTCCTCAAACTGGATCATCTTGGTGAAGAGGTCCTGGAAAGCCGCTTGCCGGGTATTTGTGAGCTTTCGCGCACATTTGCCCACGCAGATCCAGTAAAAGAGCCTGTTCCTGTGGTGCCCACTTGCCATTATATGATGGGCGGCATTCCAACGAACGTCCACGGTCAGGCGTTGACCCAGGATAGCGACGGCAATGACCAGATTATTTCCGGTCTGTACGCCTGTGGCGAGGTAGCCTGTGTGTCGGTGCATGGCGCGAATCGTCTCGGGGGCAACTCGTTGCTGGATCTGGTAGTGTTTGGAAGAGCTTCTGGCCTGCACATTGAGCGCGCGCTGCGTGAAGGCATTGAGCATCGAGACGCCTCCGAAAGCGATCTCGAACGGGCCATGTCGCGTCTGGACACCTTGAACGAGTCTAGCGGCGGAGAGAGCGTTTCTGACCTCCGCAAAGAATTGCAAAACAACATGCAGAACCATTTCGGGGTGTTCCGTAACGGGGATTTCATGCAGGAAGGCATTGCCAAGCTGGATGAGATGCGCGAGCGGGTGCACAACGTTCGCCTGGATGACAAGAGCAAGGCATTTAATACCGCGCGCATTGAAGCGCTGGAGTTGCAAAACCTCTTTGAAGTGGCCGAGGCGACCGCGGTTACGGCGGAGGGCCGTAAGGAGAGTCGTGGAGCGCATGCCCGAGAGGATTTCGAAGAGCGCGACGACGAAAACTGGCTGTGTCACTCCATGTACTTTCCTGCTGATAAGCGAGTCGGCAAGCGAGATGTAAATTTTGAGCCTCACACGGTTGACACTTTCCAGCCGAAAGTGCGCACCTACTAGGCCATTTGATGGACGGGGACTTACGGAAGGATTAAACGATGTTGCAGGTAAGTATTTATCGATACAACCCGGAAACGGACGCCGAGCCTTATATGCAGGACGTTCAAGTCGATACCGGCGGCAAGGACCTGATGGTGCTTGACGTCATGGAGATGATTAAGGCCCAGGACACTTCCGTGACCTATCGCCGCTCATGTCGGGAAGGCGTCTGTGGGTCGGATGGTGTCAATATGAATGGCGTGAACGGTCTGGCTTGCATCACCCCATTGTCGAATACGGTCAAGGACAACAAGCTGGTGTTGCGCCCACTGCCGGGCTTACCTGTTATTCGCGACCTAGTGGTCGATATGAGCCTGTTCTACTCCCAGTACGAAAAAATTCAACCCTATCTGCAGAATGACACCCCGGCGCCAGCCATTGAGCGCCTGCAGTCCCCAGAAGACAGGGCCAAGCTGGATGGATTGTATGAGTGCATCCTGTGCGCCTGTTGTTCCACGGCCTGCCCGTCATTCTGGTGGAATCCGGATCGCTTTATCGGACCATCGGGCCTGTTGCAAGCCTACCGCTTCTTGGCAGACTCACGTGATACCGCGACAGAGGAGCGTCTCGCCAAGCTGGACGATCCGTTCAGTGTATTCCGTTGTCATGGCATTCAGAATTGTGTCAACGTCTGTCCAAAGGGTCTCAATCCCACTCGGGCGATTGGTCACATTCGCACTATGCTACTGTCTCGCGCGACCTGAGCGGTAACATCGCCCAAGAGGTTGTGTTAAAGGCGTAAATGCTTCAGGCTTCCTATCGGCCGCTGCGCGGCCGTCATAGTCGACAACACGATCGCGGCGCAAAGCCGCGGGCGATGCTAGACTCTACGCTGCGGTGTTTGACCGCGTGCCTAGTGAGCTAGGGTGAGGTAGTGCAACCGATGTTTGAACAATCCATGGAAGCGCTGTGGCGCTCTTCCCACATTGCGGGCGGGAACGCCACTTACGTCGAAGACCTCTATGAGGACTATCTGAAAGACCCCAACAGTGTGCCTGAGCAGTGGCGTGCGTACTTTGAAAAACTGCCGATGGTCGACTCAGAGATCGTTCAGATTGAGGACATCCCCCACTCGGTCATCCGCGATCGATTTGCCCAAATCAGCAAAATGCGCGTGCGGACCGAGGCCACCGTGCAGCACGATTCCCAGGCAACGGAATACGAGCGCAAACAAGTCCAGGTCGTGCAGTTGATCTCTGCCTATCGGCAGAGAGGTCACCAAAAGGCGCGCTTGGACCCTCTGGGCCTGGCGGAGCGCGAGCACGTCGCCGATCTTGAGTTGGGTTTCCACCACTTGTCCCGTGCCGATTTTGATACGGTCTTTCAGACGGGTAGCCTGCACATCGGCAAGGCCGATGCCACGCTTGGAGAGATCTACGATGCGCTGGAGCGCACCTATTGCCATACGATAGGTGCTGAGTTCATGCATATTGTGGATACTCGGGAACGTCACTGGATCATGCAGCGCATGGAGTCCGTCAGAGGCGCGCCCGATTACGGTCCTGAAGTACGGCTGCAACTGCTCAATCACCTCATCAACGCTGAAGGCCTCGAAAAATCCTTGGGCTCGAAGTATCCAGGTACCAAGCGATTCGGGCTGGAAGGCGGCGAAAGTCTTATCCCGATGCTGTCCGAAATGGTGCAGCGCTGTGGCGATTATGGTGCAAAGGAAATTGTTATTGGCATGGCCCACCGTGGCCGTCTCAACGTTTTGATCAACATTCTCGGGAAAAACCCTTCTGAGCTCTTCGCTGAGTTCGAAGGCCGTGCGGAGTATGAAAGCTCTGGAGACGTTAAGTATCACCAGGGTTTTTCGTCCAACGTCATGACCCAGGGTGGGGAACTTCATCTGGCTCTGTCTTTCAATCCTTCACACCTGGAGATCGTCTCCCCGGTTGTCGAAGGATCGGTGCGCGCCCGACAGGATCGCCGTGAAGATTCTGACGGCGATCAGGTTGTACCACTGGTGGTCCATGGGGACGCCGCATTCGCTGGCCAGGGTGTGGTGATGGAAACCTTCCAGATGTCCCAGACCCGAGGCTTCAAAACCGGTGGCACAGTCCACATTGTGCTCAACAACCAGGTCGGTTTCACTACCAGTCGGCGGGTTGACGCTCGTTCTACCGAGTATTGCACCGACATTGCCAAGATGGTTCAGGCGCCGATTTTCCACGTCAACGCAGACGACCCCGAGGCTGTTTTGTTCGTCACTCAGATGGCGGTTGATTACCGGCGTGAATTCAAAAAAGATGTAGTAATCGATTTGATCTGCTACCGCCGGCGTGGGCACAACGAAGCCGACGAACCTTCTGTAACACAGCCGCTGATGTACCAAAAGATTCGCGCTCACAAAACCACCCTGACACTGTATGCGGACAGTCTGATCGCAGCAGGAGTGACCAACGCTGAAGAAGTCGATGCGATGATGGAGCGCTATCGTGAAGCGCTGGACCGCGGTGAGCCATTGGTGAGTAGTCTCGTCGCTGAACCCAACACGGCGCTGTACGTTAACTGGACGCCTTATCTGGGTCACGACTGGATGCTGAAATGCGATACGCGCTTGGACATACAGACACTACAAACTCTTGGCCAAGAGTCGAATACGCCGCCAGATAACTTTCCGCTGCAGAAGCAGGTGGCGAAGATTCTGGAAGACCGGCGCAAGATGGCCGCTGGTGCCATGCCAGTGAACTGGGGTTTTGCGGAAAACCTGGCATATGCGTCCATGCTGCAGGAAGGCTACCCGGTACGCTTGACTGGCCAGGACGTCGGCCGCGGCACCTTCTCTCATCGCCACGCAGTACTGCACAATCAGAAGGATGGGCGAGCCTACGTGCCACTGCATCACGTCAGCGAAAAACAGGCCGAATTCGACATCTATGATTCCCTGTTGTCGGAAGAAGCCGTACTGGCGTTCGAGTACGGCTATTCCACAACCCTGCCGAAAGGGCTGATCATCTGGGAAGCCCAGTTCGGCGACTTTGCCAACGGCGCCCAGGTCGTCATCGATCAATTCATCACCTCTGGAGAGCACAAGTGGCAGCGCTTAAGTGGCCTGACGATGTTGTTGCCCCATGGCTATGAAGGACAGGGTCCAGAGCATTCCTCTGCAAGGTTGGAACGATTCCTGCAGCTCAGTGCGGAGCACAACATTCAGGTATGCATACCCACGACCCCGGCACAGGTATTTCACATGTTAAGGCGGCAGGCGATTCGACCCTTGCGCAAACCTCTGATCGTAATGTCACCCAAGAGCTTGCTGCGCCACAAGGAAGCGATATCGACCTTGGAGGATCTGGCCGACGGCCACTTCCACAATGTGTTGGATGAGACGGACGATTTTGACAAGGCGGGTGTAACGCGCATCGTGCTCTGCTCGGGCAAAGTGTACTACGATCTCAGGGCGGCCCGGCGCGAGCGTGGTCTGGACCACATCGCCATCATCCGACTGGAACAGCTGTATCCGTTCCCGGAGGCAGAGCTGCTCAACGTTCTGCAGCAGTATCCGAACGTCCTTGATGCCGTCTGGTGTCAGGAGGAGCCAATGAATCAAGGAGCCTGGTACGCCAGTCAGCACCACATGCGTCGAGTGATTCATAAGCATAAGGCTGACGTCTACCTGCGCCATGTGGGGAGAGCTTCTTCGGCGGCACCGGCCGCAGGTTACATGGCCCTGCACGTAGAGCAAATGGCAGCATTTATCGACAAGGCATTGGAGGATCTGCCTGGCGTCGGTTGAGAAACCGGTAGACGTGATTAAGGAGCATCATGGCAATAGAAATCAAAGCACCGACTTTTCCAGAATCCGTTGCGGATGGAGAAGTTGCGGCGTGGCACAAATCTGAGGGTGAGGCCGTCGCCAGAGACGAACTCATCGTTGAGATTGAGACGGACAAGGTCGTCATGGAAGTGGTCGCCCCGGAGAGCGGCGTGCTCGGCAAGATACACGCGCCAGAAGGTACGACCATCGCCAGCCAGCAGCTGCTGGCCACGCTTGAAAAAGGAGATCCGGCAACCGCTCCCAGCGCACCAACCGCACCAAGCCATAGTGGTGTCACGGTCGACGAGGCTCCTGACGCCGCAGCAGCATCGGCAAAAGCCGCTGTTGGAAAACAGCTCGGGCCCGCAGCGCGACAGCTGGTGGAAGAGCATCAACTGGATGTGGGCCGCATTGACGGTACCGGAAAAGACGGCCGCATTACCAAGGAGGATATCCTCCGCCACATGAAAGCGGAGCATGCCGAACTCGCCAAAGCACCCGCGAGTCTGCCGGATACCGATGAATCGGTTGTGACCCCGTCCAGCGAGCGAGTTGAGCGTCGCGTGCCGATGACCCGAATGCGCGCGCGCATCGCCGAGCGTTTACTGAACGCCACTCAGGAAACGGCGATGTTGACGACCTTCAACGAGGTCAACATGGCGCCGGTAATGGCATTGAGAAATAAGTACAAGGCGCAGTTCGAGCAAACGCACAACGGCACACGGCTTGGATTCATGGGCTTTTTTGTGAAAGCAGCGTGTGAGGCATTGAAGCGTTTTCCTGCGGTCAACGCTTCCATCGATGGTAACGATGTCGTCTACCACGGTTACCAGGATATCGGGGTTGCCGTTTCGACTGACGGTGGCCTCGTTGTGCCGGTCATGAGAGATGCTGACTTTATGAGTCTGGCAGATATCGAGGCGGCCATTGCGGATTTAGGTCAAAGGGCGAGAGAAAACAAACTCACCATTGATGACATGACCGGTGGCACCTTCACGGTCACCAATGGGGGCGTATTCGGTTCGCTGATGTCTACCCCAATACTCAATCCCCCACAAACGGGCATTTTGGGCATGCACAAGATTCAAGATCGTCCCATGGCCGTCGATGGGGAGCTGGTGATACTGCCCATGATGTACCTTGCGCTGTCCTATGATCATCGCCTGATTGACGGGAAGACTGCCGTACAATTTTTGGTTGCGGTGAAGGATCTTATCGAGGATCCGGCAAGAATACTGCTGCAGCTATAGAGCCGGTCACCGCGCTGGCGGTCGGTGAGTTTGGAAAAACAGGAACGAACATGTCTGAAGAATACGATGTTGTGGTCATTGGCGCCGGGCCGGCGGGTTATGTTGCTGCCATCAAATGCGCGCAGCTCGGGTTGAAAACAGCCTGTGTTGAAAAGTGGCTGGACGCCGACGGCAAGGTGTTGTTGGGCGGTACCTGTCTGAATGTAGGCTGTATACCGTCCAAATCATTGCTGGACAGTAGCCATAAGTTTGCTGAGGCGCGGGACGATTTTTCGATCCACGGAATTATGGTACAGGACCCCGTAATCGACATTCCTGCCATGCAGGCGAGAAAAGAAAAAATCGTTGGGCAATTGACCGGTGGTATAGCGGGCCTGTTCAAGCACAATGGCGTTACGCCCATATCAGGTTCAGGCAAAGTGACTGCGGGGACAAAGGTAGAGGTCACCAACGCTGCTGGCGAAGTCTCCGTGCTTGGTGCCAAAAACATAATCGTTGCGGCCGGCTCGCTACCCGTCAGTATCCCACCAGCGCCAGTAGACGGTATCAATATCCTCGACTCCACCGGTGCCCTGGCGCTGACGGAAGTACCGAAGCGGCTTGGAGTGATTGGTGCCGGGGTCATTGGTCTCGAGTTGGGTAGTGTCTGGCGTCGTTTGGGATCCGAAGTTGTCATGCTTGAGGCGCTGGATGACTTTCTGCCGATGATGGATGTGCAGATCGCAAAAGAGGCTGCCAAGATCTTCAAAAAGCAGGGCCTGGATATTCGCCTTGGCACCCGTGTGACCAAGGCAGAGGCTAAGGCGCATGGCGTGGAGGTCACGTTCAGTTCCGGCGATGAAGAGCAGACCGAATTGTTCGACAAGCTCATTGTTGCGGTCGGTCGTAGGCCGCGTTCTGAGGAGCTGTTCTCATCGGACAGCGGTCTGTCGATTGACGAGCGTGGGTTTATCTATGTGAACGAGTTTTGTGAAACCGAAGCGCCCCACGTCTATGCCATTGGTGATATAGTGCGTGGCCCGATGCTTGCCCACAAAGGTTCAGAAGAAGGCGTTATGGTGGCCGAGCGAATCGCAGGGAAACAGGCGCAGATGAACTACGACTGCGTCCCGTCTGTGATCTATACCCACCCCGAAGTGGCCGCTGTTGGGAAAACGGAGCAGCAGCTGAAGGCTGAGGGTATTGATTACAAGGCCGGGGTGTTCCCCTTTGCGGCTTCTGGCCGGGCGCTGGCGGCCAACGATTCGGACGGGATGGTCAAGATGCTGGCCGATGCTGAAACGGACAGTATCCTGGGGTGTCACGTGATCGGCCCATCGGCGGCGGATTTGGTGCAGCAGGTTGTGATAGCGATGGAGTTTGGGTCCAGTGCGGAAGACCTGGCGCTGACCGTATTTGGCCATCCCACACTGTCCGAAGCGGTGCACGAGGCCGCACTCGCGGTGGACGGACAGGCCATCCACATCGCCAATCGAAAACGCAAGTAGGGCAGCTATAGCCATATAAAATCGATAAAAATCAATTTCTTGGAGCGCTTTTCCAGACTTAACTTTATCTTCTGGCCGGGCGATTGTAACCAGCACGACTTAACACAGGATATAACATGAATCTTCATGAGTATCAGGGCAAACAGCTGTTTGCCGAATACGGCTTGCCCGTATCCACGGGCTTTGCGGCAGACAACCCGGAGGACGCCGCCGCGGCCGCAGACAAAATCGGCGGCGACAAATGGGTGGTCAAGGCACAGGTACACGCTGGAGGCCGCGGCAAGGCGGGCGGCGTTAAACTGGTCGACAGCAAGCAGGACATAGAGGATTTTGCCAAGCAATGGCTGGGTAAAAATCTAGTGACCTACCAAACCGATGAGAACGGACAGCCGGTCAGCAAGATTCTCGTGGAGGCATGCACCGATATTGCAGAAGAGCTGTATCTTGGTGCGGTTGTAGACCGCTCCTCCCGACGCATTGTTTTCATGGCGTCCACTGAGGGAGGCGTCGAAATCGAGAAGGTGGCTGAGGAAACTCCCGAGAAAATTCTGCGCGCGACGATTGATCCGCTGGTGGGTCCACAACCCTATCAGGGTCGCGAACTGGCGTTTAAACTCGGCCTGTCGGGTGATCAAATCAAGCAGTTCGTGAAGATCTTCATCGGGCTGGCCCAGATGTTCATTGAGCGTGATCTGGCCCTGATTGAGATCAACCCCTTGGTCATCACGGAAGAGGGCAACCTTCATTGCCTGGATGCCAAAATTGGAGTCGATAGTAATGCGCTCTATCGTCAGAAGTCTCTGGCAGAGATGCACGACCCCTCACAGGAAGACGAACGCGAAGCTCACGCAGCAGAGTGGGAGCTTAATTACGTCGCACTGCACGGTAATATTGGATGTATGGTGAACGGAGCGGGGCTCGCCATGGGAACCATGGATATTGTGGCTTTGCACGGTGGGTTCCCGGCCAATTTTCTGGATGTAGGAGGTGGCGCAACCAAAGAGCGCGTGTCCGAAGCGTTTAAGATCATTCTCTCCGACGACAATGTAAAAGCGGTTTTGATCAATATTTTTGGCGGCATTGTACGCTGCGACCTGATTGCTGAGGGCGTCATCGGTGCTGTCGAAGAAATTGGCGTGGAGGTTCCGGTAGTGGTGCGCTTGGAGGGCAACAATGCGGAATTGGGTCAGAAAGTGCTGGCCGATAGTGACTTAAACATTATCGCCGCCAGCAGTCTCACAGACGCTGCCGAGCAAGCCGTAAAGGCAGCGGGAGGAGCAGCCTGATGAGTATTCTGATTGATAGCAGTACCAAGGTGATTTGTCAGGGCTTCACGGGTTCACAGGGCACGTTTCACTCCGAACAAGCCATCGAATACGGTACGAAGATGGTGGGCGGTGTCACGCCGGGTAAAGGTGGTCAAGAGCACCTGGGGCTACCAGTGTTTAACACAGTATCCGACGCCGTGGACGCAACAGGGGCGGACGCCTCTGTGATCTATGTGCCAGCGCCGTTCTGCAAGGATTCGATTCTCGAAGCGGCGGACAGTGGCGTCAAGCTGATCGTCTGTATCACCGAGGGCATTCCAACGCTTGACATGCTTGAGGCAAAGGTGAAGTGCGATGAAGTTGGAGTGCGTCTGATTGGTCCAAACTGTCCTGGCGTGATTACTCCGGGTCAATGCAAGATCGGCATCATGCCAGGTCATATCCATTTGCCCGGTAAGGTTGGGATCGTGTCGCGTTCCGGGACTCTGACCTACGAGGCGGTTAAGCAAACGACGGATGCCGGATTTGGTCAGTCTACCTGTGTTGGCATTGGCGGCGATCCAATACCCGGCTCCAATTTCATTGATGTGCTCACCTTGTTCCAGGCCGATGAGGCGACAGAAGCTATTGTAATGATTGGTGAAATTGGCGGCACGGCCGAAGAGGAAGCGGCCGCCTTCATCAAGGCGAATGTGGCCAAGCCAGTCGTTTCCTATATAGCTGGGGTGACAGCGCCTAAAGGCAAACGCATGGGTCACGCTGGAGCGATCATTTCTGGTGGTAAGGGGACGGCGGACGAAAAGTTTGCCGCTTTGGAAGATGCTGGTGTGAAAACAGTACGCTCTCTGGCGGATATCGGCAGTGGGCTGGCGGAGATCACTGGCTGGTAGGTCCGGACTGGTCGAAGGCTTCGCAGAGCCCGCCAATGGCGGGCTTTTTTTTATGGAGGGGCAACGAACTCCCACCGACTCCCCGATACTGCGTGCAACGCAGGCGGGCGAAACATGAGCGGAAAAGTTTTGGCCCTGGGGCCTTGAAAACGGACTGCCTGACCCCCATCCTCGCTTGTCGAGGAAACCGAATTAATTCAAAAGCTTATGGAGCGAGGTTGCTATGACCGCTGAAGTGAAGAAAGAAACCCTGGGCTTCCAGACGGAAGCCAGGCAGTTGCTACATCTTATGATCCATTCTTTGTACAGCAACCGCGAGATTTTTCTCAGAGAGCTCATCTCCAACGCCAGTGACGCGATCGACAAACTGCGATTTGCCGCGCTGGCTAACGATAGCCTGCTTGAAGGAGAGGGCGACTTCGAAATCAGGGTTGAGGTCGATAAGGACGCTGGCACCATCACCATTACCGACAATGGCATCGGTATGACGCGAGAGGAGGTGGTCGAAAACCTGGGTACGATTGCCAAATCCGGCACCGCAGCTTTCCTGGAGAGCCTGACCGGCGACCAGCAGCAGGACTCCCAACTGATCGGACAGTTCGGCGTTGGGTTCTACTCATCATTCATAGTGGCTGACCGGGTTGATGTTCACACTCGCAAAGCTGGCGAGTCTCCCGACACGGGCGTTTTGTGGAGCAGTGAGGGCGAGTCTGAATTCTCCATCGAATCGTCGTCTCGTGAAGCACGTGGTACCGCCATAACACTGTTCTTGAAATCGGATTGCGGAGAATTCGCGGATGACTGGCGCGTACGCAGCGTCATCAAGAAGTACTCGGACCACATTTCCGTGCCAGTTATGATGCTGAAACCTGCGACGCCGGCAGCGGAGGGAGACGAAGAGGAAGTCAGCGAAGAAGTGCTTGAGTTTGAGGCGGTAAATGAAGCCACGGCGCTATGGACTCGCAGTAGAACTGAAGTCAGTGATGAAGAGTACCAGGCCTTCTATAAGCATATCTCACACGATTTTGAAGACCCGCTGACTTGGAGTCACAACAAGGTCGAAGGCAAGCTCGAATACACCAGTTTGCTGTATCTGCCGGCGAAAGCGCCGTTTGATCTGTGGCACCGCGAGATGGCCCGTGGCGTGAAGCTGTATGTTCAGCGCACCTACATAATGGACGAAGCCGAGCAGTTTCTGCCGTTGTATTTGCGATTCGTAAAAGGCGTGGTGGATTCAAACGATCTTTCGCTCAATGTTTCGAGAGAGCTGCTGCAACAGGACCCTGCTGTAGAGTCTATGCGTAATGCGCTGACCAAGCGGGTTTTGGATATGCTGTCGAAGATGGCGAAGTCTGAGCCGGAACAGTATGCCAGTTTTTGGAGTGAATTCGGATCTGTGCTGAAGGAAGGCCCGGCGGAGGATTTCGGTAACAAAGAGAAGATTGGCCGGCTACTACGGTTCGCGACCACGCACAGTGACACGGCGATTCAGGATCAGTCCTTGGAGGACTACATCGGGCGGATGCAGGAGCAACAGGACAAGATTTATTATGTGGTAGCTGATAATCACAACACTGCTAAACACAGCCCGCACCTTGAAGTGTTCCGGAAAAAAGGCCTTGAAGTACTGCTCCTATCTGACCGTGTGGATGACTGGCTGATGAATCACCTTCAGGAATTTGACGGCAAGTCCTTCCAGGATGTAGCTCGTGGCGCATTGGATCTTGCTACCGACTCAGAAGCGGATAAAGCGGAGCAGGAGAAGCTCGCGAAAGAGTCGGAGGGATTGGTGGAACGAGTAGCCGCCGTGCTCGGTGAGCGCGTCAATGAGGTCCGGGCCACCGGTCGACTGACGGACTCTGCCGCCTGCCTGGTCGTTGGAGACTTCGATATGGGCGCTCAAATGCGGCGCATTCTGGAACAAGCGGGGCAGGACGTCCCAGACAGCAAGCCAATTCTGGAAATCAACCCGGCACATCCCCTATGCGAACTGTTGGACAAAGAAAGCGATGAAGACCGTTTCGCAGATCTGGCAACGATTTTGTTCGAACAGGCGACGCTCGCCGAAGGTGGACAGCTGGAAGACCCAGCCGGATACGTCGGCAGGCTCAATCAGCTATTGGTCAGCATGAGCGGGTCATAGCCAAGCTTCGGCCATTGCACGGAGTCCTTCATTCGCTGCCCTGAATGCTATGATGAATCCCCAGACAATGGGGCTTGTAGCGATGATCTTGACAATCGTTAGGCATGGCGAGGCTGGGCAGGCCGCCAGTGATCGCCTGCGCGCACTCACGCGACAAGGTGAGAAGGATGTGGTGCGTGCAGGTAAAGCGCTGCACGCAGCTTGCGAACGGTATGGCCTGCCCGCGCCGGGGCGGCTCCACTACAGTCCATGGCTTCGCACGGATCAAACGGCGACGCTGCTGTCCCAAAGGTTCCCCGCTGCGCAGAGTGAAATGAGCGACTGGCTACGACCTGCCGCTTCATTAGCCAGCGTCGACAAACAGATTTTGGCTCTGAACCAGCAGAACGCCGGTAACGTACATGAAATAATAGTGACGCACCAGCCGCTGGCGTCTCGACTTGTTGACTTGTATCTGGGCAGTCAACACGAGGTAGCCGGACTCACACCGGGCGGGTTCGCGACGGTCGCCTTGCAAGTGGCAGCGGCGGGTGTTGGTCGACTTGTGTGCTGGGGGGTGCCCCCGGAATACGGTGCAGGAAATAGCGGCACATGAACGTGACTTTGAGTGACACCCGTGAGCAGTTTTGGGAGCTGTCCGGTTTGTCCATTGCGACGCTGTGCTGGGGTAATCAACACGGCCGACCATTGCTGGCGATACACGGCTGGTTAGACAACGCACTCAGTTTTGCACACTTGGCGCCGTTGCTCGCGAACCACCAGGTTGTGGCCCCAGATCTAAGTGGACACGGGCGGTCTGCCTGGCGATCGAGCGATGCCAACTATGAGATTTGGGATGATCTGCCAGATCTGGTCGAACTGTTGGATCAGCTCGGCTGGCAATCCTTCGATCTACTGGGCCACTCAAGAGGCGCAGCGATAGCAACGCTCCTAGCCGCGGCTTTACCGGGTCGAGTGTCGAATCTCGTGCTGTTGGACGGCATTGCCCCGGAGCCCGTTCCAGAGGCGACATTTCCCACGCAGTTGCGCAAAGGGTTGCAGGATAAAAGGGCACTGAGCGACAAAGCGGGGACTGTATTCGCCAATGCACATCAGGCGATTGATTTGCGGGTGCGCAAGGGGTTGCCGGTGCGCGCGTCCGAAGGCATGGTGCCCAGGAGTTTGAAGCCCTGCGAAGGTGGAGTGACCTGGAGCCATGACCCAAGACTGCAGGCAGCCTCGCTGGCGAAGATGACAGAGAGACAGGTTGAGGCCGTTTTGGCAGCTCTGGATATGCCAGTGATGCTGTTGATGGCCGATGATCGGGCGGAAAGTGCTGCCAGGTTGCGAGCGTTCGCCGAGGCGCATGTGGACAGCATATTGGTACGGGAAGTTTCGGGCGGGCATCATTTTCATATGGAGGAGGGCGTCAGCAGTGTCGCGCAGCTCCTTCAGTCCTTCTTGTCTATAACCGAAGAGACGGAACAAGCGTAATGGGTATACAGCTGACCAAAGTCATCGCTCTCGTGGGTGGCCTGACCTTCATGGCCGCGAGCGCAACGCAGCCTGACGGCAGCATCGCGAACCTCCAGACCCTAGCGTTGGGCTATCTGTCCTTGATCAGGAACTATCCGCATACTGAGTTGGTCAACGAGTCCAGCGGCCTGGTACAGGATCATGAGGTCGGTTTAGGCGCCATAAAGAAAGTACGCGGCACTTGGCGCTTCAGGGATAGCGAGCGACTGACCGGCACCCTCAGTCGTTATACCTGGCAAGTCGTCGATGGATTCAGTGCGTCGGAAGTCATGGACGAACTGCTCGATGCCATGTCCCCCGAGATTCAACTTACGGCACTGTTCGAATGCGATGGTCGCTCCTGTGGCAGAAGCGTGCAGTGGGCCAACAGGGTCTTTAACAACAGGGTGCTGTACGGTAGAGAAGATCTGCAGCGGTATCGAGTGTTTTCCCTAGGCGCCGGGGGCAAGGATAGGCTCATGCTCTATAGCGCTGCCAGGACAGCGGATCGGCAGTATTTGCACGCTGAATTGTTAGTCACTGATACCCCACAAAACCCGGAGACACCCTAGCCGTGTATCCGCTGTGCGCACTGTGCAGCATTGTCAGTCGAATTCACGCGCGAAACCTCGGGCATGGGTTCATTGTCGCGCGGTCGCGGTCGGGCTGATCCGGTGAATGACACGCATGACGCCGCCCAATACACTACGACCCGGCGATGACGTCGCGAAGGCGCTTCAGTTTACTGAGGCTCGGTTGGCGCAAAGCGGCGTTTTTTTCGGTCACGGTACCGACAACGCCGCAGATGAGGCCTTTGCGTTGGTCGCCACCGCAGCCCATCTCGCGGACGGATACGATGCTGATCTGGCGGGCTACAAGCTGACGGAAGACCAGGTGAATCGCATCACCCAGCTGCTTGAACGTCGAATCGAGCAGCGAGTTCCGCTGCCCTATCTATTGGGTAGAGCGCGGTTCGCCGGGCTTGAGTTTCTATGTGACGAACGCGCTCTAGTACCTAGATCGCCTCTTGCGGAGCTGATCCTCAACGATTACCAACCTTGGTACGCGGGTCCGGAGCCGCGTCGCTTGTTGGATCTGTGTTGCGGAGGTGGCTCTATCGGCTTGTCGGCCGCCTACTATCGCCCGGACCTTAGGGTTGATTTGAGTGATGTTTCCATGGACGCACTCGCTTTGGCTGACGAAAACCGCTTGCAGTGGGGCTTGCAGGACAGAGTCGACATCGTGCGCTCCGACGTGTTTTCTCAGTTGAGCGGCCGCTACGACATCATTCTCTCCAATCCACCCTACGTCGATGCCGAAGACCTCGCCGGTATGCCACAAGAGTACCGCCACGAGCCCGAGCAGGGGCTCGGCGCGGGGTTAGATGGATTGGATCTCGCACGACGTATTCTCAGTCAAGCCCGCTCTTATCTGGAGGATCGTGGCTTGCTGATATTGGAGGTGGGAAACAGCGCGGAGGCCTTGATGGATGTCTACCCTGCCGTACCGTTTACCTGGGTAGAGCTTCAAAACGGTGGGCATGGTGTGCTCGCGATGACCGCTGGAGAGCTCGAGGCCTTCTTTCCCGAGTGGTCATAGTGCGCTGTAAGTGCCCTGCCAGTGCACCTATAATAAGCGCCATTAAATAGAGAGGCGCGGTCCAGGGACATGGCGGGTAACACATTCGGGCGGCTTTTTACCGTCACCAGCTTTGGCGAAAGCCACGGGCCGGCGCTTGGCTGTGTGGTGGATGGCTGCCCACCGGGTATGCCATTGGACGCCAGCGACCTGCAGCGAGACATGGACCGGCGCAAGCCTGGCACTTCGCGATTTACTACCCAGCGACGAGAGGCAGATGAGGTTCGTATCCTGTCTGGAGTCTTCGAGGGGGTTACAACGGGCACACCCATTGGCCTGCTGGTAGAGAACACGGATCAGCGTTCAAAGGATTACAGCAAAATCAAGGATCGTTTCAGGCCAGCCCATGCTGATTACACGTACAACCAAAAGTACGGTTTTCGAGACTACCGAGGCGGTGGTCGGGCGTCCGCACGAGAGACAGCGATGCGTGTAGCGGCGGGAGCGATTGCCAAAAAATTTCTGGACTGGCGCTACGGCATACAGGTTCGCGGCTACCTGGCGCAGCTTGGGCCTATCGCAACGGAAGCGCTGGATTGGGAAATCGTCGAGACGAACCCGTTTTTTTGTCCAGATGCGGCGAAAATAACGGATCTCGAACGCTATATGATCGATCTCAACAAACGCGGTGACTCTATCGGTGCGCGTATCAATGTGGTGGCAAGCGGTGTCATGCCGGGTTTGGGCGAACCCGTGTTCGATCGGCTGGACGCCGACATTGCCTCCGCGATGATGGGTATCAACGCGGTCAAGGGGGTAGAGATAGGGGCTGGCTTTGCGGTGGTTGAGCAGCATGGCAGTGAGCATCGCGACCTACTCACCCCGGATGGCTTTGTTGGCAATAGCTCTGGGGGCGTGCTGGGTGGCATATCCAGTGGACAAGACATCACCGTCAGCATAGCCCTGAAACCAACGTCGAGTATTCGAATCAGCGGTGAAACTATCGACGTGGACGGGCAATCAGTGGATGTGGTGACGCATGGCAGACATGACCCCTGCGTGGGCATTCGTGCTACCCCAATAGCGGAGGCAATGCTAGCGATTGTGCTAATGGATCATGTGCTGCGGCATCGGGGCCAGAATATGGATACGGTGTCTGATACACCTGTGCTTCCCGCTGCTGCGCCTGCTCAACCTGATCGCGGCAATCATTAGGCCACCATGGCGATCAACAAGCGGTACTATCGAACCGTGTTTCTGGGGGTGGCGGCCCTGGGTGTCCTGGTGTGGGCGGCCGTTGAACAGTTTGGCATTACGTGGCAGGAAGTCGGAAGTCTTTTTCTCGGCGCCGTGCTCGTGGTTATGGTGGTCGTGGCGGCGGCGGCGCTGGGTGCCCTGGTGTGGGTAAGTCTGCGCCGACGACTGAACCGCGATCGCCGCGAGGACTGAGCCCCTTCAATCCAGTTCGATATCCAGTGTCATTTGATTGGCGATCTCGTCGAGAGTATCGGATAGCTCGGCGATATCGGTCGCCTCGGGTACTCGTGCATCGACTCGAGCGTGGAACAGCATTTCACCGCTCATGGGTGCACTAGCGACCTGGCTGTGCATTTCTACGACGTTGATCTTCCGCTCCGATAGAGCGCGGGAAATCTCTTTTACGATGCCGGTGCGGTCTGGTCCCACGATGGTCAGGCAGACGTCCTGGCCCGGCGCGGCAGGTTCACTCACCTCGCTGGCACGCTTCACTGTCACGCTGATGCCGCCCGTTGCCAGCGCCTCTAGCGCGGTTTCCAATTCGGTACCGGCATCTGCCGGTAGGGATACGCTTATTAGCCCCGCGAACTTGCCACCCAGCTGGGACAGACGACTTTCATGCCAATTCCCACCCTTGCTCTCGATCGTCGAGGACAGTGCTTCGACAAGTCCTGGCCGATCGTCACTGACGAAGGTTATTATGAAGGAAGAATCCACGCGGTCGGCTCCACAAAGTCGCAAGAAGCCCGTATATTAGCGCGCATCCCAATTCAGCAGAAGCGGCAATAGACATGGCTAAGTACCTTCGCATTCCTCATGAGCGTCTGAGCCCAGACGCCCTCGCAGCCATGCTGGAAGAGTTTGCCAGTCGCGATGGTACGGATTACGGCGAGCGTGAGATAGCACTGCCAGAGAAGGTCGAACAGCTGCGAAAGTTGCTCAAATCTGGTGAGCTCCTGGTCCTTTTTCAACCCGAGTCTGAGCAGTGGGATTTGGTGACCAAGGACGAGGCTGTGAGTTTGATGGCGGGTTGACAGGAAGGGGTAATGAAGAAGGCGCCTGACCACATTCTTGACGCAACCGGTCTGTACTGTCCGGAACCTGTCATGCTGCTTCATAATGTCATTCGAGACATGGTTGCCGGGGAGACTGTTCAGGTACTGGCTACAGATCCATCTACTGAAAGAGATATTCCAAAATTCTGTGAGTTTCTGGGACATGAACTGATTGATCAAGAACACACAGACGGGAAATTTAGGTACCTCCTGAGAAAACGCCAGGTCGCTGCATGACCAGCATGGTGCAAACTGAGGCTCCCGCCGCGGGTCGTCCAGACGCAAGGCTTCTGGAACGGGTATTCAATGGCTGTTTCCTGGTGACAGAGCGCACCGAACTGGTCGGAGGTGCGCAAGAGCCCTACTACCAACCTGCGAGAGACGATCGGTCGATCGCTGCCGTCATCTATCGCTCGGATTATGTGTCCAGCGCGCTGCATGAAGTCGCCCACTGGTGCATTGCGGGAACCGCTCGCCGAAAACTACCAGATTACGGCTACTGGTATGCACCCGATGGGCGTAATGCTGATCAGCAGCGTGCGTTCGAAAGGGTGGAAGCGAAGCCGCAGGCGCTGGAATGGTGCTTTTCTCAGGTTTGCGGCGTCGCCTTCAACGTGAGTGCAGATAACCTCAACGGGCCGGCGAGCTCCCAGCAAAATTTCGTGCAAGCGATAGCGCAGGCCGGCTATCAGTTCCAATGCAATGGATTACCACCGCGGGGCCAGCGTTTCTTTGCTGCGCTGCAACCGGTCCTGGGCCGGTCTTTATCAATCAGTGATCTTACGTTCGATCCGGCCCATTTGCGCTGATGGACAATCATCGAGTGTGGTTGATAGACGGGAGCATCTACATTTTTCGCGCCTGGTTCGCGATGCCAGATCACTGGTATACCAAAAGCGGTCGTCCAGTGCAGGCCGTGTATGGGTACACTCGGTTTTTACTTGATCTTCTGGATTCTGTCGGTACGGAGATTTACGCTGCTGTCGCGTTCGATCAAAGTCTCGGCACCAATTTTCGGAACGACATTTACCCGGACTATAAAGTAAGTCGAGAACTCCCTGATGAAGATCTAGCCTTCCAGCTTGAAGCCTGTCGCAGTGTTACCGAGATGATGGGATTCAAATGTTTCGCGGGACCTCGGTTCGAGGCGGACGATTACCTAGCGTCGCTCGCAAAATTGGCCAGGGACAAGGGCTTTGCCGTCACGGTTGTCACCCGTGATAAAGATCTGGGGCAATTGGTTCTCGGTGAGGCAGATGAGTGGTGGGACTTTGCCAGCGGACAACGACTGGATCGCAACGCTCTGTTCGAGAAGTTTGGTGTTTGGCCGGAGCAAATGGCGGACTATCTTGCGTTGGTTGGTGACCCAGTGGATGACGTCCCCGGCGTGCCTGGCGTAGGTCCAAAGACAGCGTCAACTCTATTGAGGGCGTTTGGCGACCTCAGCGGCCTACACACCTCGCTGCCCGAAGTCGCTGGTCTCTCGCTGCGAGGCGCTGCAGGGCTTGCGGCGAAACTTGAGAACCACTGGCCACAGGTCTCCCTGAGCCGCCGCCTTACCGGATTAGAGCAGAATGTTCCGGCCATCAAGCGGTTGACGTCTGTGCCGGGTCTAAGCGTGCGGGCAGAGTGTCTGGAAGCATTGTCGGCCTTTTTGTCGGAGCTCAACATTGGTGGGCCTTTGCGGCGTCGGTGTGAAAAAATGGCTCTGGAGCTGGCTGCGACATGACTGAGCTGGTATTGGCCGATGAGAGTATTCCCGGCTTGGAAGGCCGTTTACCGCCCGGTGTGCGAGTGCGGACGTTTGCGGGCGGGCCACTGCGTCCAGACGAACTGATCGGCGTGGACGTCTTGATGGTTCGATCTGTAACGCGAGTGGACTCGAGTTTGCTGGCTGACGCCCGAGTGCGCTTTGTAGGCTCGGCCACCAGCGGCGTCGATCACATCGACCAAAACTACCTGAACTCTGAGGGCATCGAGTTCGCACATACCCCCGGTGCCAACGCCAATGCGGTGGTCGATTATGTGCTAGCAGCGATCGCAGCGGTCGATGACAAGCTTGAACGCGTACTCGGCGTTGGCCATGTTGGAATCGTTGGATTTGGGCACATCGGCCGCGCTCTGGCGAAACGTTTGTCTGCACTGGGTGTGTCAGTGCATATTTATGACCCCTGGTTGACGCCCCAGCAGCTGACGCAGGCCGCCACATTTGAAACGGTGCTCAGCTGTGACGTGGTGAGCCTGCATACATCATTAACGGATCAACATCCCTGGCCAAGCCGCCACTTGATAGACACCGCTCAGCTGCAGCAAATTCAAAAAGACAGCCTGCTGATCAATGCGAGCAGAGGTGCGGTCATCAATAACAAGGCTCTGCTCGCCAGACTGACTTCACAAGCGCCTCCTGCAGTGGTATTGGACGTTTGGGAGGGTGAGCCTAGGCTAGATCCGAGACTGTTGCCATACCTTCGATTTGGGACAGCGCACATCGCTGGCTACAGTCTGGGTGCAAAGTTGGAAGCGACCCGGCGATTGGTCCGTGCCGCCTGGCCAGATCAAGCTGGCTCCGAGGCGGCGTTCGGCGATGGGCATGAGCGATACATGCAGGTATCCGAGTCTGTTACGGGCGCCGATTTGCTTAGAGACGTCATCTTGCACTGCTGCGATATACACGGAGATGATCGACAGCTGCGAACCGCGTTGGCGGGAGTGCAGGGTGAGGGCGTGGCCTCCGCATTTGTCCATGAGCGCAAACACTATCCTGACAGACAGGAGTTGACCGGACTCAAGGTCGAGGTGAGGGCGCTATCAGATGTTGATCGAGATCGTTTGACGGCGCTCGGTTGTATCACTCAAGACGTTGCAGCCAGTCCAGATGCCTGAATCACTACACGTGGGAATACTGTTGAATCCCTACGCTGGATTGGGCGGAAGCCTTGCGCTCAAGGGCAGCGATGGTGCGCGGGCTCAGGCACTATTCAAATCCCTGAGCGATGATCAGCGACAGCGAGCAGCGCAGCGCTTCGAACGAGCGCTGAGGCAGCTGTCCGACGACGTCTCTCATCTCCGGTTCAGCGCCTGGGGTGGCCAAATGGGTGCCGAGCTGCTCCAGTCTCTGGGGTTTCCGTGCGCCGTTCTAGGTTGTCCCAAGACGAATGAAACGGGACCCTCTGATACTCATGAAGCTCTGCAGCACCTGTGCGCAGCCGGCATTGACCTGCTGTTGTTTGTCGGCGGTGACGGCACGGCAAGAGACGTGCACGACGTGGTGAAAGACAGGCTGCCCACTCTGGGTATACCGTCCGGTGTGAAAATGCAGTCAGGGGTTTTCGCGTTGTCCCCTGAAGCCGCAGGCGAACTTCTGCATCGGCTCGCCAGGGGAGGGTTGGTCGACCTGCAACGACGAGAGGTCAGAGATATCGATGAGCAGGCCTTGCGCGAAGGCAGTGTGAGGTCAAGATTTTACGGTGAGCTACTGGTGCCAGGGGAGGCGCGCTTTCTTCAGCAAACCAAAATAGGCGGTCGCGAAGATCCGCAGCTAGCCGCTGCAGATATTGGTGCCTGGCTGGCGGAACAGATAGAACAGGATTGTACCTATTTGGTAGGACCGGGCACGACGATGGCCGCATTCATGGAGGCAATGTCGCTCCCCAACACATTGCTCGGTGTCGATATCTTGCGCAATGAGCAGGTGCTGAAACACGATGCGGATGAGCAGGCCATTCTTGCGGCACTAGCCTCGGCGCCAGGGGCCGTAAAGCTGTTGGTTTCGGTGACGGGCGGGCAGGGCTATGTATTTGGTCGGGGTAATCAACAGTTCAGCCCTAAAGTAATCCGCAAAGTGGGGCGTGGCGGTATCGTCATCACCGCGGCAAAGTCCAAGCTAGCAAGCCTTGAAAAGCGCCCATTACTCGTTGATACCAATGATCCGCGCCTGGATCTTGAGCTGTGTGGGTTCTGGCCGGTAGTAACCGGATACGATGACCAGGTGTTCTACAGATTGGGAGACCCTTTGGGCCTGTCCACCGCGGTTAGGGAAAGTAAATAGCTGACACATTCCTGCACCGCGATGCTTGAACCCTGGTTGAGCGCTTCACGAAGCTGAGCGATGTTGGTGCTGTATCGCTCGCTGACGCTCGGTGGCCAGTCGTCCCGTTCCTCGTGGTTTAAAGTGAGCGTTAGATCCGAACGAGATGACAGCGCTAGAAATCCACGACGGGTCAGCACCGCCTGGTCGAGCGCTTCGCGGGCGATGGTGTCTTCGAAGCGTAGATAGTGTTCTTCTGAGAGCCAGACCATGGTGCTAAAGCAGGCCTCGAATCGAGGATGATGCAGGCCGAATTCATCGGGTTCATCCGGCCCACTGATGTCTTCTACGTACAACACTGTTTTGCGTGGGAAGAGGGCATAGAGTTGCAACAATATTACCGCGACATCGCGGTAGAAATCGTCGATGTGGAGATCCGCCATGCACCTGCGCACCTGTAGTCCCAGCCCGGTGGCTAGTGTACGCTATGGGTATTCACTGATCTAGGAGCGCTGCGGTGAAAGACGATGAGTACTGGCGCGATAAGCTAACGCCAGAAGAATACTATGTCATGCGAAGAAAGGGCACGGAAAGGCCCTTTACCGGTGAGTATTGGGATACCACGGAAGACGGTGTCTACCATTGTCGTGCATGCGAGACACCCCTGTTCGAGTCCGACACAAAGTTTGATGCAGGTTGTGGCTGGCCAAGTTTTTATGAGCCAAAGCACGAAGATGTGATAGAAGAAGCACGGGATACGAGTCACGGTATGATCAGGGTCGAAGTTATGTGCAAGAATTGCGGTGCGCATCTCGGACACGTCTTTGACGATGGGCCGGCACCGACAGGGTCACGCTACTGTATCAACAGCGTATCCATCAGATTGAATCCTGAAGCAGAGACCGACGATCGCGACTGATCTCAGCGCGTGCAGATGTTTGGAGCGGGAAACGGCCGGGCTGGCGTACCAGTTCGAAGCGGACGTTTGGAGCGGGAAACCGGGTTCGAACCGGCGACCTCAACCTTGGCAAGGTTGCGCTCTACCAACTGAGCTATTCCCGCACTGTCAATCCCGCGTTTAACCACCGCGTGTGGGCGCCGGAATCGTCGAGGCTGCGCGCCCCGGGTCAATCTCGGCCGGGTCCTGCATGAACAGGGGCATTGCCCGCAGTTGAACCCACCGGGCTGAGTCCGTTGAGTGGCGTCCCCTAGGGGGTTCGAACCCCTGTTACCGCCGTGAAAGGGCAGTGTCCTAGGCCACTAGACGAAGGGGACGCATTGATCTCAAACGGACGGCGCGCATTGTAGGTAGCGAGGCGAACACAGTCAACCCCGCGGCCTGGAAGGCTACAAATTTCATTGCAACTTCAGTAGTTTAGCGCGCTCCTCCTGGAGGTTCATCGTCTCACCTCTGGCCGCTGCGGCATGTCGCAAATCATCCAACTGCTGAAACGCAGCAATCTCATCGTCGGCCATCAGATGCAGACAATCGCCGCCGAGAAACCACAATACCTGGCGTGGAAAAAGCGGCGCAAGCTGCGGATACGTGGCGAATAGCCGCTGCACCAGTGGCGGCCCGAGGCGGTAGTAATCATCGCTGTCTTGGAGTTCTTCGAACCTCGCCGCCAGTGCCCGCAGAGGGTCACCCTCGGGCAAGTGCGTCGCGCGCAGACCGAAGGCTTCTGTGAACTCATCCAGAAGCGTCAGGCAGTGTCTCAGATAGTCGTCATCCTGCATGGAAGTGGTCGTGTGCTCTCAGAAATACGGGTACAATGCCGCGCTTTGCCACGCGCGGCGCTACCGAGACTTGGATGATACCAGCACTGACGATTGAAAATCTTGCCAAGAAGTATGGCAACGGGTTTGAGGCACTCAAGGGGATCGATCTGCAGGTCGAGCAGGGGGATTTTTTTGCGCTTCTGGGTCCCAATGGCGCCGGCAAATCGACAACGATCGGCATCATCTGTTCACTCGTATCCAAATCCAGCGGCCGAGTGCGAGTGTTCGATGTGGACATCGACCAAGACTTTCCCGCTGCCAAGAAATACCTTGGCATTGTCCCGCAAGAGTTCAATTTCAATCAGTTCGAGAAATGCTGGGATATTGTGATCAATCAAGCGGGGTACTATGGCCTACCACCGGAATTGACCCGCCAGCGAGCGGAAAAGTATCTCAAGGCACTTGGGATTTGGGACAAGCGGGACGAGCCCTCTCGCATGCTCTCGGGTGGCATGAAGCGGCGCCTGATGATAGCGCGCGCCCTGGTGCATGAGCCGAAGTTACTGATTCTTGATGAGCCCACTGCGGGTGTCGATATCGAGATGCGTCGGTCCATGTGGGAGTTTTTACAGCAGATAAATGCCGAGGGCACGACGATTATCCTGACCACACACTACTTGGAAGAAGCTGAAGCGTTGTGTCGCAATATTGCCATCATAAATCAGGGCGAAATCGTTGAACACACCTCGGTACGAGAACTAGTGGGTAGGTTGCACAAGGAAGTCTTCATCCTGGACTGCAAAGAGGCTCTGCCCGAGCATCTTAAGATCGAAGGCTTTGAGGCTAATCGGCTGGACGCTCACTCACTTGAGGTGCATGTTGAACAAGGGCAGAGAATAAATGACGTATTCACCGCTTTGGACGAACAAGGCATCGAGATCAGCAGCATGCGCAATCGGGCCAATCGGCTGGAGGAGATGTTCGTGAACCTGGTTGAGGGGAACCTGTGAACGCGCGCGAACAGTACTATGCGTTCATGACGATCCTGCGCAAGGAGATTCGCCGGTACCTGCGAATCTGGACACAGACGCTTTTGCCTTCGGCCATCACCATGTCGCTCTATTTTGTTATCTTCGGCACTCTGATTGGTTCACGCATCGGTGAAATGGACGGCTTCAGCTACATGCAGTTTGTCGTTCCGGGGCTGATAATGATGGCGATCGTGACCAATTCCTATTCCAATGTCGTATCCTCATTTTTCGGTTCAAAGTTCAATCACAGCGTCGAAGAACTCCTGGTTTCGCCGGTACCGAACTACATCATCTTAATGTGCTACGTTCTGGGCGGGGTAACTCGCGGGCTGGCAGTCGCGGTGCTTGTTACGGTCGTTTCGCTCTTCTTCGCGGACTTGTCCATCTACAGCTATTGGGTGGTCGTCCTGGTGGTGCTCATGACGTCCACGCTGTTCGCCTTGGGCGGGTTTATCAACGCCGTATTCGCTAACAGTTTTGATGATATTTCCATTGTTCCAACATTCGTTCTCACGCCTCTCATCTATCTGGGTGGCGTGTTCTATTCCATGGACCTGTTGCCGGAATTCTGGGCAAATGTGTCCAAGCTGAATCCGCTTGTCTATGTAGTGAATGCGTTCCGCTACGGTGTGCTCGGTGTATCAGACGTCAGTCTGCCGTTTGCCATTGCTATGATCGCGCTATTCACCGTGGTCGCTTTCGCCTACAGTATGTATTTATTGAATACCGGCAAGCGCCTGCGACAATAACTCATGGCCGACGATCAACCGCCAAAAATGTTACTCGGCGGGGAAACGCCTAGAGTTGAGACGTATTCCCCCGGCTTACTGTTCCCCATACCACGCGGTGAAGCGCGTTCGCAGTTCGATGCGGCCCAACTCGACAGGCTGCACGGCGTTGATTTGTGGCATGCCTACGAGCTGTCCTGGCTCAACCTTCAGGGCAAGCCAGAATGCAGAGTCGGGCGGTTTCAAATTCCGGCTCACTCTCCGCAAATGGTGGAGTCCAAGTCATTTAAACTCTATCTTAACTCCCTGAATGCCACTGTTTTCAAGGACGAAGCTGAATTCGGCGACTTCGTTATCCGAGATCTCGAAAAAGTTGTTGGCGGCTCGGTGGCACTACAGCTTCTGGCACCCGACGACCTGAGGCTCGCAGGCGTTACCCTGACCGGAACCTGCATTGACGAACTGTCGATTGATGGGGTCGCCTCCTCGCCTCAGAGCGATCTCCTATGGTGCGGTAGCAGAGTCGTTGAAGAGACTCTCTACAGCCACTTGATGCGATCCCTGTGCCCTGTGACAGGTCAGCCGGATTGGGCGAGTGTCAGAGTGCAGTACGAGGGTCTTCAGATTGATCACGGATCGCTCCTGAACTACTTGCTGTCGTTCCGACAGCACGGTGAGTATCATGAGCACTGTGTCGAAAGAATGTTCTTCGACATTCTCGATGCATGCGCGCCCGACGCTTTGACGGTTCAGGCGTTTTATACCCGGCGCGGTGGTCTGGACATCAATCCGGTGCGCAGCACGCTCGAAACGGTCGTCCCTCAACCGCGCCTCAACCGCCAGTAGTTCGATGGCAAAGGTAACGGCATATGGTATGATTCGCGCCCTTACGGTGAGGTGGCCGAGTGGTCGAAGGCGCACGCCTGGAAAGTGTGTATACGGAAACGTATCGAGGGTTCGAATCCCTCCCTCACCGCCATCGCTAGCACATCTGCCGTCGTCTCAGCGTGTGACAGTGATTTGGACAAGTGAAGCGTTGCGGTTGTAACCAAAGCTTGCCCGATTGAGCTGCCATACAACGGAAAGCGCAGGTTATTACATCGCCGTGCGAATGGGGTCGTGTCGATCAGCGATCATTCTGCGCGTTTCGCCTGCTGCTGAAGTGCCTCACCTCGGTGGGCCTGCTGAATCACATAGCGTCGAATGGCGTCGCTTTGCTTCACGTCTAGGACATCCGCCAGTGATGCCATACCGCGGTCCCTGAGACGGCCTCCCAGCACAACCTCGTGCCACTGTTCAGCGTCCCACAGGTAGGCAGAACCCCGCAGGTCAGGAATCAATAGTCCCGACACCGCGTTCAGGCCGTGGCAGCCCATGCAGTTGTCCTGATAAGCCCTGAAGCCCAGTTCCAGCTGGCTGCGCGTGGCCTGCAGAGGCGGCGGATTGAAGACCACCGTGGGTCGCCAGGTTACTGGCGGCAATTGTTCAGTGGCGCCCAGCTTGAAGGTGAGGACACGACTTACGTTGGGCAGACTTTCCGCTTGTACGAATTCGCCGAAGACCAACGCAAAGGCGCCCCCCCATCCGACATTGACAGACACATACTGGACTCCTTCCAGTTCATAGGTCATGGGGGGCGCAACCACGCCTGTCTGGGTAGGGAACGACCAGAGCCGGTCACCATCGTCGGCTCGAAATGCGACGAGTTCGCCGTCGGCTGTGCCTTGAAAGACAAGATTCCCGGCGGTGGTCAGTGTGCCCCCATTCCAGGTCCCGCGGTGTTCTACCCTCCATGCCTCTTGCTGCGTCGCCGGGTTCCAGGCGAGCAGCCTTCCCTCGATCAGTGCGCCCAGGGCATCGCGTTCTGCTTGATCGTCCGGCAGGCCGCCGACCACCCCGTCGGTACCAAGATTGACACCAGCTGGTTTGTAGACAAAGTTAGGGTCCTGTCCGTACGCCGCAGGAAAGTCCAAAACCGGTATGTATACGAGCCCCGTGTTCGGATTGAAGGACATCGGATGCCAGTTGTGCCCGCCGAGGTAGGAAGGGTGTACCACGTACGGCTGTTCAACATAGCGCGCCTCAGGGACTTCCACCGGGCGTCCTGTCGCCATATCCACGTGGGTCGCCCAATTCAACGGGATGTATTTTTCCGCCGACAACAGCTCGCCCGTTGCCCGATCCAACACATAGAAGAAGCCGTTTTTGGGCGCCTGCATTAACACCTTGCGCAGGCGGCCATCAATGGGCAAATCGGCGAGGATGATGTGCTGAGTCGCTGTGTAGTCCCAGGTTTCTCCCGGGGTCGTTTGATAGTGCCAGACGTATTCGCCACTGTCGGGCTTGACAGCGACAATGGATGACAGGAACAAATTGTCGCCGCCACCGGGCGAGCGAATCTGCTGATTCCAGGGTGTACCGTTGCCGACGCCGAAATAGAGCAGGTCCAGTTCTGGATCATAGGCCATGGAGTCCCAGACGGTGCCACCGCCACCGCCCAGCTTCCACCAGGCGCCATTCCAGGTGTCGGCGGCCATGGCCAGGGCATCACTCTCGAAACCCAGCGCCGGATCACCAGGGACTGTATAGAAGCGCCAGGCCAGCTTGCCACTTTCTGCATGATAGGCACTGATGTAACCCCGCACCCCAAACTCGGCTCCGCCATTTCCGATCAATACCAAATCCTTCACCACACGAGGTGCGCCGGTGATGGTATAGGGAAGTTCAGCGTTCAATGTGGCGACCTCCCAGTTTACTTTTCCGGTTGCCGCGTCCAGAGCAATCAGACGCCCGTCTAAAGCGCCAAGGAAGATCTGTCCTCGCCATACCGCAACGCCTCTGTTCACAACATCACAGCAGGTATGCCGAGATTTTTCAGGCGAGATCTCTGGGTCATAGCTCCACAACGGTTTGCCTGTGCGGGCATCCAGGGCATGAACGATACTCCAGGCCGACGTCGTGTACATGACGCCATCTACGACCAGCGACGTGGCCTCAATACCACGCGGGGTATTAAGATCAAACGACCAGGCCAGACCCAGCTCAGAGACATTCGCCACATCAATCTGAGTGAGAGGGCTGTATCGTTGCTCGTCGTAGGTCCGACCATGTGACATCCATTGGCCCGCTTCGCTATCTGCGGCGACCATGCGCGCCGTGTCGACATCCGCGGAGGTGATAGCCTCAAGGTGTGACATGCCGCCACTACAACTCTGCAGCGCTGCGCTTAAACACAGGTAGGTAAACAGACGATGATGCAGTGGCATATGAGATTCCCTCTACCGTGCAGACCGGGGCGCAGTTGTTATTGTGGTATTGCGTTGCTTCTGGTGTGCAGCTTAGCGGGAATACCCGATCCGTAAAAGCTTACGAACCGGGTCATCCGGATTCACAGCGTCAGTTCTGCCATGTCCCTGAGGGTTTGTACATCTCCGTGGATCAGCAGGGTCGTGATGGGTGACTGTTCCCAATCTTGCAGTTTCTCCCTTATTCGTTCCTTGGGCCCAACCAGAGAAATTTCATCCGCGAACTCATCGGGTACAGCAGCAACCGCTAGATCGCGCTTACCACTCATAAACAGGTCCTGTACCTCGTCGGCTTCATCGGGATAGCCCATGCGAGCCATCAACTCCTTATGGAAATTACGTTTGGCGGACCCCATACCGCCAATGTAGAAACCGAGCATTGCCTTTACGGGATACAGGGGCTTCTTCCATGTTGTCGCTAATGCTGACGCTTACGGTCGGGCAGATCTCGAAGCCAGGTTTAGCGTCTTTGATTTGATCGGCATACACCTCTTGACGGTAGGGTGAGTAGTACAGTGGCAGCCATCCGTCTGCTATCTCAGCGGTTTGTGTCACATTTTTCGGACCTTCCGCCCCGATGAATATGGGTACATCGGCACGCAGCGGATGTGTGATCGGTTTGAGTGGTTTTCCCATGCCCCAGGATCCGGGGCCTTCGTAGGGCAGAGTGTAGAACTCCCCATCAGAGGTGACCGGCTCCTGTCGGGCCAGTACCTTGCGAATAATATCGATGTATTCCCGGGTGCGGGTAATGGGTTTCGTATAGGCTTGCCCGTACCAGCCTTCTACAACCTGAGGGCCGGAAACACCCAGGCCCAGGATCACCCGACCCCCAGAGAGATGATCCAGCGCAAGCGTTGCCATAGCACAGGCGGTAGGGGTGCGTGCTGACAGTTGCGCGACGGCAGTGCCAAGTCGAACTTTCTCTGTATGCGCGCCTATCCACGTTAATGGCGTGAACACATCGTTTCCCCAGGATTCTGCACAAAATACTGAATCAAACCCCAGTTTCTCCGCTTCTTGCGCCAGTTCTACATGAGAATTTCCAGGCGGCAGAGCACCCCAATAACCCAGTTGCAATCCAAGTTTCAGTTTCGCCATGTCAGCTCTCCTTTCGCGAGCGCTTAACTTTACGTCAACGGCGGCCCCTACAGGAAGTGCTGAGCGGCCAATTTGACTGTCCGGCGCGCTCACTTGCGAGCCTGTCATTTATGCCCGCCATTGGATAGACTCTGGCTCCTTCCCGAACGCCCTGCGAGGTTGCTCTGAGGTGAGCCGGTTGACGCATCTGAATGATAAAGGTGAAGCCCACATGGTGGATGTGGGCGACAAAGAGGACACGCAGCGCACTGCGATTGCTGCAGCTGACGTATCGATGTCCCCTGAGACGCTGCAACTGTTGGAAACAGGCGGACACAAGAAAGGTGACGTCCTGGCGGTGGCTCGGGTTGCAGGCATCCAGGCCGCCAAACGCTGTTCAGAACTGATACCACTGTGCCACCCGCTGATGTTGACAGCAGTAGACGTTTCTTTCTCGCTCGACAGTGCCTGTCACCGGGTTGGTATCCAAGCCACTTGTAAAGTCGCTGGCAAAACCGGTGTAGAGATGGAAGCACTCACCGCGGCCTCGGTTGCCGCGTTAACCATTTACGACATGTGTAAGGCCATTGATCGCGGTATTGAGATTAACCGAGTCAGATTGTTGCGCAAGGACGGTGGGAAGTCGGGCGTTTGGCAGCGTCAGCAAGAAGGAGGTCAGAGCGAGTGCTGAAGGTGCTGTTCTTCGCTCGACTCAAGGAAGAGCTGGACTGTTCTCAACTGGACCTGGAGTGGAGCCCGAGCCTAGCCGATTTAGACTCGCTTCGAGGTGCACTCGTTGCCATAAAGGGATCAAGCTTCGCATCGAGTCTCGATCGGGAGAATATCATCTGTGCGGTGAATCAGGCAGTTATCGAAGGCAACTGTGAATTACGTGATGGCGACGAGGTTGCCTTTTTTCCACCAGTCACTGGCGGTTGAGTCAGTGACCGGGCGCGGATTGACGATCGATATCCAGGAGCAGGGGTTTGACCCGGGTAGGCTTCAGAGAAGCTTGATGAGTGCATCTGGAGAGGAGGGCGCGGTTGTCACGTTCACGGGTCACGTGCGTAACGATAGTGAGTCTCGCAAAATTCTGTCCATGGAGCTCGAACACTACCCAGGAATGACACAGCAGAGCATTAAGACGATACTGGAAGAAGCCCAACAGCGTTGGCCATTATTGCGTGTACACGTCGTCCATCGAGTCGGCGAATTGTATCCCGGAGAGCCCATCGTTTGGGTCGGCGTGACTGCAGAACATCGTGCCTCAGCGTTCAGCGCCTGCGAGTTCATTATGGACTACTTGAAGACCCGGGCTCCGTTCTGGAAAAAAGAGCGAACGAACGAGGGTGACTATTGGGTCGACAGCCGAGACAGCGACGCCGATCGGGCGGAGCGCTGGTAACTAGGACAGGCAGTTACGATGCCGGTATAACCTGAATAGGGGATGCTCTGCCAACGGGCTTGGGTTGAAATCACACACGCGTACAGGATGTGCGCTGGAAGGAGAATAATATGAGTTTTGAGGGGCGTGAACTGCGCAACGCACTGGGTCGCTTTGCGACCGGTGTAACACTGGTCACTACTGTGACAGACTCGGGTGAGCCGTGGGCCATGACGGCGAACTCTTTCTCATCGGTGTCGCTGGATCCACCGCTGATACTATGGTGCTTGCAAAACAACTCGGACGCCTATGACGTGTTTGCCGGGCCGCAGTACTTTGCCGTCAATATTCTCGCTGACTCCCAGCAGGCACAGTCCAATCAATATGCCCAAAAAGGCAATCATCTGCTTGATCAGGGTCACTTCCGTGACGGCAAATACGGCTCTCCCGTGATTCATGATGCCCTGGTCAATTTTGAGTGTGAACTTGAGGCCAGCTATCCAGGCGGTGATCATCTAATCATTGTGGGACGAGTGCGGGAGATGCACCAGCGACCGACCGGAGAGCCATTGCTGTTCTATTCCGGTGGCTACCGAGAGATCCACTGACCGAAGCCAGCTCAGGTTTAAATCCCCGCACCAGTCTATATACTTGGGCGCTCGTCAGAGCGAGGGATTTCGCACATGAAGTTTTGCACCAGCTGCGGCGGTAGGGTCGTTCTGCAGATTCCCGAGGGTGACGACCGCGAGCGTCATGTTTGCACCAACTGTGGAATGATCCATTACAGTAATCCGCGCGTCATCGTTGGTTGTGTCGCAGGTTACCAGGATCGAGTCCTGCTCTGTCGTCGCGCGATAGAACCGCGGCGTAACTTCTGGACTCTGCCCGCTGGTTTCATGGAGAACGGCGAAACCACAATGCAAGGTGCGGCTCGAGAGACATGGGAGGAGGCGCGCGCTAAAGTCAGCAACCTGGAGCTGTACAGAGTGTTTGACGTGCCACATATCAGCCAGGTGTACATGTTCTACCGCTGCGAGCTGGACGATGGCGTGTTTGGCGTTGGGCCCGAAAGTCTGGAATCCAACCTGTACAGAGAGGGGGATATCCCGTGGGACGAGATAGCGTTTCCCGTGGTGAAAGAAACCTTAGTGGAGTACTTTGCCGACACACCGGGCGGACACTTCCCTGTGCGGGTTTCCGCCATAGAGCGATTCGGCAAACCCAAGGGTTGAGTAAGTAAATGTACTGCCAGGCTGGCTCAAGCTTGGCAGGCTCTTCTTCAGTGACATAGACAACGGAGGCCTTCGATGGCATTCCCCAAAGTTGGTAACTTAGCGCCTGCATTCACACTGTGCGACCAGGATGGCAAGAAAGTCAGCCTTAAAGACTTCAAAAACAAGAAGAACGTGGTGCTGTATTTCTACCCCAAGGCGATGACACCTGGATGCACAGTGCAAGCTTGCGGCATCCGGGACACGCGCAAGGATTTCGACAAGGCAAAAACCGTTGTCTTGGGTGTCAGTCCAGACCCAGTGGTTAAGCTGGGTAAGTTCATCGATAAACAGGAGCTGAATTTCACACTGCTGTCGGATGAGGATCACTCCGTGGCAGAAAAGTACGGAGCGTGGGGCCTGAAGAAGTTCATGGGCCGCGAGTTCATGGGCATCCTAAGAACCTCTTTCATCATCGGCAAAGACGGGCGTCTCAAGCATGTGATGGACAAAGTGAAAACCAAAAGCCATCACACAGACGTGCTTGAGCTGATCAAGGACCTGGGCCTTTGAGCAGGCAACTGCGCGGGCGGAGCCGTTCAGAGACACCGACCCTTGGCGCAAACCGGCTTTTTTGAATTAAATAATAT
>JBCCYE010000019.1:0-80396 GCA_039190425.1 Pseudomonadota bacterium | reverse complement strand
GGATTCGGCAAAAGGAAACCGTCTAAGGGCAGTGGGCATGTCTTGTATCAGCGAGTCGCTCCTTAACTAGAACGGCAACCGGATACTCCGACTGGACGCTGGGTATCCGGCGGGATCACTTCTCGGGGAAAGCCGCGGCTGATGACACGCTGGCACACCACGCATTGGCGACCCACCCGACTTCCCCTGACACTTTACTATAGCAGGCAAAAGCTGCCTCAATAGGCACGCTGCAAACCTCGTCATGCGCCGTAAAGCCAGTGGTGAATTGACGGGAAGACAAAAAGCGAGAGGCTTAACTACAACGTTCGACAATACCAGACACTCGGTATCTGAACATTGAAGCCCGCCTTTTCATAGGCCTTTCGCGCCGGTAAGTGGCTTGGGTCACCTCCGGTCGCAACGGTCGCTACGCGCATACCCGCCATTTTCATGGCAGCATTGGCGAATTCGTACATGCGGGTGCCAACGCCCACTCCCGAGTGCCTGGGTTTCACGGCGTTCAAGCCGATTTCCCCTACCCGCGTCTCCAGGTTTGTCTGCCAGGAAACGAAGCCCACAATCTCGGAGTCGACTTCAGCGACATACAGGTTCCAGCACGATTCTTTTGAGAACATTTCCGCAAGGATTAGATGCTGCTCTTCGTCTTCTCGTTGTTGTGCCAACTCATAGATTTCCTTACCGAGAATGTCCCTGAATGAGGCAAATACCGGCTCGAAGGCTTCTCGTCTGATCTGCTCAAGCACTCTTTGGTCACTCGCGCTGGCTTCACGCATCAAAAGATTGCTCGTCACAGGCCCATCTCCCACCACCGTGAAAAACCCTAAATCTACGCTGCCCGTACTGCACTTCGTGACTCTTTTGAATGGGGAATTCCCAGGTCAGGGCTCCCTCAATAATCGCCACGCTCCCCAAACCGTCATCGCCGCCAACGCATACCAGGTCAGCGCGTATCCAAGATGAGTATTGCGAAACTGAATAACGGTCAGGCCGCCCACTGGCCACTCCTGCTCGGCAGATCCGACCCCCACGTCGATAAAATACGGTGCCAGTGAGTCCGACGCCAACCCATGCGCCGCACCCATCGCCTGCACATCTCTTGAGTACCAGCGAGAGGCCACCGGGTCATTGGCCTGAAAAAGACGCCCGTCTGGCTCAGTCAATCGCAACAGCCCCGTCACCTGCACCTTGCCACTCGCGCTGGTGTCTATACGGGTACCCTGATCTCGGTGGGCTTGATCAACAAACCCCCGATTCACTAACACCAAGAAACCTTGCTCGGTCTGCAACGGTGTTATCACCCAATAGCCGGAGCCCAACTTGGTCATCGCCTGTACCAGGCTTTCCCGATCGTGTAAGAACACGCCCGTCACGGAGACCGGTTGGTAAACCTGCTCAGAACTAATGGCCGGCCATTCTTCGGGCCCTGGGGCCAGGGTAGGCGGCTTTGCCAACTGCTCTTCGGTATGGGCAATAAGATCCAGTTTCCAGGTACGCCGCTGTAACTGCCAGGTGCCCAGCGCACAAAAGGCGACAAACAGGAACAGAACCAGCGCTGCGGCCCCAACCCTTTTTAACCGCGAACGGTGAGGGGTCACGGCATATTTCGGGTTTCGGTCGCAGAAGGCTGCGGATGCGTATTCTCATGCAGGTGGTACATGATCCACATGGATCCAGACAGTATGATCAGCAGCAGCGTACCCGTGAACAGGAATGACATCAGCTTCCAACCCGCCTCGGCTTTGGCATCCATGTGCAGGAAGTAGATGACGTGCACCACAATCTGAACGGCTCCAAGGCCCAGAATCAGGCCGATGATGGCGGTCTTGCTATCGAGCACATCACCCAACACCAACCAGAATGGAATCGCCGTCAGGACAGCGGACAGCAAAAACCCCGTCATATAGCCCTTCAGTGTGGCGTGGGGAATGTCGGCATCCTGACCAGCGCCGGGTTTGTGTTCGCCGCTCATCGCACCACTCCGATCAAATACACAAAAGAAAACACTCCAATCCATACAATGTCGAGAAAGTGCCAGAACAGGCTGAGACAGCCTACTCGCCTGCGCATCGTGGGGTTAATGCCATAACGCTTGAGTTGCACCATCAGAACGACAAGCCACACTGTCCCAAAAGTCACGTGTAAGCCGTGAGTCCCTACCAGCGCGAAGAAGCTGGACAAAAACGCACTGCGACCCGGCCCTGCACCCTCGCTGATCAAGTGCGAGAATTCAAAAAGCTCCAGGACAACAAACCCTGCACCCAGCAGACCCGTGATGGCCAACCATAGCAACATTCTATCCAGGTGCCCGTTCTGCATTTCGATCATTACAACGCCGTAAGTGATCGACGAAATCAGCAACAGCGAAGTGCTGACAGCTATCATCTTCAGATCGAACAATTCTGCCGGTCCGGGACCGCCTGCGTAGTTGGTTCCCAGCACGGCATAACACGCAAACAAAATAGCGAAGATGATGCTGTCGCTCATGAGATACAGCCAGAAACCCAGCATCGTACCACTTTGAGCATGGTGCTCTTCGGTCAGGTAGAAGGCCGTCGGATCAGCAATGTCCACAGCGGCGTCACTTGTTAGACTACTCATCGCATCAGGCCCCTGCCAGCGCCAGTTGCTGGGTTCGCTCCTCCTCGACTTTCTCAACCTCTTCCGCGGGTATGTAGTAGTCCTGATCGAGGTTAAACGAGTGGTAAATGACGCCGCCAATCAGTAGGACGAAGGACGCAACAACCATCCACCAGATATGCCAGATTAGGCCGAACCCCAGCGTCGTGGCCAGCAGCGCAAGCAATAAACCTGCCGGAGTGTTTTTCGGCATGTGTATCGGCACATAGCCAGAGGTCGGTCGCTGATAGCCCCGCTGCTTCATATCCCACCACGCATCGTGATCCTGGATTATGGGCGTAAAAGCGAAGTTGTACTGTGGCGGGGGCGACGAGGTGGACCATTCCAGCGAGCGTCCGTTCCACGGGTCGCCACTGAGATCTTTCAACTGCTCACGCCTGCGGTAGCTCACCACCAACTGGACGATAAACGCAAGGATACCGCCCAGTATCAGGAACGCGCCAAAGGTGGCAATCGCAAACCAGATTTGCAGCGAAGGATCATCAAAGTGATTCATACGCCGCGATACTCCCATCAAACCGAGCACGTACAGCGGTGTGAAGGCAAACCAATACCCTGTGAGCCACAGCCAGAAGCTGACTTTGCCCCAATACTCATCAAGCTTGAAGCCCGCATACTTGGGGAACCAGAAATTGAAAGCCGCAAAAAACCCAAACACCACGCCACCGATGATCACATTGTGAAAGTGTGCTACCAGGAACAGGCTGTTGTGCAACATGAAATCGACGGGGGGTATGGCCAGCATCACGCCTGTCATACCGCCCACGGTGAAAGTCACTAGGAAGGCCACGACCCACATCATGGGCAAGGTGTACCGGATGCGACCGCGGTACATGGTAAACATCCAGTTGAACAGCTTTGCTCCCGTAGGTATCGAGATGATCATGGTCGCGAGACCAAAAAACGCGTTCACACTCGCCCCAGACCCCATCGTGAAAAAATGATGCAACCAGACAAGGTAGGACAAAATGGTGATGACACAGGTGGCGTACACCATCGAAGTGTAACCGAACAGCCGCTTACGGCTTAGGGTGGGCACGATTTCAGAGAACACGCCAAAGATAGGCAGCACAAGAATGTACACTTCAGGATGACCCCAGATCCATATGAGGTTGATGTACATCATCGCATTTCCGCCACCTTCTGCGACAAAGAAATTGGCGTCCACGTAGCGATCCAGTGCAAGCAGCGCAAGTGAGGCTGTCAACACTGGAAATGCCGCGACAATCAGAATACTGCTACACAGGGCTGTCCAGGTGAACACCGGCATTCTCATCATCGTCATGCCCGGTGCACGCATCTTGATGATGGTGACGATGAAGTTAATCGCCGTCAGCAAACTCCCGATCCCGCTGATCTGAAGCGCCCATATGTAATAGTCCACCCCTATCCCCGGACTCGACTCAATCCCCGACAACGGTGGATACGCCAGCCAGCCAGTGGTCGAGAAGTCACCAATAAACAAAGAAGTCATCACGAGGATCGCACCAGAGACAGTCATCCACCAGCTGAAGTTGTTCAGAAATGGAAAGGCCACATCTCTGGCACCAATCTGCAAAGGCACCAACAGATTCATCAAACCCACAATCATGGGCATGGCAACGAAGAAAATCATGATGGTGCCGTGGGCGGAGAAAATCTGATCGTAGTGATAGGGCGGCAAATAGCCGAGATTATCGCCGAACGCCAGAACCTGATGCGTTCGCATCATGATGGCGTCAGAAAAGCCACGCAGCAGCATGACGATCGACAGCACGATGTACATGATGCCGATCTTCTTGTGGTCAATACTGCAGAACCACTCTCGATACAGATAACCCCACCAGCCATTCACCGTCACCCAAGCGAGCAGGGACACACCAAGAATAGCCACAACGGTGAAGGTACCCATCAAAATCGGGTCGTTGAGGAAGGCCAGCGAGTCCCAGTTCAGTTTGCCAAGCAGGAACGTAGGTTCATTGGCGTAGGGTTGGATTTCCACAAGCTACCTCGATCAGTGATCTGTATGCCCGTCGGCCGAATGCGCCATCATCTCGTCGACACACTGGGTTCCAGGCTCTACACATAGATTCAAAATGCGGTGGTACAAGCCCGGCTCAACGCTCGAGAACCACTGCACCGGGTTGGCAATGCTCTTTTTCTCCAGCGCCTGATACGTCACAGTATTCAGGCTGTCTGGCGACTGTTTTGCTCTGGCCACCCAAGCATCGAAATCGCTGTCATCAAGACCCAGAAACCGGAAGGTCATGTGCGAGTAGCCGGCGCCACTGTAGTTGCCCGATATACCATAGTAGTTTCCCGGCTCGTTGATGACCGCATGCAGGAGAGTCTGCATGGCGGGCATCGCGTAGACCATGCCCGCCAGAGCAGGAATGTAGAGCGAGTTCATCATCTGTGGGGATGTGTTCTCGAAGCGGATCGGCTTATCAACGGGCGCCGCCAGCTCGTTGACCACCGCGATGTTGTAATCCGGGTAAATGAACAACCACTTCCATTCCAGAGCGATCGCCTGAATTCGCAGCGGTTCCGCTGCTGCACCGCTGACGGGCTTGTCCGGCGCCACACGCTCCAGAGGTCGGTAAGGATCCAGGGTGTGGGTTGTGACCCAGGTGATTGCGCCCAGGGCGATGATAATCAGAAGCGGCGCCGCCCAAATGTACAGTTCAACGAGCGTCGAGTGATCCCAATCCGGCTTGTAGGTCGCTTTCTCGTTCGACTCCCGGTAGTGCCACGCAAACCACAGGCTAAGGGCGATCACAGGCAGCACAATCAGCAGCATCAGCCAGACCGCCGTGATCATCAGGTCACTCTGCTGGCGAGCGATGTCCCCGGACGGGTGTATCAGCACCAGATTACAGCCGGACAGCAGCAGGACAGCGCAAGCCGTGACTGTGCGATAAGCCCGTCCTATCAACGTTCGTACTGTGTTCGACGCCAATTTATATTGTGGATTCAATGTACATCGACCCGCGCTTTGGGACTATAGTATAGAAAGGCAACGGTTTGATGCCACAGCTGCCGGCTATAGTATAGTCATTCATCAGCACTAGGCGCCAACGATGACCCGGTTCAGAGTCTAGACAGGGGAGCCCAACAACTATGGCAAACTCCATTGCACTGGATGAGACGCCAAATCCAGAGTCAGAGGACAGCCACGGCCACCACGGCGATCTCGCACTGCGACCCGGTGAAATCGCGGTCGGAGTCATCATCGGCCGTATTGGTGAGTTCTTCGACTTTTTTGTCTATGGCATCGCTTCCGCGCTGGTGTTTCCTCGGCTGTTTTTCCCCTTCGCATCGACCTATGAGGGCTTGATCTACTCGTTTGCCATTTTCGCAGTAGGATTTGTAGCGAGAATTCCGGGCGCCCTGCTGTTTCGCTTCGTCCACGATCGACACGGACGCGGAACAAAGCTGTCAGCCGCGCTGATGTTGTTGGGAACATCAACCGTCTGCATCGCGTTTCTGCCCGGTTACGAGACGGCAGGTGCGGTATCAATCGTGCTTCTGGTGGTGCTTCGCTTTACCCAAGGGATGGCGGTTGGAGGTGCCTGGGACGGCTTGCCGTCACTGCTGGCCGTGTCCGCTCCACAGGGCCGCAAGGGATGGTTTGCAATGATCTCCCAAATCGGCGCGCCACTGGGTTTCCTAGTGGCAGCGGGTCTCTTCTCGTTCCTTTCGTCCAGCATCGCCGAACAGGATTTCATCAGTTGGGGCTGGCGTTTTGCTTTTTTTACTGCCTTCGCAATCAACGTTGTAACGCTTTTTGCTCGCCTGCGCATGGCGGTGACACCAGAGTTTGAGCACTTGTTCGAGATTCGGGAGTTGACGCCCTCACCCTTGCCCGACCTGTTTCGCAACAAATCCGGCGACATTGCTCTCGGCGCCTTAGCGCCGCTTGGCTCCTATGCCTTATTTCATCTGGTGACCATTTTCCCGCTGACATGGACCGTAGAGGGTGATGCGAACTTCACGCGGGAGACAATTTTTACGCTCCAGATCGTCGGTGTTTTCATCTGCTTCGCAACGATGCTTGTTTCAGGCCTGATTGCAGACAAGATTGGTCGTGCGAGAACCATGCTGTGGAGCATGATCATCACCGCCTTGTTCTGCATCCCCGCGCCGTGGATGGGCAATACAGACTTCGGCGCGTTCGCATTCATACCGACCGGCTTCGCCGTGCTCGGCTTTTCACTTGCGCAGTCCGCTGGTGCGATGAACAACTGCTTCGAGCACCAGTATCGCTACAGTGGCGCGCTGGTCACCAATGAACTGAGCTGGCTCCTGGGCGCGGCTTTTGCGCCGCTGATCGCACTGGTGATCGCACACTCTTTGGGCAATGCCGGAGTTGCATATTTTGTCGTGGCTGCGGCCGCTGTATCGATTGTGGTGCTGGGCCTCAACCTCAAGCGTGTGGAGGCGCTGGAGCGCGAATAGAGGTCCCCACCCACCCCCACCGTCTGATCGTCGGGAAATGATAGAGCCTGCTAAGCCGACCTATCTTCCTTACCTAGCGTACGAGCAGGTGGAGATTCAACCTAGCCAAGTGCTATCCTCTCCCTCGTTGGGTATTCTCACACAATTCAGTACCAGGGTCGGACCGGACTTTGAGTATGCAGCGGCTTAAAAACTGGGCAGCAAGGCTTGGGATCGCCCGCGCTGGTGGCAGTCAGAGCTACTATACGATCAGCGCGGAACAGTTAAATCGCATCCCCTACCATCAGATGACCACCGGCGTCGCACACGATATCTACCTGATGCGCAAGTTTGAGGATGAACGCCAGAACGAACTGTTCAACAGGCAATTGACGGAAAATCAGCGCGCCTATCGTGACAATGGGTACCTGATCCTGAGAAACCTCATACCCGAAGACGTCATTGATCGCTACCTGGCGCTTCGCGAGGAAGCGAAACTCGGTCGCGAACAGTTTCCCCAACAAGATACCCCACACGTAAAGTATCAATGTATACGGGATATAGCCTGCTACGCGCCGCTATCGGCGGTCATCGAGGAACTGCACTCCACGTACATGGGGCTTATCTTCGTCTTAACCGGATTCCAGTCGACTCAACGCGGATGGCATCAGGATGCCTATTTGGATCCAGACGATGCGCTGCCACGATGCGCCACCTGGATCGCCCTGGGTGACGTGGATGAGCGATGTGGGCCATTCGAATTGGTTCCGATGAGCCACCGCTGGCCAGCCTTGTCCAATCAGGCGCTGAACAAATTTATCAAACGCCCCTATCATTGGCCTGACGGGCATACTGAGGGCGCGAGCGGAGTACCTCGTTGGGGGAGGCTAACGGAGGCCTTGATCAATCCATCGGTCACACGCAAGATCAGAGACGAGAACCTGAACATCAAGCAGTTTACGGCCAGCAAAGGAGACGTCTTAATCTGGCACGGTAGACTGATGCACCGCGGTTCAAGAGCGACAGAAGAGGAGGCAGTCAGACCCGCACTGATCGCTCACTACGCGCCACTCAGTGAGAGAAAGCGCGGCTTGTTTGTTAAGCGAAAAGACAACAGCTATTTCCTGGCACCCCCGCAGGTTACCAAGCATCTGAACAGCGCCTCCGACGTCTGCTGATCGTCCAGTCACCGCTGCGTCGAGGCAGTGTGGGCCGGCACTTTCTATTTCATCGATCAATGAGTCCGTCTTCTTACCTCACGCTTCGAAACAACGATTGCCCTCGTTTTTCAAAACGACATTTCAGGCAACGTCGCGCAGAACATGGCTCACGAAGCCACCCATTCGCTTCCCATCCTGACAGGACTGCTGACCTAAGCAGAGATACGCAAGCGACGTGGCGCTGGTTTGCAACAGGCTTCGGTGGGCTACGGTCGGATCAATTGAGTCTGCGCAAAATATTCCGACACCGCATTGATGTTCTGACTTTTGAAGGCGATATACCCGTCTGGCCTGACCAGAAAGAGACAGGGTGCGGAGACACCGTAACGGCTGTGAAGATGGCCTACCTGGTCAAGAATCACCTTGAATGGCAGTTCTGACTCCGAATAAGACACCGACCGCCCAACGAATACGAGATAGGGCGTCAGCCAGTTCGAGAACTGGCCCGCCGCATCGGCCGCGCTCAGTATATCCTCAAGCTTGCCGTCCTCTGTGCAGAACAGCAGGAGCCTATACTGCTCGTCAGCAGGGAGCGCATACAGGCTGATCGCCTGCCCTTCAAACAGGAGTTCCGTAGCATCTGGCGCCTGCGTACCGACCGCCGGGCCTCCTTCAAACTCACCCTTGCCGTCGACGCTGAGCGGACTTGCACTGTAATCGAGATCGACTTCCTGCAGGTGAAGCGCTGCCTCCAGTCGTTCCGATTCCGGCGTATAGAGATGCGAGACAAACGCCTTGCGCTCGTCCGCCGAAAGATCCGTGTATTCCTCCATGGTGTCGGTAATCTGCCGGGTCATAGACACCACGCCGTCCGCCACCGTTCTTCGTTCCAATTCATAGCTGTCGAGAAGCCGATCGTCCGCAAGCCCTTTGGCGACCAACGCCATCTTCCAGCCGAGGTTAAACGCGTCCTGGATGCCGACGTTCATGCCCTGGCCCGCCAGTAGACTGTGCACATGCGCCGCGTCCCCCGCGAGGAACACCCTACCCTGACGGTAGTGCGGGACCAGTCGGTAGTTGATACCGAAATAGGCCAGCCAGAGTGGGTCAGACAACTGGAAATCCCGTCTCGCTCGGTCTGATACGATCGCCTGCAGTTCCGCCAGGGACGGCTCGCCAGTCAACTGAGCCCCGGGCTCCAGCGTCGCCACTATAAACTGCCTGTTGCCTGGCAGTCGTGTGAAAAGAAAAAGCTCGCCGCTGTCGTGGAAGAAGACATGACCCCTGGACGGGTCCAGTTCTTCGCCGCCCCTTAGGACAACGTCCCCAAGTATGTAGGGGATAACGTCACGATCGCCAGGAAACGGGATACCGCCGAGCCGCCTTACGGTGCTGTGCGCTCCATCGCAGGCGATCAACCATGAACATCGGCTGATTTCTCGGTCGCCGTCGGCCCGCTCGAGGCCTACCGTCACACCCTCATCATCCTGATCCATCGAAACCAGAGCCACCTGACGTTCGACATCGACTCCGCAACGGTTCAGATAACCCACCAAGATCGCTTCTACGTGCGCCTGAGACTGCGACATGCCAAACGGAAATGGCGAATCAATCGGCGCATGAGGGTTTTCTCCGTGCTTCTCCCCGTCGCGGTAAAACACAATGCCCTTCTCCGCGACCGAACCCTCAAGCAGCGCCTCCGTCAAACCCAAGCCCTGACACACTTCCAGGGTTCGGGAGTGCAGGAGATTCGCTCTCACGTGGGGGTCAATACCCGGCGACTGGTCGATAATACGGACTGGAACTCCTCGACGGGCCAACTCTGCGGCCATTACAAGGCCAGTTGTTCTGCCTCCTACCACCAATGCTGAATCCATCCTGTGTTCTCCAACCCATCGACGGGTTTTTGACCTGCTCAAGTTACGCCGGCCGGAAACATCCGCGATTCGTGTCGTTCCGCGGCTCGGAGATTCACTGTATGTCAGGCCGGCCGTTGGCTGCAAACCAGGCAATCGCGCTTAGCGACAAGGACCGGCCGGACTCTCACCCCTTCGCTACCCCGATCTTGCCGTTTTTGTTCGGCGTCCAAACAGGCTCGCATCCAACCAGGCAGAATTCGCGTATCTTCTCCAGAACTGTTTAAAGGACAACGTTGATGGAACTGCTCAAAACTCCTCTGGTCAGGCGCGCACTGGATTCTTCAGCCATGGTCTCCGTACTGAAGCATACCGTTCCCGCCTTGGATCTGCGGCTGATGCGATTGAGCCGAGGTTGGGTGAATACAGGCATGCAGACCGTGGCACTGATTGAAACGACCGGGGCAAAGAGCGGCGCCAAAAGGGAGATCGTCACTCTGTGCATGCCGGCCGGCGACGACCTGATTTTGGTGGGTTCAAACTGGGGACAGGAACGTGATCCGGCCTGGGTGCACAATCTGCGCGCCCACCCAGTTGCACGGGTACGCTACCGAGGCTTCGACGGGCTAATGGAGGCACGCGAAATGTCTGGCAAGGCACGCGAGGATATGTGGCAGAGACTCGTTCGCTACAACCCGCAGTACGGACATTACCAGTCGCAAACCAACCGTCGACTGCCCGTGGTGTCCCTGACTCGCACGAGTTGAGTCACGGGCAATTTGGCTCGAATCACTCGCTCATCTCTTCCGCGCGATAGGCGCTGCGTACGTCGCGGTCACCACGCAGCTTATCCAGCGCTGAGACTTCGAGCTGACGAACGCGTTCCGCGGATACGGACATTTGATCGGCCATTTGCCGCCGCGTGAGAGGCGCCTCGTCGTTCAGTCCCCAGCGCAACATAACGACACGCTGCTCCTGCGGGGTCAAGCGTTTCAGACCCCGACGTAGACAGCGATTCAATGAATCTTTTTCGCCCTCCGCACCAGGTGTTGTAAACGTTTCCCCGGGCAACTTCTCGGCCAGAGTCAGGCCCTCTTCGTCCTCCCAGGTGCTATCGAGCGAAACTGACCAGTTACTCAACTGCTGCAGCTTCTGCAGCGCTTCGGGCGTGAGATCAAGCTGTTCGGCCAACTCGCGATCACCGGGCTCGCGCCCAGTGGCGCCCAGCATCGCCGCTCGTGCTCGGTACGCACGCGACAGCTGTTCATTGACGTCAGCCGGATAGCGCACAATGCCCCGTTGATCATCCAGGCTGCGGCGCATGGACTGATTAATCCATCCATAGGCGTAGGTGCTGAAGCGAAATCCCTTGCGATGATCGTACTTCTCTGCGGCACGAATCAGCCCCACGACGCCGCTTTGTACGCGATCTTGGTAGGGAACGGCGTCGCTCTGCTGCTTGGCCGCCACCGCAAAAACCAGTCGCACATTATGCTGTACCAGCGTCTCTCGTGCGTGCTGATACTTTAACAGAGTGCGGCTAAGTGCCCGCAGATGGTTCACAGGGGACATAGGTGGCTGTTGCTTGCGACTTTCGGGCCAAAACTGACGCCAGTATCGCAACGCAGCGGCCATTTCACGGTGATCGTTCTCGGACAGCAGTAGAGCCGCCATGCCCGCCACGAGCACAGCGGACAGATTGAGCGAGGCCAGCAGCGCTTCGGCCTTCGATCCAGGGTCCTTTTGCTTTTCCCAGCTTCGCAGCTGTCGCTGCAGCTTGAGCATCTGTTCACGCGCTGCATCGGACTGAACCAGCTCCGCCTGCTCGCGCCGCAAGGTGTAATAGTGTTCCTTTTGCGCAAATCTCTCCAGGCATGGCGGGTTCTCTAACAGGTTCCCCACCCACTGTGTGACAAATGCGCGGCTGCGAGGATCTTCGAGCATCAGGTGTAAAAGCTGGTCCCGAGAGGCCCACTTGCGCTCGTCGATGGATCGTTCTTCTTCGGCAGTCAGTAACGGCAGCTCTCTGGCTTTGTTAAAGAGCCACGTTTTTCCCGTCTCTTCAGTAACCGGTTGCTGATCGTTCACGTCGTTTCCCCTGTCGTTTCCACCCTTTTATATACGTTGGATCACCCACCGATGTTCAATTTTTCATACCTGGAGCTTGACGTTTTCCGGTCAAACACGGGGCACGGGAACACGAACGAGAAACACTCTCACACACGCCTGAGGCACCGCGAACAGCGAACGTACTTTAACAGGCACCCAGCGCAGTGCAGGGGTTGCGTCGGACACTGCAAAAACGTCCCAAAGACGCACCGCTGTCCGCAAGGAATGTTCTACACTGGTTGAGCACCACGCCATCACGAATGCAACATCCGAGATCATCTTCATGATTCACCATTGTTTGTTCATCGCTTGTTTGGCCCTGGTTGCAGCCAACGGCACGCTGGCTGAGGCCATTGCAGGGGAACAATTGGGCGCGGCGGCTGCGCTGCGCGCCAGTCTTTCAGGAGACCAGTTGCAGCGCGTCAGCCTGCCTTTCGACAGTGACCGGCGCACAGAGTGGAGCTACTTTCCCTGGGGTCACACCGGCGTGCCTCTGTCCGACCTGTCGCAGGCACAACGGGAGGCCGTCTTTGCACTGCTGGCGGGTGGACTCGGCAGCCACGGGCTGCGCAAGGCCAAGGAGGTGATGGCCCTGGAGAGAGAGGAATCCGGCTGGCTGGAGTCGCTGTTGTTCGATCCCCAGGGCTACTTTACCGTGCTGTTTGGCACCCCGGCTGGGACGAACGACTGGTCCTGGCGATTTGAAGGCCATCATCTGTCGGTGAACGTAACCCACTCCGGCGGTCAGGTTGTCGCCGCCACCCCCTACTTCATTGGCGCTGACCCGGCTGTTGTTACCGAGGGGCCTCTAGCAGGTCTGCGCATACTTGGGTCCGAAGAAGTTGAGGCACGCGACTTGCTACTCAGTATGAACCCGCAACAACGAGCCAGTGCCTCGCTGCGCGCTGAGGCACCTCAGGATATCGTGACCGGTAACGATCCAATTGTGGATCTGCCCTGCTGTGAAGGTATCGGCTGGCCCCTGCTTAACGAACGTCAGCAAACCGCTCTAATGCGACTCGTGGAACTGATCACAGGACACTTGCACCCTGATTTGGCGACGATCCATCGGGATCGGGTGCTGGCGGCAGGCGTCGAGCACCTGCATTTCGCCTGGGCGGGCTCAGCAGAACCCGGCCAGCCCCACTACTACAGAATTCAGGGACCCTCCCTACTGATTGAGTACGACAACTCTCAGAACAACGCCAACCACATTCACCTGGTGCTGAGGGACCCGTCTCTGGACTTTGGAGGCGCACCGATGCGCGAGCACCTGAGACACGAGCATTGAGGTCCGCAACCTAACCTTTTGCGCGCCGCCCACAGCGCTTTACAGTCGGCTGCTTCAGCGCTTGTCAGCGTCCGACAATACCTTATCGGCACGGTTCTCGAGACGCTTTTTGTCACGCAGAAAATCGAACCCGTCATCTGGTCGCTCGGCCACTGAACGGACAGGCTGATCACGATCCTGCCGGTGACTTTTTACTTCGCTGCCAGAGCTGCGAAGACTAAAGAACAGGTAAACCAATACACCGGTGATCAGCGCCAGCCACTTTATCGCGTAGGAAATGACCAGAAAACGGCGATCATCCGAAAGCGTCACATAACTCAAATACTCACCGTGCAGAACGTGCACCATAACCACGAAAACCGTCAAAGCCAGCAAGCCACGCCAGCGGGGCTTGAGCCAGACCCAGACGGCGGCGAACAGCGTGATCTTAAGCAACTGGTTGAACATGTATCGCCGCCGCGCGCTTAACTCAAACCAAGCGTGATCAGAACAGCCACGACCGCCGATTGGGTGAGACTGCGTTTCACTTTTTCTTCTTCATCCTGGACGATAATCTCTAACTCGTCCTGGGTGAACTCATCAAACTTCTTCTCAGACAGGGCTATTCGCGCTTTGGCCTGCCGAATGGCTCGCTCGCGAATCTTGGAGCGGTATTTTTGTGCGACACCTTCTCTAAGCGCTCCAGCTTTCTTTAACATCTGTGCATTCGCTCCTGTTTTACGCCCTAGCCCGTTCCGTCCTTGCGCGAGTCATAGCCTAATGTAGGGATTTCGGGGCAATCGCGCAAACATCACGCGACATAACCCTGCAGGGTAACGACCTTACTATCGACCCGTCCCCCGCCGCACCCCGAGCTCTATACTACATAGTATAATTTTTTCATTAATTACAGAATATTATGACTTGTTTTGAAGGTTGTTTATTAGACTAGAAGGCGCTTGCAGTCGCAGTTTGCAGCTACCTCATATGGGTATACAACGCCTCTGCACTCACGTCTCGCTTGCCCATAAGCTGGATGGTGTTGGAGACGGAACCGCAACACTGCCCAGCCGCCTTGCGGTGGCCCGGCAAACGGGTCAGCAGTGTGTCGCAGCGAGGTCAGTGTCGACAGATAGACCTGCCCGCCGCCAAAGTGTCACGTGGACGCGCCGACTCCAGCTGGTATCACCTATGAGTGAGACCGCGGAATTGAGTGGGTTGCAGCTCCGGGAGTGCCCCCTCCCGTCGTCCCTGGCTGCACATACCTGCAGTGAATCCGCACTACGCCTTCGTTCGCGCCCCCCTTTTGCGGACGAAGGCGTTTTTTATTCCCCGTAAAAAGTGCGTGCCAATCGACACTTTATGGGCATATTCCTCTTAAAAACCCCAGCACGGACCTGCCGGTCTCTCGGGGATTGTTGTACTATTTTTCGGCCAGTCCTTCGGGTGTACAACACAGATACCAATAATGCACCGTAGCCGGTCCAAGCAGGTCATTCTCTAGGTTGCCATGAAAAACTGTCTCCTCGTGCTGGGCATGCATCGCAGCGGCACCTCCGCCTTCACTGGTATTCTGGATCTGCTTGGGGTGAATCTCGGCGCGCAGATTCTAGAGACGCAGACCGATAACCCAAAAGGGTTTTTTGAAAACAAGTCTGTCGTTCAGAACAATGACTGCATCCTCGAAACGCTGAACTCAAGTTGGGATGACACGCTGCCGCTGCCACCCGATTGGCCGGAGCTCTTCATCGGCAGCGCGGTAGAGATGGATGTACGTCAAGTGCTCCGCACTGACGTCCTTGAGGAACAACTGTCGGCACTGAAAGACCCCCGACTGTGTCGGCTGTTGCCTCTTTGGTTGCCACAGTTCGCGGCTGAACAGATAACACCCCACTTTGCACTGCTGATCCGCAACCCGCTTGAGATCGCCGAATCGCTGCGCGAGCGCAATGGTTTTTCGACAGAAAAGTCATTACTCCTTTGGCTCCAGTACATGCTGGACGCCGAGCTTCACAGCCGCCCCTACCGCCGCGCATTCCTGCGCTTCGAGGATTTATTGTCGGAGCCGCTGGTCGCCGTTAATCGCGCCCTGACCGCCGTAGGCCTGCAACCACCCAAGATGACCGCCGACCAACAATCGCGCCTCGACCAGTTCCTAGATCGCGATCTCCGTCACCACGCTTTGACCGCAAACGACGTGGAAGCTCGATGTCCTGAATTGATCAGCAGAACTTACCGCGCACTGTGCAACATTGCTGCCGCCGGTGAATCCTCGGCGGACGACCTCGCCACGCTTGATACACTGCGCGAGAGCCTGCTTACACAAACAAGCCTGTTCTACAACCGGGACCTGCTTGGCCGTTTGGACGAACACGATCTACAGCAGACACCCGATTGGTTCGAGCAACGCCTTGCGGAAATTCGAGCACAGTTCGAATCGGACAAAATGCATCGAGAGCTGCGCTACATATCCAATACCGAGTATGTGTATCGTGATCGCCAGGCGCTGCTTGAAGTAAGAGAGTTCACCGGCACGCTGCCCTGGCGAGCTTACAAGAAGTATCAGGAGACGCTGGAGCGGTTTATGCCGCACGGCGGCGCGCCGCGCCGTATCCTGCAGCAGATGAGGTCCTGGCTACCTAACCGAGAAGTCAGCCACAGCGAGCAGAAACCCAGCGATCAAACCAAGACCACTTCATCCAGCGAGGTACTGCAGACGTGGGAAGCGCTGCAGTTTCCTAGTCCGACAAGGCCATTAGTCAGTATCGTCATCCCAGTATTCAATAACTGGATGTTTACGTTTAAGTGCCTGCGCTCCGTTTTAGAGCATACGCAGGGCGACTACGAAGTGATCGTAGTGGACAATCACTCTAGCGACGAAACACCCGCCATGCTGGCCGCTATGAGCGGCATAAAAGTCATCACCAACCCACAAAATGAAGTGTTTGTGAACGCCTGCAATCAGGCGGCTGAACACGCCCGTGGTGACTATTTGCTGCTGCTGAACAACGATACAGAAGTGACTGCAGGCTGGCTTGACGCAATGCTGGAGCCCTTCCAGCAGGAGAGTACAGGCGTTGTGGGTTGTAAGTTGATCTATCCTGACGGACGCCTTCAAGAGGCAGGCAACATTGTCTGGCGTGACGGTACCGGCTGCAACTATGGCCACGAGGATGACCCTGAGCTGCCCTGGTTTCAGTATCGTAAGGAAGTCGATTATTGCTCGGGCGCCTGTCTACTAATCCCCATAACACTGTGGCAGGAGATTGGAGGGTTCGATACGCGCTACGCACCGGCCTACTACGAGGATACTGATCTGTGCTTTACCGTGCGGGCGCTGAACTACAAAGTCGTGTACCAACCTGCAGCAACTGTGGTGCATTACGGCGGCGCTTCGGCCGGCAAGGAAACCAGCTCAGGCTACAAGCGCTTTCAGGAAATCAACCGAGAAAAATTTGTCAATAAGTGGCGCGAAGTGTTGGAAGCTGAGCACTTCCCAAGTTCTGCAGGCACATTCCGAACCCGTGAAAAACGCGGTGACAAGCACATTATGATCATCGATCACTATGCGCCGACCTTCGATCGGGACTCCGGATCGCAGCGCATGGTCTGCATGCTGCAGATACTGATGGAGATGGGCTACAAGGTATCTTTCTGGCCAGACGACCTCAGCTACGACGTACGCTACACTCGCTATTTGCAGAACCTGGGCGTGGAGATTTTCTATGGGGACCTGGACTTCGAGGCCTTCATAGCAGAGCATGGTGCCGATCTAACGGCCGTGCTGATGTCCAGACCCGCTACCGCCAAGAAGTATCTGCAGCTGGTAAAGAAGTACTGCACGGCACAAACGATTTTCGATACCGTGGATTTGCACTTCGTTCGGGAACAACGGCGGGCAGAACTCGAGGCACAGCAATGGCGCAACCTTGAGTTCTTTCTCGCTGAAGAATCGGATACCACGCTGGTGGTCAGTCCTACCGAACAAGAGTTGTTGTCAAAAGAACCTTTCGCGAGCAAGGTGGCGGTCGTTTCCAATATCCACACCTTACAGCCCTGCGAAAAAGGCTTCGAGGAACGCAGCGGACTGATGTTCATTGGTGGTTTTGCCCACCCGCCCAACGAAGAAGGAATTCTGTGGTTCATTGACTACATACTGCCCATCATCCGTAAGGAACTCCCGGAGGTCCATCTATACGTCGTTGGCAGCGACCCGAGTGAGCGCCTGCTGGCACAGGCCAATGACGGGGTTACCGTCACAGGATACGTCGAAGATGTCTCTGGTTTTTTCAATGATTGCCGTGTTTTCGTCTCCCCGCTACTCCACGGCGCAGGGGTCAAGGGCAAAATCGGCCAGAGCTTTTCTTACGGTTTACCCGTCGTCACAACCACAATTGGCGCGGAAGGTATGCAGCTAAAGGATGGACACAATGCGCTCATCACCGATAGCGAGAGCGAGTTCGCACGCAAGGTAGTGAACCTTTACCGCGACAAATACCTATGGCAGAAAGTCTCTGCCAACGGCCGCCAGGTTATTCGTGATCAGTTTAGCCCATCCACTATCCGCAGGTCGCTGGAGTCCGTCCTGGCGGAAAAAAACGCAACACCAGTTCCACGACCGATCATCGTCCACAGCCACCTGTTTAAAAATGCAGGAACTACGCTCGACTTCAGTTTACAGCGCCAGTTCGGTGAGGGCTTCACAGATCATCGTGAAGACCAGGACATGCGCCGAGGCGCGTCTTACCTCGGACCCTATTTACAGAGGCACCCAGCGCTGAAAGCGCTTTCCAGCCATCACATCCGCTTTCCGCTACCTGAATCAGACCAATTCCAACTTCTACCGCTGATCGCGATCAGACACCCCATCGATCGCGCAGGTTCGGTCTATCGCTTCGAGCGCCATCAGGACGCCTCGACACCGGGCGCCATCGAGGCCAAGCGTCGTGAGTTCCCCGAATACGTCCGTTGGCGAATGCAGTCGGACGTTGCACCGACGCTGCGGAACTTTCACTGCAGCGTTTGTTGCGTCGGCAACCCCTCGGAGGTCGGCGAAGCCCAATTCGAGGAAGCGCTCGCGCGACTCGCCACAATCCCTTTACTCGTCGTCGTCGAACGCTACGATGAATGCATGGTGGTGCTCGAACACACGCTGGCACCCTATTTTCACGACATCGACCTGGCGTACATCCCACAGAACGTTGCTCACAATAGACCGCAAGATCTCGTCCAGCGGGTCGACGCGGTCGATCGCGAACTGGGCGATGAACTCAGCCACGCGTTTCGGGAAATGAACCACTGGGATATGCTCTTGTACGAAAAAGCCCAGGCGATCGTCGATGAGCGCCTCGGTGCGGTCGGGAATGTTGATCTCCGTCTACGGGATTTCCGTGCTCGCTGCCACATACTGTCCAGCAGTCATTGAGTAAAATCCCCTCCCGCTTTCCGACGCCCTTCTGACACTGCCAGTGGGCCCTGTTCTTGATATACTACGGCCACATAATAATAGGAACGGAGGTCTCATGACCCGCTCTCCCAACACGGCCTGCCAATGGCTACTCATCCTGCTCTGCCTCGCCCTGCTCTGGTCGTGCTCAGACGGTAATGACGGCGGCACAGAGGGTTCGGGGCCAGTCGTACCTTCGACCCCGGTGGATCCGGACTACCCCGACTACACCCTGGTGCAGCTTGAGCCTGGCGGTGATCTTGAGACACGCACGCTCGAGGCGCTACTGCAAGCACAACCGAATACCATTATCGAATTGCCAGCAGGCACGTTTGATTTTATCGGGGAGCTCAGCGTCAGCGTGGACAACGTCGTGTTGCGTGGCCAGGGTATGGACGCCGAAACCGGAACGGTGCTGCGCTACGGCGAACAGACCATGGGTGGGCAGAGTATTCTGGCAACGGGCAACAACTTTGTAATCGAAGATCTTGCAGTTGAAGACTCACCCGGCGACTCGATCAAGATGGTGGGCAGCAATGGCGTCACTGTGCGCCGAGTGCGGGTCGAATGGACCAACGGCCCCGATGAAAACAACGGCGCCTACGGCATTTACCCCGTTCAATCGCGCAACGTACTGATCGAAGATTCCACTGTACGCGGTGCGAGTGATGCAGGTGTCTATGTTGGCCAGTCGGAGGTCATTATTGTCCGACGCAACTTTGTTTGGGAAAACGTGGCTGGCATCGAGATCGAGAACTCAAAATTTGCCGACGTGTACGACAATGAAACCACCGCCAATACCGGTGGCATCCTGGTATTCGATCTACCGGGCCCGCCAATCCAAGGAGGAGAAGCGACTCGCGTTTTCAACAACCGTATCTACGACAACAACACCACAAACTTTGCACCCGAGGGCAATATTGTCGGACTTGTCCCGACCGGCACGGGTCTCATGATCATGGCAAATGATGATATCGAGGCGTTTGACAATGAGATCACGGGCAATCAGTCAGCAGGCGTGGTTGTCGTCAGCTACTACATCAACGATATTGCGATCGACAAGCCCAGCTACGACCCCGTACCGGAGAAGATTTACATCCACGATAACGTCTTGACCAATAACGGCTACGATCCGCAAGATCTGGCGGCAGCGATCAGCGGCATTGTGTTTGGCGGCAGCGACGAGACCGTGGACATTTTCTACGACAGTTCTGGCATCGGCACGGATGCAGGTTTACTACTGGAGTACCCGGAAGGTCTCACAGAGGATCAGGCTGTCTGCATCGTCAACAACACGCCCGACCTGGCCATGGGTCGCGCTAACGCGTCAGTTCTTCTGGGTGGCATTCCCTTCGATCCTGACATCGCCATCGACAGCGAATACTTCAACTGTACCCATCCGTCTCTACCGCCTGTCGAGCTAGAACCCCCTATCGATCCCGATAACCCTGCGCAGGCACCCAATCCGCTCGAGCTGTGTGACACAGAGGGCGACGAGATCAACCTGGGCGCCTTCGAAGCAGACTGCCCCACTCTTTCCGACTACCGACTGTTCGCAGACTCGATGGATCCCACTCGCAACGCGAATGGCGGTGGGACGCTGTACGATCTCAACACGGCGCTGTTTACCGACTACGCCAATAAGTACAGATTCGTCTTTTTGCCCGATGGCAACCAGGCGGCCTACCGGGACACGTCGGTGTTTGATTTTCCGGTCGGGACCATCATTACCAAAACCTTCACCATCCAGGCAGACTTGAGGGACAACAGCAGTGCGCAGGAGATTATCGAGACTCGCTTGCTGATCCATCGCCAGAGCGGCTGGGTCGCACTGCCGTACATCTGGAACGATGAAAAGACGGACGCCTTACTCACCGTCACTGGGGGTACGCAGACCGTCAGTTGGATCGACGTCAACGGCATAGACCGAACGACCGACTATGTGATTCCCAACACCAACAATTGCTCTAATTGTCACGGAGAAGATGTGCTGGTGCCTATCGGTCCCACAGCCCGATCTCTCAACCGGGATATCGCATCTGTGCAAGGCAACACCAATCAGCTCGACTATTGGGTGGATCAGGGCCTGCTGAGCGGCGCACCCGACGACAAGGGCAGCATCGAATCCATCCCTCTGTGGGGCGACACCACCGCTGACTTGGGCGACCGGGCCAGAGGCTACCTGGACATCAACTGCGCTCATTGCCATACGCCAGCCGGAGCGGCAAGTACCTCTGGCTTGTACCTGGAATACTTCCGCCCCTTGGGCTTCGATTACGGTGAATGCAAACCTCCCGTCGCGGCCGGCGGCGGCTCGGGCGATCGTGACTATGTCATCGTGCCAGGAGACTCCGACAGTTCTATACTGACATTCCGCATGAACTCCAACGAAACGGACGTCCGCATGCCTGAAATTGGACGCAGTGTCGTCCATACTGAAGGCGTAGCGCTGGTGGCCGACTGGATCGACAGCCTGGACGCAGTGGAGTGCGGCTCATTGTGATTGCAACCGGAGACTCTTAATGTCACGCCATGAATTTACTCCCGTCAGTTTTCTGCTGCGCTGGCTGTTTGCACTGGCGCTCGTGCTGGGCACCTACAACCCGACAGAGTTTTGTTACACCCGCTGGGTGTTGGACGGGGAAACCAGTTTTGGCCCCGTTACGGCGCTGGTAGGGATCGCCCTGCTGATCGTTTGGATCGTCTTCCTGCGAGCGACGTTCATGTCAATGGGATGGCTGGGCATTATCCTGGGGGCAGCGTTCTTCGGTTGCGTCGTCTGGTTGTTCATCGACTGGGGGCTACTGAGCTTTAATGAACCGAGTGTTCTCACCTGGGTCGTTCTGGTGGTCTTGTCACTCATACTCGCGACTGGCATGTCCTGGTCTCACATTCGCCGAAGACTGTCCGGCCAGTTCGACGTGGACGAACTCGAAGACTGAAGCCGACCAGTGCTTGAGCGTCAGGCCCTGAGTGGACTTAGGAGTTGTCTGGAAACAACTCCTGCACGTTGGAGCGCGAACTGGTTTCTCCAGCGGCAAGTGTCGCCCTTTTGCGCCATAAATGATCGTAGCGCACCTCATGATCGGTAAAGCCACTGACTGCAGAACTCAACACGCGGCTGATACTCTCGCAGTCAAGACTGTCACAGTGCCGCTGCAGTTCCTGAAGTAGGCGAGTGATTTTCTCATAAGGAAAGCTCTCCTCTTCCGCTCGCATGATCATGGGATGGCCGGTGCCTTCTACGTTTGAGCCCAGCAGCAGCTCTTCATGGAGCTTCTCACCCGGCCGAAGGCCAATAAACTCGATGTCCACGTGGTTCCCCATGGGGGTATCTCTGTCGACTTCATAACCACTGAGGCGAATCATGCGCTCGGCTAGATCGACGATTCGCACTGGCTCTCCCATGTCGAGCACAAACACGTCGCCACCCGTTCCCATCGCTCCCGCCTGCAGAACCAGCTGGGCGGCCTCGGGAATACTCATAAAATAGCGGGAGACATCGGGGTGCGTGACCGTTACCGGGCCGCCGCTCTCGATTTGTTGGCGAAACAGTGGCACCACGGAACCCGAAGACCCCAACACGTTTCCAAAACGCACCATACAGAAACGCGTCCGCGTATTGCGCTGAGCCAGCCCCTGCAGAATCATCTCGGCGAAACGTTTGGATGCGCCCATCATATTGGTAGGCCTTACCGCCTTGTCCGTCGAGACCAAAACAAACGTCTCAACGCCTGCCCGGTGGGCAGCTTCGGCAGCGTACCAGGTGCCAAATACGTTATTGGCTACGCCCTCGGCAATGTTGTACTCCACCAGCGGAACATGCTTGTAGGCTGCCGCATGATAGACGGTGTCAACAGCGAAGGTTCGATAGATACTCTCTATGCGATTCTGATCCTGCACGGAGCCGAGCAGGGCCACCAGCTCTACGTCGAGGTCCTGATTCAGCATTGTATCTCGTAATTCTCGCTCGATGCTGTACAGGGCGTATTCGGAATTGTCGAGCAGTACCAGCTCACGGGCGCCCGATACGATGATCTGCCGACACAGTTCGGAGCCGATGGAGCCACCCGCTCCCGTGACCATGACCACTTTGTCGGTAATGCAACGCTCAATCAGCTCAGGATGTGGTGGCACTGGTTCTCTGCCCAGCAGGTCATCCAGATCGACATCACGAATCTGGTTCACGCTGGCTTCGCCCGCCACCAGCTCGTTGATGGTGGGCACCGTCCGGACGTAAACCGGGAGACCCACCAGAGAGTTGATGATTTCCTTACGACGCTCTGGCGAGGCCGATGGAATAGCCAACAACACCTGCGTAATGTCGTGCTGCTCGATCAGAACTTCCATATCCTCAGGGCGCGCCACCTGGAGCCCGTTGATAACGGAGCGTTGCAAATGGGTATTGTCGTCAACAAACACCACCGGGTGGTAGTGCTCACCGTGGTGCAAAGCATGCAGCAGTTGCCGACCCGATTGTCCGGCGCCGTAGATGATTACGTTTTCAGACATCGATCGCAGCTTGGCCTGGTAGTAGGCGCGCACCATCAGGCGCGTACCTCCGATGCCCAACAGGGCGATGAACCAGTATATGAAGGGTGTCGATCTGGGCACTTCTGCACGGGTGAAGAACAGGGTCGCGCCGAGTATCAGGGTTGAGTAGCTGACGGCCGTGATGATGGCCCAAATGGCCTGCTGGCCCATAAAGCGGATTACGGCCCGGTACAGGCCCAAACGCAGGAAGATAATGGCACTGACGAACAGCGTAACAATACCGCACGCATACTCGACAGGGCCCAGCGGAAACTGTAGGTGACCCCAGCGCAAAGCCACAGCACCCCACATGGCCGCGGCCACGTACACCATATCGAGTGACAGCAGACAGGCCTGCTTGATATTGCGCGGCAACTCGACCAGTTTCTCGACCAGCTCCCGGCTCGATCTGACAAACGCTGCCCGCGACCGATCAGCCAAACTCGGCAATTCGTCTGACAAATGCACTCTCCGTGATTGTATTTTTAATGGACGCTTGGTCAGCTTTGCAAGCGCCTGTTGGTAAACGAAATTTTAGGCTAATCCCCGCACTTTCGCCATGCCGAGCAGCAGCGGAAGGTATGCCAAAATTACCAAAAATAAGCCGTAGGCCGGCCACTGCTGAATGGCCCATGCAAGGGGGAACAGCCAAAAAACATGCAGTCCCAATAAAACCACGTCGACAGCGCGGTGCGAGCCCCACAGTCGGCTGAGTCGCTGATAGGCGTGGTCCCGGTGCGGCTGCATGAACGGTTGGCCTGTGATGACCCGCCAAACCAGGGTACAGCTCGCGTCGCTGACAAACACTGCCAACAGTACCAGCCAGCAAAGTGGATTGAGCTGGCCCTGCGCAGTACCCAACAGCGCTAGCGCCGCCAGCCAATAGCCGGTGGGGATGCTACCCGCATCGCCCATGAACAGACGCGCCGGGGGCCAGTTCCAGACCAGAAACCCCAAATGTACCGTGGCCAACAACAGGCAGAAACCGGCATAGGCAGGGCCCGCACCCGCGTCTCTGGCCAACCAGGCGGCCGCCAGACAGGCCAGGACCGCCTGCAGGGCGGCCAACCCATCGATGCCATCCATAAAGTTGTACAGATTCATGCCCCACAACATCACCAAGCTGCCAAGAACGAGCCACCACCCGACCCCAACCGCGCCGTGTGTGATTCCATCCGCTAACACCCACAGGGTAGCGAAGGCAATTGCGCCATACAGCCCTAGCCGCAAACGCACCGATAAACCGCGGGCATCGTCTGCCAGGCCCAGCGCCACGAGCACCGCTCCCCCGCCAAATAAAACCAGCCACTCGCGAGACCACCCCATGCCCTGAACGCCTGTGACCCACAACCCTACGCCCAGTGCCAGCAGCATCGGCAGCCCGCCGCCGCTCGGTGTTGGGCGCACATGCGAACTTCGAGCATTGGGTTCTGCTACCAATCGCGTTTGCCGCGCGGCCAGCAGATGCAGGCCGCAGAGAACGATAGACGTAAGCCAGGTTACAATGACCAGAGCGATCAACCGGATTGCTCCAAACCAGCCACAATTTGCTCAGCGCAATCGTCGAAGCTAAAGCGCGGTTGCCAGCCAAGCTCAGAGCTCACCGCTGCATGACTGTACCGTTCGTTGCCAAACATCCGGTAGTACAGTCCATCCTCCCGTCCTCTGAGTGCATCCACCACTGTCAAACCGGCATACCAACTGAAGGCAGGTAGCCAGAGCCTGCTACGCCCGGTGTGCAGCCCTCGCCGCAGGGCATCATAGAGGTCTCTCGTGCTGTAATCCCCGCTGCCGCTGGCAATCCAGGTATGAATTCCCTTGGGCGCTTCAGCGCCACACAGCCGCATCAGTTCAACAAGATCCTGGACCGCCAGCATGCTGCGCCTACCGCGCTCTGGCGGTCTGGGCAACCCGGCTCGAACGGCACGAGCCAGTCGGAATAGATTGCCGCGGACCCCGGCACCATAGACCAGGGTTGGCCGCAGAATAATCACAGACAGCTCGCTGTCAGCGAACTCATCACGCAGCGCGCACTCGGCGCGCCACTTGGAAAGCCCGTAGTCGTCCTTAGGTAATGCGCAGTCCGACTCAACACGCGGCCTGGCGTCTTGCGCGGCACCCATGGCTCTAACGCTGCTGAGAAACACAAAACGCGGTACACCGCTCTGCCGCGTGCGCTCAGCCAGCTCCAGCGTTGCGCGATAGTTGAGAGCATGATAGGCCTGCGTATCTGCACGCCGATGGGCAACACCGGCCAGATGGTACACACAGTCATTACCGCGCAGCAGCTCTGATGAGGGCATATCCCGCGTTAAATCCAGAGGCTGGCAAGAACTCTCAGCTGCCCTTCTGCCGTGTGTGCCACTCAGTGCGAGTACCTCGTCCCCGGCATCGCGCAGGTATCGGCACAGATGTTCGCCGATGAATCCAGTGGCGCCACTGACCAGACATCTCACCGTTTAGCTCGCACTCTGAATAAAAGGGGGCTCGCGCCCCCTCATCATACTCATGCAACCGGCTTAATCCAGTGTTATCAGTGCGCGGTTCAGCTCCAATGTGGATGTACCTATGCCTTTCACCTCCAAGAGTTCTTCGGTCGATGCAAACGGGCCGTAGGTATCACGATAACGCACTATCGCTTCCGCCCTGCTCTGACCTACACCCTTGAGCTGCTCCGCCAACGTGCTGGCATCGGCACTGTTGATGTTCACAGTAGCCTTGCCCACTTCAAGCACGCGCTCAGACTGCGCTTGTTGCTGGCTCGGGTCGGCCGCCACAAGCAGCGGCATAGCACCGATCAATGCTGCAAAACCTAGCGCCAATCCAAGCTTGCCCCATGAGATCAATCCCGCCGCCGACCAGCTGCGGCGTCTGTTGCCAGTCTCCATCATCGTTATCATCACAACTTCTCCCTGTCATTGACTATGTGCCACGCCGACACCGGGGTAACCCGACACCAACGTTTCGATGAGCGTTACCACAGTCTTAGCGTTTGCGATCTGCGGTAACGGCCAGAGAGTCTAGCAACCTTGCCAGGCGCTGCGGCCGAGCTGAACGTAATTGAAGAGAAACAATTGGGGGATCGGAGATCAATCCAGCTCCGACACAATGCGACGAAGCCTGGCGACTGGGTCGTCACTGGCGGTAATGGACCGACCGATGACCAGATAGTCAGCGCCGACAGCCATCGCTTGCGCGGGCGTCATGACCCGACGCTGATCTCCGGCATCGTCTCCAGTGAGGCGAATTCCGGGAGTGACCAGCGTAAACTCTGAACCCTGAGCGGCGCGCAGCTCGGCTGCCTCATGAGCAGAACACACCACACCATCGAGGCCACAATCGGCCGCCAAGCTCGACAGGCGCAAAACCCTGTCACGGGTGCTCTCCGGATAGCCCAGTTCGAGCAGATCATCGTCGGAGAGGCTGGTCAGAACCGTCACTGCAATCAACAGGGGCGCCGAGGATACACCCTGCAGTGATTCCGCAGCCGCCGTCAACATGCGCCGCCCGCCACCAGCGTGCACATTGACCATCCAAACACCCAGCTCTGCTGCCGCCCGCAGCGCGGCCGCCACAGTATTTGGAATGTCGTGATACTTGAGGTCGAGAAACACCTCAAAACCCTGATTTTGCAAGCACTCCACCAGCGAGGGACCCGCGCGCGTGAACAGCTCTTTGCCCACCTTGACCCGGCAGAGGCTTGGATCAAGTCGAGCACTCAGTGCAAGCGCGCGCTCGGCCGTAGGGAAGTCCAACCCAACGATCACAGGGGTATTCACCGACTCCTGCCCTTTCAACGCCGTTCGCTCCCCTTCATCCTGCTCGCTTACGCGGTGCTCGGTGCTGGTGTATTGTCGCGCAGCCGGCTGAGCTCGGTACGGGCTTTCTCAAGCTCACGTCGGTGGGAAGAGAGGGTGGCGCGCGTGCGCAGCAGAATCAGCGATGACACAAGCATGCCCACGACGCCTCCGATCGCAAACGCGCTGAGCAACCACAGCGCCAGACTGCGCGGCTCGAAAGTGTGGATCAATAAGTCCAGCGGAACGGTGGTCTGGTTGCTCAGCGCTATCAAAACGCCGATGGCAAGCATTACCAGTGCGGTGAGGATCGTCAGTATCTTTTTAAGCAGATTCATGATTGCACTCGGTCGGGTGACTGGCTTAAACGAAAAGGCGGTATGACCGCAAGATCATACCGCCCGTTGTGGTGAGAGCAAACCGGCGAGCGGAACAGCGTCTACAGGCCCAGCTGTAGCCCGAGGTTAACGCGCTCTCTGAGTTCTTTGCCAGGTTTGAAGTGCGGTACGTATTTCCCAGACAGCTCCACGGCGTCGCCCGTCTTCGGATTACGACCACGGCGCGGCTCCCGAAAGTGCAAAGAGAAGCTGCCAAACCCTCGGATTTCAATGCGTTCGCCGTTCGACAGCGCCTGGGACATATGTTCAATGATCGTTTTCACTGCGAGCTCTACGTCTTTGCTCGACAGCTGTGCCTGCTTGGCGGCAATGCTCTCGATCAGTTCACTTTTGGTCATAGCGCAACCTGATTGTCCGTTATTGCTGATGGTTGACCGACGTATTTTGGACCGAGATTGAGAATAGCGCAAGTGCCTATTTTATAAAGGAAAAGGGTTAACACTCGCAAACAAAAAGGGCCCACCTAAGTGAGCCCCGAGTTCGTCTGACGGGATCCTATTGATCCATCTGCGCCTTGATCAGATCGCCGATCGTGCCGGGTGATGCGGCCTCGGTTTCCGACTCCTTAAGGGAACGCACGGCCTCCTGCTCATCATCGTAATCCTTGGCTTTGATCGACAGCGCCAGGCCGCGATTCTTGCGGTCCACAGAAACGATCTTGGCTTCCACCGCGTCGCCCACCTTGAAGGAATTACGCGCATCCTCCACCTTGTCGCGACTGATATCGGAGGCCTTGAGCACGCCCTCTACCTCTTCAGCCAGTTTGACTACGACGGCTTTGGCATCAACTTCAATCACCTCGCCGGTGACGACAGACCCCCGGTCGTTGGCAGAGACATAGTTGCCGAACGGGTCGTCTTCCAGCTGTTTGATGCCCAGGGAAATTCGTTCGCGCTCCGGGTCGATCGACAGAATGACCGTCTCGATTTCATCACCCTTTTTGTAATTGCGAACCGCCTCTTCACCGGTTTCGTTCCAGCTGATGTCGGACAGATGTACCAGGCCGTCGATGTTGCCCTCAAGACCGATAAAAATTCCGAAGTCGGTAATCGACTTGATGCTGCCGCTGATTTTGTCGCCCTTCGCGTACTGCGCTGCAAAGGCGTCCCAAGGGTTCTGCTGACACTGCTTTATCCCCAGTGAGATCCGACGACGCTCTTCGTCGATGTCGAGAACCATGACCTCGACCTCGTCCCCCAGATTGACGATCTTGGATGGGTGAACGTTTTTGTTGGTCCAGTCCATCTCAGAAACGTGCACCAGACCTTCCACACCCTCCTCCAGCTCCGCGAAACAGCCGTAGTCGGTCAAGTTGGTAATCTTCGCCTTGACCCGGCTGCCTTCAGGATAGCGACCGGTGATTTCCACCCAGGGGTCTTCGCCCAGCTGCTTGAGGCCAAGGGATACGCGATTGCGCTCCCGGTCGAACTTGAGAATTTTGACCTCGATTTCCTGGCCTACCTCGACGATCTCGGAGGGGTGCTTGATACGCTTCCAGGCCATGTCAGTGATGTGCAGCAGACCATCGACTCCGCCCAAATCGACGAAGGCACCGTAGTCTGTCAGATTCTTGACGATGCCCTTGACGGACATGCCTTCCTGCAGGGACTCCAGCAGCGCATCGCGTTCAACGCTATTGGCGGCTTCCATGACCGCACGCCGAGAGACCACCACATTATTGCGCTTCTGATCGAGCTTGATCACTTTAAACTCGAGTTCCTTGCCCTCCAGATGAACGGTCTCGCGCACCGGACGCACGTCAACCAGAGATCCGGGCAGGAAGGCACGGATGGAGTTGATATCGACGGTAAAGCCACCCTTGACCTTGCCGTTAATAACGCCCGTTACGATCTCGTCCGCTTCATGGGCAGCTTCCAAATCTTTCCAGGCCTCTGCGCGTTTGGCTTTTTCGCGCGACAACTTTGTTTCTCCAAAGCCGTCTTCCACGGTCTCCAGCGCAACCTGGACCTCGTCACCGATATTCAGCGTGCATTCGCCCGCCGCGTCGGTGAACTGGGCACGCGGTATCACACCTTCAGACTTCAAACCGGCGTGGACGGTGACCCATTCGTTATCTATATCGATCACCACGCCAGTCACGATCGCACCTGGCTGCATGTCGACGGTTTTCAGACTTTCTTCAAACAATTCAGCGAAAGATTCGCTCATTAGACATTACCTGTTAGCGTTGATGTGGGCGCCTCACCGCCCCTGCCGTGCCGCCAGCCGGCCCGGGTCATCCAATAATCGCCTCTTTTCCAGCCCTGTCTGGTGTCGACCGGAAAAGGAGCACTTTATGCCAAACAAAGGGTTTCGCCGAACCTGGCGGCTAAATAAGGCCTTTTTCGCTCACCTTCAGCAACACCTGCTCGAACACCTCCGCGATCGAGGTGGCACTGCTGTCGATGACAATGGCATCTTCTGCCGGCTCAAGAGGAGAAACATCGCGCTGGCTATCGCGCGCGTCACGCTCTCTGATATCCTCCAGAAGGCGCGGGAGACTAACACTTTCCCCCTTTGCTATCAACTGCTTATAGCGGCGCTCGGCGCGTTCTTCGGCACTCGCCGTGAGGAAAAACTTGAGAGGCGCATCGGCAAACACCACGGTACCCATATCGCGCCCATCTGCCACCAAGCCGGGGGTGCGGCGAAACTCTCTTTGACGGGCCAGCAATGCACTACGGACCTCGGCGATGGCTGCGACGGTGGAGGCACCACGGCCGCCATCCTCAGTGCGTATGGCCGCACTGACGTCCTGTCCTCGATAGGCGACCCTCATCTCACCATCTTCCGCCAGGGCAAAGCTCACGTCCAGGTGCCGAGCTACGTCAGTCACCGCCGGTGCATCATCCCACTGCACACCCTCTATGCGACAAGCCTGACCCACGACACGGTACAGTGCGCCAGAATCGAGCAACCACCAGCCCAGCTCCCTTGCCAGCATGTAACTGAGGGTTCCTTTGCCAGCGCCGGAGGGCCCGTCGACGGTGACCACCGGAGCGGCTTTTGCGTCGGTCAATTCAAACTCCGTATGCCAAGGCCCAGACCCGCGGCAAGCGACTCGAAACCGGGAAATGACGTGGCCACGTGATCACACCCGCGAACACGGATGGGCGCGCTGGCGCGCAGGGCTGCGACGGCAAATGACATGGCTATACGGTGATCCATGTGGGTGACTATGTCCCCGCCCCCGAGCGTACCACCCTCAATGACGATACCGTCCGCAAGTACCTCATTGGTGACACCCAAGGTGTCCAGCCCTTCCGCCATCGCGGCGATGCGATCACTCTCTTTAACCCGCAATTCTTCTGCTTCGCGCAGCACGGTGCGACCTTCGGCACAGGCTGCAGCGATGAACAACGCGGGAAACTCGTCGATGGCCAGCGGCACCAACTCGGATGGAATATCGATACCTCGCAGCGGTGCGTAGCGCACCCTGATATCCGCGACCGGCTCACCGCCGACTTCTCGTTCCCCACTCAGCGTGATATCGGCTCCCATGGCTCGCAGTACCGCAATGACGCCCGTCCGCGTGGGATTCACGCCAACATGTTTCAGCAGCAGGTCAGAGCCGGGAGCCACACTGGCGCCTACCAAGAAAAAGGCGGCGGAGGATATGTCCGCCGGAACGTCAATGTCGACGGCTTGCAGCGCTCCACCGCCCTCCAGACTGACACGATTTCCCTCTCGGTGGACGGGATAGCCAAAGCCTGCCAGCATCCGTTCCGTATGGTCTCGGGTTGGTGCGGGCTCGGTCACCGTGGTTGTGCCACTGGCGTACAAGCCAGCCAGGAGCACGCAGGATTTCACTTGGGCACTGGCCATGGGCAGCACATAGTCAATGGCACGCAGCGTGCTGCCGCCCATGATCTTGAGCGGTGGCCGATCGCCGCTCGCGGCGTCTACACGTGCCTCCATCAGCGCCAGCGGATGAATGATACGGCCCATGGGGCGACTGCACAGAGAGGCATCTCCCGTCACAATGGAGTCAAAGGGCTGACCGGCCAAAACACCGGCAATGAGTCGCATGCCGGTGCCTGCGTTACCCAGATCAAGCGCTTCGCCGGGCGCCTGTAGGCCGTGCATGCCAACACCCGTCACCAGCACCTCACCGTGATCAGGGCCTTGAATATCAACCCCCATCGCGCGGAACGCTGTCAGCGTCGCAAGTGCATCTTCGCCCTCAAGGAAACCACTGATTCGGCAGCTACCGTTCGCCAGTGCTCCCAGCATGATGGACCGATGCGAAATGGATTTGTCACCAGGTACTCTGACTTCACCGGTCAATGCACCACCCGGGCTTACTAAAAAGTCCATGGATGTTTCGCTGTTCCTCTAATTACGCCGTTTTGCAAATACTTGTCTATCGGCCGCTAGGATCGGGCGCGCTGCTCCAACAGCGCGGCAAAGTCGTCTCTCGCCTTCTTCGCCCGCTCAAACACCGCTTGCAGTGCCTGCGCATCCTGTTCCGCTACCGCAGTCCGCAATGTGTTCAGATGGACAGAAAAGTCGTCGATCGCGTCGAGCAGGGCTTCGCGATTCGCCAGCGCGATATCCCGCCACATGACAGGATCGCTCGAGGCGATGCGTGTGAAATCGCGGAATCCGCCAGCGGCAAAGCGAAAAATGGCATCGCTGTCACGCGAGCTGGCGAGGGCATCCACCAGGGCGTAGGCGAGCACGTGCGGCAGATGGCTGGTAGAAGCCAGCACGGCATCGTGCTCCGCTACCCCCATGTCCACCACCTCGGCTCCCGTACTTTGCCACATGGCCCGAACCAGTTGCACGGCCTCCGGGTCGTTTGCCTCCAGTGGCGTAAGAATCACGCGATGATCTCGAAACAGATCGGCGTCGGAGGCGTCAACACCACTGCGCTCCGAGCCGGCAATCGGATGGCCAAGCACCAGCTGGCGCGGGAAAATGCCGTCGTTGGCCGCCAGAGCCGCCGCCTGCAGGCCGCCTTTGACGCTGGCAGCATCGGTAATGACAGGTCCCGCCTGACGGTCCTTGACCAGCGGTATCAGGTCGCCGAGAAGGTTCGCGGACGCAAGCGTTGGCGCGCACACTACGATGATGTCTGCGGTAGCCACGAGTTCCTGCAGGCTCAAGGTATAGCGATCGATCACACCCAGTTCAAGCCCACGACGCAGCGAGGATTCACGATGGCCGTAGCCAATGAAATGCCGACAGAATCCGCTGTCCCGCAAGGCTTTTGCCAACGACCCGCCGATGAGTCCGAGGCCAATCACTCCCAGCGTATCTGCAGGGTACATCACGTTATCTACAGAACCGTTCGCGGGTAGGAACCCAGGTGTTTTAGCATGATTGACTGCTCCTCTAACTCACCCAGTATTGATACCACCTGCTCGTCCTGCAGGTGACCTTCAAACTCGATGAAAAACACGTAGGCCCATTTCTCAGTGCGCGAGGGCCGGGTATCGATACGGGTCAGGCTGACGCCTGCCCGCCGAAACGGCTCCAGAAGGTTGACCAGCGCTCCGGGCCTATTGCGGCTTGAAACGATGATTGAGGTCTTGTCGGCACCGCTGGGCGGCACCGTATCGCGACCGATAACGAGAAAACGCGTTGTGTTGTCGGCGTAGTCCTCAATGTGCTCTGCCAGCTTATGGAGACCATACAGCTCTGCCGCCATATCACCGGCAACGGCTGCAATACCCGCTTCCTCTGCTGCTCTACGAGCGGCTTCGCCGTTGCTGCTCACCGCCTCACGTTCCACGTGAGCCCAGTGCTGATCCAACCAGTTGCGGCACTGTGCTAGAGCCTGTTGATGAGCACATATACGCTCGACATTCGCAGCAGGCGTGCCGGCCGCTACCAGCAGGTGATGACCGATCTCCAATTCCACCTCGCCGGAAATCTTGAGACTTGAATCCATGAGATTATCCAGCGTATGGCTAACCATGCCTTCCGTTGAGTTTTCGACAGGGACCACACCGTAGTTGCAGGCACCGGATTCGACCTGTCTGAACACCGCATCAATGGTCGGCTGGGAAACACACACCGCCGCGTGCCCAAACTGCTTGATCGTTGCGGCCTGGGTGAACGTCCCCTCAGGTCCCAGATACGCAATTTGCAGCGGTTTCTCTAGCGCCAGGCAGGCAGACATTATCTCGCGGAAGATGTGCGCCACCACCGCGCCGTCCAGTGGACCTTGATCCCGCTCCATGATGCGGCGCAGTACCTGTGCCTCACGCTCGGGGCGGTAATACACCACCTCCGCGTCGGTCTCGCCCCGCGCCCTGGCCTCTGCGACCTCAGCCAGCTTGATGTCCGCAACCCGCTGCGCGCACTCCGCTCGACGGCGCAGCAGAGACTGCAGCTCGCTGTCAATCGCATCGATCTCCTCCCGCACCTGGTCGAGCTTGTGTTCTTCTGACATTGTGCGTACTCAGCCTCGGCGTCGTTCGAAGTCGAGCATGAACGCAATTAATGCATCCACTGCATCTTCACCCAGAGCGTTGTAGAGGCTGGCTCGCATACCGCCCACCGATCGGTGTCCTTTGAGATTCAATAGCCCTGCTTCTTCGGACTCCTCGAGAAAGGCATTGTCGAGCGCATCGTCGGCCAGGGTAAAGGGCACATTCATCCAGGACCGGCAGTCCAGATCGACTGGGTTGGCGTAAAAATCACTCGCATCTATCGCGGCATACAGCTTCTCGGACTTGCGTCGATTGCGCGCTTCCATAGCGGGCAGACCACCCTCATCCCGCACCCATTCAAACACCAACCCCGCCAGATACAGGGCGAAAGTGGGCGGCGTGTTGTACATGGAATCGTTGTCATCGGCGATCTGCCAATTCAGCATGGCGGGGCACTGTACGGCTGCGCGGTCGAGCAAATCTCGCCGCACCAGCACCAGGGTCAAACCCGCAGGACCGATGTTCTTCTGGGCACCGGCATAAATCACTCCGAACTTGTCTACCGACAACGGCCGGGACAAGATTGTCGAAGACATATCGGCGACCAATGGCACCTGCACCTCAGGCACAAAGGCAAACTCCACGCCGCCTATCGTTTCATTCGGGGTGTAGTGAAGGTAGGCTGCCTCAGCATCCAGCTGCCAGCCATCCGCCGGTGGAATTGATGAGAATTTCGTATCCTCGGCCGTGGCCACCACGTTGACATCACCGTAGCGCTTAGCCTCTGCGATTGCTTTCTTGGACCATTGGCCGGTATTGACGTAGTCTGCGCCTTTGCTCCCGCCCAGCAGATTCAATGGCACCGCAGAGAACTGGGTGGTGGCTCCGCCCTGTAAGAACAACACCGCGTAATCATCGGATATCTCCAGCAGTGTGCGTAAGTTCCTCTCCGCCGCCTCTGCAATGCCAACAATTTCAGCACTGCGATGACTCATTTCCATAATGGACAGGCCACATCCATGCCAGTTAAGCAACTCGTCGCGAGCCTGCACCAGAACCGGCTCAGGCAGAGCCGCCGGGCCTGCACAAAAGTTGTGACAGCGCCCCGCTGGTACCGCCTCGAGATCTTTCGCTGTTGCTGTCATTGATTCACCCTGAGTGTGTTTAAACGTGTTACTGCCCCGCCTGCACGGGACACCTGACAGGCTGCTAACCCTGCGTTCGCTTCGTCGAGCGGAAACGCTTCATTGAAAAGTCCTCGGCAGCGCGTATGCCAAACCGAACGCCCTCCGGGGGCCTCTCGTCAGTCTTCGTCGCCCTGCAGCACGATATCCCCTTCGGGCTCATCAATGCGCTCAAGCCCGACAAGATTTTCTCCTGACTTGGTGCGAATCACTCGCACACCCTGAGTATTGCGGCCCTGCACAGACACCTCATCGGAGCGGGTGCGCACCAGGGTACCCTGGTTGGAAATAAGCATCAGCTCGTCCCCTTCGAACACCTGCACGGCCCCTACCAGACGCCCGTTTCGCTCTGAGGCTTGCATGGCAATCACCCCCATCGTGCCACGGCCCTTGGTCGGGAAATCGCTGACCTCCGTGCGTTTGCCGTAGCCGTTCTCTGAGACGGTCAGCACTCTGCCACCGTCTCGGGGAATGATGAGAGAGATCATGCGATGGCCTTGGCCCAGCTTGATACCTCGCACCCCACGCGCTGTCCGACCCATCGCCCGGACGTCCCCTTCCCGGAATCTGACCGCCTTACCTTCCGTACTGAAAAGCATGACATCGCAGTCGCCTTCAGTAATGGCGGTACCCACCAGCACGTCGTCCTCCTCGAGCTCGAGGGCCCGCAGTCCGACGCTGCGCTGCCTTGCGAAATCCGTGAGCGCGGTCTTTTTCACCGTACCATTGGCAGTGGCCATGAAAATGTAGTGGCCACCCGTATACTCGTCGACCTGAAGAATGGACGTTACTCGCTCACCCTCTTCCAAAGGCAAAAGATTGACCATCGGCCGACCCCTAGAGTTTCGACCGGCGAGCGGAATCTGATACACCTTCAGCCAGTAAACCTTGCCCAGATTGGAGAAACACAAGATCGTCGCGTGCGTGCTCGCGATCAGCAAGTGTTCGACGAAGTCTTCATCTTTTACCGCGGTCGCCGACTTGCCCATGCCACCGCGACGTTGCGCCTGATAGTCGGACAACGGCTGTGTCTTGGCATAGCCTCCGTGAGAGATGGTTACCACCCGGTCTTCTTCGGTGATCAGATCCTCAACGGTTAAATCCTGTTGCGAGGAGGTAATCTCCGTCAGCCGCTCATCACCATAGTCACTGGCGATCTCCTCCAATTCCTCGCGAATAACGGCTTTCAGTCGTTCCGGATCTGACAGGATCTCCAGGTACTCACCAATTTCACGGAGTCTCTCTTCGTATTCGTTCAGCAGCTTTTCGTGTTCCAGACCGGTGAGCCTGTGCAGTCGCAATTCCAGGATTGCCTGAGCTTGTGCAGGGGAGAGGTGATAGTCACCGTCATGAAACCCGAAGCGCGGATCCAGATCATCCGGGCGACAGGCGTCGTTTCCTGCTCGCTCGAGCATGCCGGACACCTCGCCAGGCGGCCAACTGCGCGCAAGCAGTTTTTCCTTTGCTTCTGCCGAACTGGGAGAGGCCTTGATGAGCTCTATCACCGGATCGATGTTCGCCAGCGCTATCGCCAGACCTTCGAGTATATGCCCCCGTTCACGCGCCTTGCGCAGCAGGAACACGGTGCGGCGCGTTACGACCTCGCGTCGGTGGCGTATGAAAGCTTCCAGAATCTCCTTCAGGTTGAGGATCTTCGGCTGACCATCAACGAGCGCCACCATGTTGATTCCAAACACTGACTGCAGCTGCGTCTGTGCGTAGAGATTGTTGAGCACAACGTCGCCCACTTCACCACGGCGCAGCTCAATCACGACACGCAGACCATCCTTGTCCGACTCATCACGGAGTTCAGTGATACCCTCTATTTTCTTTTCCTTGACGAGCTCGGCTATCCGCTCGATCAGCCGTGCCTTGTTCAGCTGGAACGGAATCTCGTGCACGATGATCGTATCTTTGCCTTTTTTCTCATCGGTCACTACTTCGGCTTTGGCGCGAACGAAAATGCGCCCTCTGCCGCTGCGATAGGCCTGTATGATGCCCGCCCTGCCGTTGATGATTGCCCCGGTGGGGAAATCAGGCCCGGGTATGTGCTCCATCAGTTCATCGATCGTGATATCGGGATTTCCCAACAGTGCCAGACAACCGCTGATAACCTCAGTCAAATTGTGCGGCGGTATGTTGGTCGCCATCCCCACCGCAATGCCCGATTGGCCGTTGATCAGCAGATTGGGTACCCGAGTGGGCAAGACTTCGGGAATTCTCTCGGTACCGTCGTAGTTATCAACAAAATCGACGGTCTCCTTGTCCAAATCCGCCAGAATCGCGTGTGCGATCCGCTGCATGCGGATTTCGGTGTAACGCATGGCCGCCGCAGAGTCACCGTCGACCGAGCCAAAGTTTCCCTGTCCGTCTACGAGCATGTAACGCATTGAGAACGGCTGCGCCATACGGACGATCGTATCGTAAACGGCCGAATCGCCGTGGGGGTGATACTTACCGATCACGTCACCGACGACCCGCGCCGATTTTTTATAGGGCTTGTTCCAGTCGTTATTGAGCTCATTCATGGCATACAGCACACGACGATGTACAGGTTTCAGTCCATCGCGTACATCGGGAAGCGCCCTACCCACGATGACGCTCATGGCGTAATCCAAGTAGGACTGCTTCATCTCGTCTTCAATATTGACGGGAAGAATTTCTTTCGCCAGTTCACCCATGGGGGATTAATTCCTCAGACGCTTGCGGTAACACAGTGTGCTCGATGGCCTTATTGTTAGAAACCTTTAGGCAGGCCTTTTTCAACGGTTTGCGGTCGGCTGACAGACCCACAGTGAGGCCTCGGCTTTGCCGAAATCAAGCCGCCGATTATACGGGAAACTACCCCAGAATCGCCACGCTTTTGCCGAAAATCCCAGCCATTTGGGCCGTCTGGCGCAGTTTGCGGTTATACTTTCGCGCGCGCCGGCCAAATCCATCAGTCAGCGCGCTCCGGTAGCAGGCATCGAACGGGAATTCACTGATGAGCAGCCAGTCCAAGCAGCAGGTCGACACTCTGATCCACGCAGGCTGGATCGTGCCGGTGATTCCACACGGTCAGGTGTTCAGGAACTACTCGATCGCCCTACAGGACGGCAGAATCAGCGCCCTGATGCCCAGCTCAGCCGCCGCCGACGTCACGGCGTCAGAAGTGGTGGAACTACCCAATCATGTCATTGCGCCCGGCCTGATCAATTGCCATGGCCACGCGGCGATGACACTGCTGCGAGGCTACGCGGACGACCTACCACTCATTCCCTGGTTGGAAGAACACATGTGGCCTGCCGAGGGCCAGTTTGTCAACGAAGCCTTCATCGAAGATGGCACCGCCATCGCGGTTGCCGAAATGATACGCGCGGGTACGACAACCTACAGCGACATGTACTTCTTCCCCGAAATCGCTTCAGCAGCAGCGCAGCGGATCGGCATGCGCTGCCAAATAACGTTTCCCATTTTTGACTTCCCTACCGCCTGGGGCAGCGGCCCGGATGAGTACATTCGCAAAGGCCTGGCTCTGCGAGACACCTGCAAACACAACGATCTTGTGCACGTTGTATTCGGACCGCACGCACCCTACACCGTCTCACCAGAACACCTCAGAAAAGTGGCGACGCTCGCGGCGGAGCTTGATACAGCGATCCACATTCACCTGCACGAGACGCAAGGCGAGGTCCAGCGTGCCATCGCGGAGCATGGTCAACGGCCCATTGCCAGTTTGCATGATATGGGCCTGCTAGGACCGCGCACACAATGCGTTCATATGACCGATCTCATTGAGGAAGACATTGCACTGCTGGCCGAAACCGGCAGCCACGTCATCCACTGCCCCCAATCCAATATGAAGCTGGCCTCGGGCATATGCCCCATCCGTGACTTACAGCTAGCGGGGGTCAATGTCGCCCTAGGCACCGACAGTGCCGCCAGCAACAACGATCTCAACCTGTTTGGGGAAATGCAGACAGCCGCACTGCTGGCTAAAGTCCACTCAATGGACGCAACCGTTCTTCCTGCGGCTGACGCTTTGGCGATGGCTACCATCAACGGCGCCATTGCCATGGGGCTACAGGATCAGTTGGGCAGCCTCGAGGTCGGCAAGCAAGGCGACCTGATAGCCGTTGATTTAAGCGCACCGGAAACCCAGCCGCTGTATCATCCGCTGTCGCAGCTTGTGTATTCCTGTAATGGCAGCCAGGTTACTCATAGCTGGGTTGCGGGCCAGGCGATCATGACCGAGCGTCAACTCGTACACGCTGATACCGATCGTCTGGTTGCGAGTGCGCAAGACTGGCAGCGCCGTATCGCCGCAGGAGCTGCAAAATGAACAGCGACGCAAACGTCGATCCGGAAGAGATCGCCAAATTCGAGGCGCTGGCCTCGCGCTGGTGGGATCGCAACAGCGAGTTTCGACCCCTACACGATATCAATCCACTGCGTGCCAACTACATCGACGATCACTCCCCGGTTGCGGCAACACGCCTCGTCGACGTCGGCTGCGGCGGCGGCTTACTGGCAGAGGCCATGGCACAGCGCGGCGCAGTAGTGACCGGCATCGATATGGGAGAAGCGCCTCTCGCCGTCGCCCGATTGCATCTGCTTGAATCCGGCCTTAACGTTGAGTATCGACAAACGACGGCAGAACAGCTGGCACGAGAGGCGTTCGCCAGCTATGACATCGTTTGTTGCCTTGAGATGCTCGAGCACGTGCCGGACCCGGCGGCGGTTGTCGCCGCCTGCGCAGACCTCGCTGTGCCGGGCGGCAACCTCTATTTTTCAACCATCAATCGCAACCCCAAAGCCTTTATGTTCGCGATTGTCGGTGCCGAGCACGTCCTCAAGCTGCTCCCTGCTGGAACTCATGAGTACGGCAAGTTCATAAAGCCATCAGAGTTGGCGGGTTGGATGAGAGACGCGGGACTGCAGTTGACAGGGATGACCGGCCTGACCTACAACCCAATCACTCAGCGCTACCGACTCAGTCCGAAAGACGTCAGCGTCAACTACATGGTCCGCGCCCACAAGCCTGCGTGATGCGCACACCTCAGCCTCCTAAACCGCTTCAAGCCGTCATCTTCGACCTGGACGGAACCCTGATCGACACGGCAGACGAATTTATCGCCGCCGTGCAACAGCTGCGTGCAGAACACGGCAAGGTACCCATGGACCCCGAGCGCATTCGGGCGTCTGTTTCCAGCGGCGTGCGAGCGTTGGCTGGCTTGGCGCTGGGTATCGAAGTCACCGCGCCGGAGTTGGAACCCGATCGTCTGCGACTGCTCGAGCTGTACGCTGAGCTGGTCGGCACGCTGGCGCGGCCCTATCCAGGCCTGGTCGATCTGATCAATCGGCTGGGTGACGAGGGCATTGCCTGGGGAATCGCTACGAACAAACCCCGCGTGTACACCGAGACTCTGCTGGCCAGTCTCCAGGACCTGCCCACCCCTGGCAGTGTGGTGTGTCGCGACGATGTCAGCACCCCCAAGCCAGACCCCGAATCCCTGTATCGCTCCTGCCAACTGCTGGCGTGTTCACCCAGGCAAGCGATCTACGTGGGTGATCATCAACGCGACATCGAAGCGGGCCGTCGATCCGGCATGTACACCATCGGCGCGGCGTACGGCTACATTGAGCCAGGCGATGAGCCGGGCCGCTGGGGCGCCGACACGCTGGCCTACAACAGCGAGACACTTGCCCAACTCATTCCGATCTGACCTCTGGATACCGCCATGCAGACCCAACGTGTTCCCACCGGTTATCACCCCGCGGCTGACCTGCTGAAAAACCGCACCATTCTGGTAACCGGTGCCGGCGACGGCATTGGCCGCGCCGCCGCCCGAAGCTACGCGAAACACGGAGCCACCGTGTTACTGCTGGGGCGCACCGAGCAAAAATTGGAGCGCGTCTACGATGAAATTGAGGCCGACGGGGGCGCCAAACCGGGCATCATCACTTTGGACTTGGCAGAGGCCGGTGAAGACGATGTCAGCCGACTGGCAGGCGAGCTGGCGCACGCTTTCAGTTGCCTGGACGGGTTGCTCCACAATGCCGCCGTTTTAGGCGAGCGCTGTCCGCTGGCAAACGCCAGCTACGAGCGCTGGCGGGAGGTCATGCAAATCAACGTCAATGCCAAGTTTTTGCTCACCCGCCACCTACTGCCTTTGCTCAACGCCTCGCAGGATGCTTCAGTCATATTGACTTCGTCGACGGTTGGGCGCGCTGGCAGGGCTTATTGGGGCGCCTACGCCGTCTCCAAATTTGCAACCGAGGGGCTCATGCAGGTGCTGGCTCAGGAGTTGGAGAACACCAGCAATATTCGGGTCAATTCACTCAACCCCAAGGGTACCAATACATCCATGCGCCGCAGCGCTTACCCGGCGGAAAACCCAACCGACAATCCTCATCCCGAAGACATTATGGGGGCGTATCTGTACCTCATGGGAGGAGACAGTCGCGGCATTACGGGACAGGCGTTTGACGCTCGCTAGCGTCGTTTTTGAAACTGTCGCTCCATGACTGTTCGCTCTCGCTCGGTGAGCGGCATCGGGTCCTTGGCGGGCAACTTGGCCATTCGATACAGCGCTTTTAGATCTTTGCGATCCAGCTCTACCCACTGCCCCTGTTTGACACGGGACGGTATAAACACTTCACCGAATCGGACTCGCTTTAAACGCGACACCGTGAGTCCCTGGGATTCCCACAGACGCCTGACCTCTCGATTACGCCCTTCCATGAGAACCACGTAGTACCATCGATTAACGCCCTCGCCAGACCCTTCCTGAATATCAGAAAATCTCGCCTCACCGTCCTCCAGCATCACGCCGCTGCGCATTCGCTCGAGCATCTCGGGCCGCACATCGCCCATAACACGCACCATGTACTCCCGCTCGATACCGGCAGAAGGGTGCATCAGCCCATTCGCCAGCTCACCGTCAGTGGTGAACAAGAGCAAGCCCGACGTGTTGTAATCCAGCCGACCGATGGATATCCAACGTCCCTCCCTGAGCTTTGGCAGACGCTCAAAGACGGTCCTACGACCCTCCGGATCGTTTCTGGTAGTCATCTCTCTGACGGGCTTGTGGTAGAGGATGCAACGAGTGCGCTGGGCTTGGCCTGGCTCAAGCGGCTTGCCATCCACTGAGATTCGATCCTTGGCACCAACGCGATCACCGAGCGTGGCGCGGCGCTGGTTGACCGACACACGACCGGCATCAATCCATCGCTCCATCTCTCGCCGTGACCCCAAACCGGTTCGAGCCAGTACTTTTTGCAGCTTCTCCCCAGCCGGGGAATCGGCACCAGGGACATCGGGACGTTCAACCCGGGTACGCCCCCGAGGTTGTTTAGTCACTCGTCAACCCTGGGATTCAGGCCTGGGGGAAGGCGTCGTGGCAGTGCCACTCTCCGAGGCTTCCACCGCTGCGTCGTTAGAAAGCCCGATACCGTCTGGGCCCTCTTGCATCGCATACCGTTCGGCTGTTTCCTCTCCCGAGTTTGCCACGGCGTCAGAGGCGGGCTGGTGTTCAGTGCCGCCGACCACCGTCAACTCCGGCCCTGATTCTGCTGACTCTGCGCCCGGTAAGGGCTCGCTGAAGCCGAGCTCGGCATTGAGGGTCTCCAAGTCGCGGATCTCTGCCAGCGCGGGCAACTGATCCAGACTCTTTAGGTTGAAGTAATCGAGAAACTGGCGGGTCGTCGCGTACATCGCCGGCCGGCCGGGCACATCGCGATGACCAACAACACGTATCCATTCCCGTTCGTGCAGCGTCTTGATGATGTTTGAACTTACCGCCACACCCCGAATTTCTTCGATTTCACCACGCGTGATGGGCTGCCGATAGGCTACCAGCGCGAGCGTCTCCAGCAGCGCTCGGGAGTAGCGTTGCGGGCGTTCATGCCACAGCCGCCCAATCCAGCTGCTCAGGTTTTGCCTGACCTGGTAGCGAAAGCCGCTGGCAACTTCAACCAGTTCAAAGCCCCGATCTTCACAGCGCTCGGCGGCGATTGCCAGAGCTTCCCTGATGGCCGCTTTCTCCGGGCGCTCTGATTCTTCGAACAGATCTGCTATCTGCGCAACCGACAAGGGTTTTCCCGCTGCCAGCAGTGCCCCCTCAACTATCTGAACTAATCCCGTATCAGACATACTACTCCGCCCTCGCCTTGACATGGATTGGACCGAAGTTCTCGGTCTGCACAATTTCCACCAGAGATTCCTTGATCAATTCCATGATCGCCAGGAACGTGACGATCACTCCGAGACGGCCCTCACGAGCCCTGAACAGCGCAACAAAGGGCACGAACTGATCGCCCGACAGACGCTCCAGCACCTCACTCATTCGCTCGCGAGTCGACAGGGCTTCTCGCTGAATGTGGTGGCTCTCAAACATGTCTGCACGAGTCAGGACCTCGCCCAGCGCCATTAGTAGCTCCCGCATATCCACATCCGGATCTGGCCGATTGCGCTGAATCTCCGGAGGTTTTGCACTACCGACCCACGTATCGCGCTCCTGGCGAGGCAGTTCTTCTATGTCCTCCGCGGCCTTTTTGAAGCGTTCGTATTCCTGCAGTCGGCGAATCAATTGCGCCCTCGGATCCTCTTCGTCTTCTTCGACTCCGGTGGATCGGGGTAGCAGCATGCGAGACTTTATTTCGGCCAGCATCGCCGCCATCAAGAGATACTCAGCGGCCAGCTCAAACTTCATTGCATCCATCAACTCGACGTACTGCATATACTGGTCGGTGATACCGGACACATCGATATCAAGGATGTCGAGGTTTTGGCGCTTGATCAGATAGAGCAACAGATCCAGAGGCCCCTCAAAGGCCTCGAGGAAGACTTCCAAGGCTTGCGGGGGAATATAGAGGTCTTTGGGGAGCTCGGTGATTGTCTGCCCCATCACCACAGCGAAAGGCATTTCTCCCTGTTGAGGCTGCTGATCCATTGGCAGGTTGGGGTCTGCGCTGGTCGCGGGCGGCTGCGGCTCACCGCCCGATTGGGAACCTGAATTTGATTCGTTAGCTGCCACGGCGCCCCTTCCGTCTTGTTTCCCGACAGTATACCTGACTCCAGGGCAAAAAGGAGCGACGCCTGTCGTATGTCAGAGGGGCCTGGGTGTGTTCAACTCCCTGGCGTTATCCCTGAGGATAAGCTGTTTTTCAGCGGCACTGAACTGGTCGAGCTCGACCACGTAATCGAGTGGCGTGGGCATACCCTCAATGTGGGGCCAGTCGGATCCGAAGATAACTCGGTTGACACCCATATACTGCGCCACTTCGTTGACATCATCTTCCCAGAAGGGATTGATCCAGACGTGATGACGAAACAGCTCGCCGGGATCTTCCGCATAGTACCCGCGCATCCTGTCTCTGGACTGGCGCAACTTGCGGAACAGATCGGGCAGATATTCGGCTCCGTTTTCAATGGAGGCGATGCGCAGGTTAGAAAACCGTTCAAACAGTTTTTCGTAGGCCAGCGTGATCAAGAAATCATACGCCGCCCGCTCTATATTGAAATGTTTGATACTCGGAGAGAAAACACCGCCATTGAAGTCGGCAGAAAAGCCGTCGTCTACGTAGCCCTGGGTGGAGTAACCCGAGTCCGCCGCATGCACGACAAGCGGTATTCCGGCCTCGTTCAAGCGAGCCCAGAAGGGGTCAAACATCGGGTCCGCCGGCGATCGCGTGCTGCCGTCCGCCAGGGTGATCGCCGCCGGACGCATGCAGACGACCCGAGCTCCGCGCTCCAGCGCCCATTCCAGTTCCGCACAGGCCCAATCGACGTCACACAGTGACAGGTACGGTGCGGCGAACAGAGCATCCTCATAATTGCAGCCCCAATCTTCATCCAGCCAGCGATTGAATGCTGTAAACTGGGCTGTAACCGCCTCGGTGTCGTGCTTGAGCAGCTCCTCGTACAGCACGCCCAGCGTCGGAAACATCCAGATAGCTTCCAGACCCTGCTCACGCATCTTGGCCATCCGGGCGGCGTTGTTCATGTAGTAATCGGGCAGTGGTTCGTGGGCCTTCATGAAGGCGATATCCGCGTCCGTCAGTTCTTTACCATGCAGGTAGGCGGAAATGGATCCAGGCAAAGAGATGGGGTTCCAGGTGGGGTTCTTCACCGCCCTGGCCAGTTTGCCTCCCACCAGGTGGTGCTGCCGACCGTCAATCGTAGCCCACTGAACGCAACGCGCCCGCATGGCTTTTGGCAGGTGCCGCGTGAAAGCATCCTGTGCCTCGTAGTAGTGGTTATCCGCATCGAACGCCGCGTACCCCAGCACAGATTCCGCGGCGGTATTAGGTGCATTCATGATTGAATACCTCCTTTGAGTGCCCTATTCCCCTACACCATATAGGGAGAACAGCGTCATGCCAATGTCCTCGCCTGCCACCCTGGTGGCGGCAAATGTCAGTCTACAAACAAGCCCGCTTCAGTCTTCGAAGGGTGCGGTGTCGCCTTTACCTGCCCGCAAAACCAGCGGCGTATCGTCCGCAAGATCGACCACCGTAGTAGGTTCCATACCGCAGTATCCACCGTCGATGACCAGGTCCACTTCATGCTCAAGCAAGCTGCGAATCTCGTAGGGATCAATGAGCGGCAGATCTTCGCCTGGCATGATCAAGCTAACGCTCATCAGCGGCTCGTCCAGATCGGCCAAGAGGGCCGCAGCAATCGCGTTATCCGGAACTCGCAGCCCAACGGTCTTGCGCTTTGGGTGCAATAGACGGCGTGGCAACTCGGAGGTAGCGCGAAGAATGAAAGTGTAGGGTCCGGGCGTCGCGTGGCGCAGCAGTCGATACACGGTATTGTCAACGCGGGCATAGGTCGCTATCTCGGACAGATCCCGACAGACGAGGGTGAAATTGTGGCGCGAATCCAGGCGCCGAATTCTGCGTATGCGGTCCAACGCATTCTTGTCACCGATATGACATCCCAGCGCGTAGGCCGAATCCGTCGGATAGACGATGACACCACCGTCGCGGATGATGTCCACCGCCTGGCGTACCAGCCGGGCCTGCGGGTTGTCCGGATGAATTTGAAAGAACTGGCTCATTGCAGACCAGACCCAGCCTCCGCAGAGGACCAACGATGCCACACTCCGCGCAGATCCTCGTAGGCCTCGGTCGAAACCCCCAGCGCCGGGCCATAGGGCCGATCACGGTGGAAGTCACTGCCAACCGAAACCTCCAGCGACATCTCTCTGGCCAGTCGCCTCAGGTGCCTTACCTGATCCGGGGTTTGCTGGCCACTGCTGATTTCAAGGCCCTCACCCCCCGCCGCAACGAAATCCGCCAACAGTCGACGCAGCTTCATGCCGCTTAGACGGTACTTGCAGGGGTGGGCCAACAGCGCCACACCGCCGGCTTGCGTTATCCATGCACTCACCTGTTGCAGCGAAGGCCAGAACGCTTTGACATCACCCGTTTTACCCTGTCCCAAATAGCGATCAAACGCCTCGTTGTGGTCGCGCACGTACCCCTGCTGCACCATCCAGGCAGCAAAATGTGGGCGCCCCAACTGACTGCTGCCCGCTTGCACCAGAGCACCCGCCAGCGCGCCATCGAAACCACGGCGCGCCAATCGAGCATCGATGGTTACGCCCCTGTCACGCCGGGCCTCCGCCAAACACTGCAGTGCTTCCTGCATCGCCGGATGGTCGCAGGTAACGCCCAGCCCCAGGACGTGGATTGTCATTCCAGACCACTGGCAGGACATCTCGACGCCCGCGATGAGCTGGGGCCATGGGCCGCATGGACCGCGTTCGGCGATAGCGGCCCTCGCCTGCTGGTAACCCTCAACCGTATCGTGATCGGTGATGGCCAGCATCTTGATGCCCGCATCGCAACTACGGTCCAATAGCTCTGCTGGCGTCAAGGTGCCGTCTGAAGCCGTGGTGTGGGTATGGAAGTCGATTAGCACAGTCTTTACACTTGGTCAGCGGCTGGCGGGAAACACCTGCCCCGCAGCGGACGCTATGGTAACAGCCGAGACACGAATGAATCCATGAAACAACTGCTAGAGTTCATACCCATCGCACTGTTCTTCATCGTCTACCAGATGCGGGGTGAACAGATCACCATCGGCAGTTGGCAGTACGAGTTTGATGGTATCTTTTCTGCCACCGCCGTACTGATGGTTGCAACGGTCATCCAGGTGGGCATCACCTATCTAATGACCCGCGAACTGGAGAAACGACTGCTCTGGCTGATGGCAGCGGTGCTGCTGTTTGGTGCTGCAACCCTTGTTTTTCGCAATCAGGCATTTATTCAGTGGAAACCCACCATCTTCAACTGGGCGCTCGCGCTGGGGTTCGGCGCTTCACAGCTGATCGGTGACAAAAACCTGATGGAGCGCACTCTAGGTACTCAAATCACCCTCCCCAAACCGGTATGGACCCGACTGAATCTGCTTTGGGTCGGCTATTTTTTCCTGGTGGGCACACTGAACATCGTCGTTGCCTACGGGTTCAGTGAAGCGACCTGGGTTAGCTACAAACTGTACTCAGCGATTGGCTTCACCATCTTGCTAACACTCGTGACTGCGTTAATGATCAGCCCCTATCTGAAAGAGGATGCTCCGGGTGACTGAACACTTTAGGTCGCCAGTTTTCCCATAAGGATGCCCAATGTACTATGCAATTCTCTGCGAAGACGTCAGCGATAGTCTGCCGCTACGGCAGTCCGCGCGGCCTGCCCACCTGGAAAGGCTGCAGGTACTGGCAAACGCCGGCCGCTTGCTGGTAGCAGGCCCCCACCCCGCCCTCGATACAGAAGACCCCGGTGAGGCCGGCTTCACGGGGAGCTTGATCATCGCAGAGTTCGACAGCCTCGAGGCCGCCACCGCCTGGGCTGACTCCGATCCCTATGTCGATGCCGGTGTGTTCAGCAAGGTGATCGTGAAGCCCTACAAACGCGTCCTGCCCTGATGACAGCACCCTCAGCAGGTCGCTACAATGGCCGCCTTACTCGGGGCCCGACCCCCGGCTGACGAAAGCCCGTCAAGACAGGGCCTTAACCGCAAGGACACGACATTGCGATCGATAACGATCCCCGCCCTACTGCTCGTTGTTTGCTGTGGCAGCAGCCTGGCTCAGGAAACGCGCTATGTAAGCGACACTCAGTACGTTCCCCTGCGCAGCGGGGCCGGTACCGAATACCGCATCACTCACCGTGGGCTACCCTCTGGCACCCGACTGACAGTAGATCGCACCTCTCAAGACGGCGTCTGGTCTGAAATTACCACTGATCGTGGCACCAGCGGTTGGATACGGACTCAGTATCTTATGCAGACCGTGCCCGCCGCCCTGCAGCTGCAGTCGGCCCAGGCGATGGCAACGGCAGCAGAAGAACGCAGCGCGACCCTCGAACAGGAGCTGGGCGCGCTGAAACTGGAACGCAGCGAACTGCAAAACCAAGTGACCAGCAGCAGTTCGGATCTGGACACGGTTTCGGCGGAGCTAAACCAGCTCAAACAGATTTCCGGAAAGTCCGTGCAGTTGGATACCGACAATCGCCGACTGATCGAACAGACCGAAACTTTACGATCGGAGGTAGAAATGCTGGAAGCCGAAAACCAACGTTTGCAGGATAAGCTCCGTAGCGAGGATTTCATCAATGGCGCGCTGGCAGTGCTGATGGGCGTGGTCATAGCGTTGGTGGCGCCCAGGCTCATGCCAAAGCGGCGCAAAAATTCCAGTTGGGCCTAAGGAGAACGACCTTGATAAGAAACCTGTTGATGTGCTGCATCCTGTTCTGCGGCCAGGCATGGGCCGCCGATGATTCGCCGACCTCCGCCACCGCGGACACAACGGCTACAAATCCCGAGGTCTTGATCAAGACCACAGAGGGCGATATCAAGCTGGTATTGTTCGCAGACAAATCACCTGCAACGGTAGAGAACTTTCTTGGCTATGTGGACGAGGGGTACTACAACGGCACGGTGTTTCATCGCGTCATACCCAATTTCATGATCCAAGGGGGTGGCTTTCTTCCGGACCTGACCCAAAAAGCGACTCGTGACCCGGTCAAGAACGAGTCTCGCAACCGGGTCCACAATACCAGGGGCACCATCGCCATGGCGCGGACCAATGATCCAGACTCCGCTACGTCCCAGTTCTTCATCAATCAGCGTACCAACCTGCAGCTGGATTGGGCACCCGGCCGGGAAGGGTATACGGTCTTCGGCGAAGTCATCGAGGGTATGGATGTCGTCGACTTTATCGCGACAACCGAAACGGGCCGCGTCGGCCCCATGGGCGATGTGCCCACCGAGGCGATCATCATTGAACAGGTGGTACGCATTGCACCGGAATGATTGCTCTCAGCGTCAACCTCAATAAGATTGCGCTGATTCGCAACTCTCGCGACACCTGCAATCCCGATGTCGTGGAGCACGCACACATGTGCATCCAAGCGGGTGCTGACGGCATTACGGTCCACCCGCGCCCGGACCAGCGCCACATCAGAGCACAAGACTGCTTCCAACTGGAGCAGGCCATCGACGTTGAGTTTAACATCGAGGGCAATCCCCTGGCTCCGGCGCGCGCCAGCGACCGCCCGGGTGTCAGCGACTACCCCGGATTCATGGAGTTGGTAAAAGCCGTGCGACCGGCTCAATGCACACTGGTACCTGATGGAGACGCACAGTTAACCTCCGATCACGGTTTTGATCTGCACCAAGACGGCGATCGTGTGGCACCGCTGATCACAGAATTGAAGGCAATGGGCATGCGCACCAGCCTGTTCATGGATCCAGACCCGGAGCAAATCAGACTGGCAGCACAGGCGGGCGCCGACCGTATTGAACTGTACACGGAGAGCTACGCGCGGGCGTGCAGCACCGGCCGGGATACGGACGCCGTCTTTCAGCGCTTCGTTGTAGCGGCGGAAGCGGCTGCTGAGGAAGGGCTTGGCATTAATGCGGGCCACGACCTGGACCTGTCCAACCTGCCCCGCTTTGCCAAGCTGCCCGGCCTGCTCGAAGTCTCCATTGGTCACGCCCTGACGGTCGATGCGATTCGCATGGGCCTGGAGCAGACGATCGCCGCTTATCAACTCGCACTGGGGAAGGGTTAGTGGACCGGGCGCTGCAACACCTGATCGACGTGCAGGCCATCAAGGAACTGGTACATCGCTATTGTCGCGCAGTGGACCGCAGAGACTACGAAACGCTGCGCAAGCTATACCACTCCGACGCTGTGGATGATCACGGCAGCTTCTTCAAGGGCCTTGCCTCGGAATTTATCGACCAACTACCGGATATTCAGGCGCCCATGAGTATCCTGCATCACAACGTGACCACCGTAAACGTTGAGTTGGACGGCGATTACGCCGAGGGTGAAGTGTACGTGCTTGCGTTCCATCAAGTCGCCACGGATGACCAACCTCTGGACCTGATCATCGGTGGCCGCTATCTCGACAAGTACGAGAGGCGGCAAGGCCAATGGAAGTACGGCGAACGCGCTGTACTGGCCGATTGGGCCACCGTGAATCATCCCAGTGCAGTACAAATCGACCACCCGATGCTGCATGGGTCCAAAATCGGCAGACCGGGGCCGGACGATCCGGCCTACAAGTTCTTCCGGCTGTTTCGCCACACCGCGCGCTAGCGCGTCTCGAGCACGTCCGGTCCCGATGCCGATATTCAACCGTTTGTATCTCAATATTGGAGCGATGAAAGCCGGTACTACCTGGCTGTATCGACAGCTCGAACAGCATCCGGATATCGTGTTCAGCCGCGAGAAAGAGCTTCACTATCACGCCTATCGGGACGGTGATATCGAGGCCATGAACCGGGGCTATCGACTCGGTCGAGCGCGCAATGCCATTGAACGCTATGAGGGCAGTCGACTGAGTCCTCAGTATGCGCTTATGCGGGCATGGTACTTCGACTATGTCTATCGTTCGCCCGATCACAACCGCTGGTATCGACGGCGCTTCCCCCGGAAGATCTCCAGCACGCAATACTGCGCAGACTTCAGTAATCTGACGGCTACCATCCGTGAAGAACACTGGCAACGCCTTCGCGAACTCAGCTCCGAATTGAAAGTGACGTACCTGATGCGTCATCCCGTTGGTCGCATCTGGTCCCACCTCCGCTTTCTCGATGCGCTGGGTACTGATGTTACAGACGGGGGCCAACTGTCTCAGCCGGGTGCGCTGACGAAAGAAACCATCGTCGAGTTGGATCAGCGCTTTGGTCTGTGGCGACACAGCGAGTACAGCACAACGATCGCTATTCTTCGTCGCCAGCTACCCGCCGAGAACATCAAGCTGATGTTCTACGACGATATACAGCAGCGTCCCAAGGAATTGTTGCAAGACCTCGAGTCCTTCCTTGAACTCGAACACTGGCAATACCACGACAATCGCATGAATCGCAGAATTAATGCGTCAGAAAAACAAGTCCCGCCGCCGGAAGTCTTTCAGGTGTTCGGCGCCCGGCTCGGGCCTGAACTGGAAGCATTGCAGCGGCTGGGCGTCACACCGCCCGACGCCTGGGGCGTCCAAGCATCCTCAAAATAGTGCCGGGTTCGCGCCTCAGCCGTCCGCTAACCGCGTAACTAGTGCTTGTCTGAAGCTATCCGCCAGCCGTTTGGGTTTGCGCGTCTCAGCATCCAGCCTCACCATCACCGCGCTACCCTTTACCGTGAGCCTGCCACCCTGGACCATTTCGCAACCCAGTCGCAAGGACGAGTTGCCAGGCTCCGCACTGACGATACTGGCCGCCACATCAGATCCGTAAAATGTCTCGTCCACAAAATCGATGTGCACGGACGCCAGCATCCAGAGCGCCTCGCTGACGTCACCCTCGCTGCCGAGTGCCTCTAGAAACCGAACTCGGGCAACTTCAAACCAAGCGGCCAGCGTCGCATTGTTGATATGGCCCAGTGCGTCAGTTTCGTAAAGTCTTGGGGTGATGATGGTGGTGTAGGCGGGCAAGTGATACCTCCGGTACTTTCGAGTTGGACCCAACGGGCGCGAGGCGCAGTTATAGACCAGCGCTCGAAAGCTGACAAGCGCGCTAACGGCTGACCAAGGCGATCATGACGCCCGCCGCCACTGCGGAGCCCACGACTCCAGCAACGTTTGGGCCCATCGCATGCATCAGAAGAAAATTGTGGGGGTTGGATTCAAGCCCCACCTTGTTACTCACTCGCGCCGCCATCGGCACGGCAGAAACGCCAGCGCTGCCGATCAGAGGGTTCAGCGGTGCACGGCTGAAGCGGTTCATCAGGCGGGCAATGAGTACTCCGGAAGCTGTACCGATCGCGAACGCAACGATACCAAGACCCAGGATACCCAGTGTACTGACATCCAGAAACTTGTCGGCCACCAGTTTAGAACCTACTGACAAACCCAGAAAAATCGTAGTGATGTTGATCAATGCGTGTTGGGCAGTGTCGCTGAGCCGATCGACCACGCCGCACTCTCGCATAAGGTTGCCAAAACAGAACATGCCGAGCAGAGGCGCGGCGGTAGGCAGCAGCAGTGCCACAAGAATCAACAGCAGGAGCGGAAAGACCACTTTTTCCCGCTGCGAGACGGGTCGCAGCTGCACCATTTCGATACGCCGCTCTTCTTCTGTGGTCAATGCTCGCATAATAGGTGGTTGAATCAGCGGAACCAATGCCATGTAGGAATAGGCTGCAACGGCTATCGCTCCCAGCAAATCGGGCGCCAGAATACTCGAAACATAAATCGCCGTAGGCCCATCCGCGCCACCGATAATACCGATAGCGGCAGCGTCCGCGAGAGAGAAATCCATCCACCCGACCGAGGACAGGGCCACCGCGCCCAACACCGTAGCGAAGATACCAAACTGGGCTGCAGCGCCAAGGAACAGGGTTTTTGGGTTTGCCAACAGCGGTCCAAAATCGGTCATGGCGCCAACGCCCATAAAGATCACCAATGGCGCAACACCGGTTGCGATGGCAACCGCGTAAAAGTTGTACAACATACCGTTGCTGAAACCGGCATCCGCTACCATGAGATCTATGCTCTGGCGCAACTGCGCGCCTGCCTTCTCATAAGCTGTAGCGAGCTGTCCCGGTTCCTGGGACGAGACACCCAGCAACTGCGCCAGCTCGTTTATCACAGCAGGATCTCCCGCGAGCAGCGCGTTTTCCAACGCCGAGTACGCCATACCCGCCCCGGGAATGTTCGCGAGTATCCCACCGAATCCGATGGGCACCAGCAGCAGAGGTTCAAACTGCTTTCGAATCGCCAGGTATAGCAGCGCCAAGCCGATCAGAATCATCAGCGCCTGGCCCGGTGACAGCTGCGCCAGACCGGAACTACTCCATAACTGCAGGATGCGTTCCAAAGCTCAACTCACGCTGACCAGCGGATCACCAACCGCGACCGCGTCGCCCACCGCAACGTGGACACTGGCCACCGTACCGCTGTCGATGGCGCGCACTTCGGTTTCCATTTTCATGGCCTCCAGAACCAGCACCACATCACCACTGGCCACGGTGTCGCCGGCCTGCACATGGATTTTGAAAATATTGCCCGCCAGCGGGGCAGCCAGAGTCGAACCAGACTGGACAGCGGTCGCCGGTGTGTCCTGCGGGATGTCCTTGATCGAGGACACTTCACCGCCCTCCTCAACCTCGACGTTGTAGCTGCGGCCGTTGACCCTCACGGTATACACTTCGGGACCGCCCCTTCGACTGGCGGGTGCCACAACGGGCTGAACGACCTCGGACGCCGGAGGCGCCTCGAAAGCCGATGGATCACCGCGATGCTGCAGAAATCTCAATCCAATTTGTGGAAACAGCGCGTAGGTCAACACGTCATCCAATTCACCGGCCCCAGCCTGCAGGGAAATCGATTGTTTGGCGGCGGTATCACGCAGCTCGTCAGTCAGTGCCGCTAATTCAGGCTTCAGTAAATCCGCCGGGCGACAGGTAATGGGATCATCCTCCTTGAGCACCTTGCGCTGTAAATCTCGATTCACCGGTGCCGGCGTTGCACCGTATTCTCCACGCAGCAAACCAGAGGTCTCCTTGGAGATATTGCTATACCGCTCGCCACTGAGGACATTCAGCACCGCCTGAGTTCCGACTATCTGCGACGTGGGCGTCACCAGGGGTATGAAGCCCAGGTCTTCTCGCACGCGGGGTATTTCGTCCAATACCTCATCCATTCTGTCATCGGCACCCTGTTCTCTCAGCTGATTTTCCATATTCGTCAGCATGCCTCCCGGAACCTGGGCGACCAGGATTCGAGCGTCAACGCCCCGCAGACTACCTTCAAAGCGCGCATACCTTTTGCGAACTTCTCGAAAGTAGGCCGCCACCTCTTCCAGCTTGCCGATATTCAGGCCCGTGTCGCGCTCGGTATCCTGCAACATAGCCACAACCGTTTCGGTCGCGGAATGGCCGTACGTCATGGACATGGACGAAATGGCGGTATCGACATTGTCGATACCCGCTTCGACACATTTGAGAATGGTTGGCGTCGACAGCCCGGTCGTCGCATGGCATTGCATATGAATGGGTATCGCGCACGACGCCTTAAGCCGTTTCACCAATTCATAACCTACGTACGGATGCAGCAGGCCCGCCATGTCTTTGATCGCTATCGAGTCGGCGCCCATATCCTCAATTCGCTTACCCAGATCCACCCACAGCTCGATATCGTGAACCGGGCTTATCGTGTATGACATTGTGCCCTGTGCGTGTCGGCCAACCCGCTTGACGGCCTGCAGTGCGACCTCCAGATTGCGCATATCGTTCATCGCATCGAAGACGCGAAAGACATCCACGCCGTTCACAGCCGCGCGTTCGACAAAGGCCTCAACCACATCGTCGGCGTAGTGCCGGTAACCGAGAATGTTCTGACCTCGAAACAGCATCTGCTGAGGCGTTCTGGGCATCGCCTTCTTTAACTCACGGATACGCTCCCAGGGGTCTTCCCCCAAATAGCGAATGCAGGCGTCGAATGTGGCGCCACCCCAGGACTCGACGGACCAAAAACCAACTTCATCCAGCTTCCCTGCAATGGGCAACATATCCTCAAGACGCAGTCGAGTTGCGAACAAGGACTGGTGAGCATCTCTCAGTACGACGTCGGTGATACCGAGGGTGGGCTGCTTGTCTACCATCGTGCACGATCCTTCATCTATGCGGACCTCCGCCTAACGGCGGCGTCGGTGCTGCTGCAAAGCGGCGCTGATGATGGCCACGACTTCGTCGCGGTCTTCATGGGGAGATGTCGTCTTTGGCGATTCAGTCACCGGAAACAGTCGATTCACGACTGCCGACATTGCCGCCGTGGCGACGACCAGTAGACTCAGGAACAAGGCTACGGTGGCGATACCGTAGATCATAAGTTCCAGGCCCTGGTCCAACAACGATGTTTCCATGCCTGCAACTCCGTCACACAGCATCCCACCTCTACCCAGCATAGACCCTGCGCCGGTCATGGCAACCACGGTCGATCGTCTGTACAGGACAAACGCATTCGGCTAGTGTGTGCGGCCCTACTCGTTCGATGGCTCGTACAGCCGACTGGCAACCGCGGTCTTGCACCGGGAGATTATCTTGACCACTCAAAGACTCGAAGGTAAGCGCGTTTTGCTGACACAGGCAGACGATTACATGGGCCCTGCGACCCTGCCTCTGTTTGCGGAACACGGCGCCGAAGTCATTGCCGACACCAGCAACCTGACATCACAAGCTGCCGTAGAGGCCCTGGTAGAGCGGGCCGGGCCGATTGACATTCTGATTGCCAACCTCGCGGCCCCGGCCAACACGGGTATCGAGGCCACTGATCTGTCGGACGAGGATTTTGCCACGATGTTTGAGGTTATGGTTTATCCCCTACACCGACTTTGCCGAGCCATACTGCCACAAATGTACGCACGCGGCTCTGGCAAGGTGGTCGTCTACGGCAGCGCCACGGGCCTCAAGGCGATGGCCCGCACCTCTGCCTATACCGCCGCTCGCACTGCTCAGGTCGGCTACGTTAGAGCTACTGGTCTGGAAGCCGCACGACACAACGTGCAAATCAATCTGATCGCGCAAAACTACGTTGAAAATCCTGAGTACTATCCGCCCGAGCTGGTTTCTACCGAGCGCTTCCAGAATCACCTGCAGCGCAACGTACCTCTGGGCAGACTCGCAACCGCGCGCGAAGATGCGCTGTTTGCTCTGTTTCTCGCCTCGCAGGACAGTGACTTCTTCGTTGGGCAGGCCATTCCCTTTAGCGGCGGATGGACTCAGTGAGGTGCGGAGCAACCCGCTGGGGCGCCCCGGCCAGCCGCTCTAGCCAGCAGACCACGCACACCCGGTTCCGTGCGTATTCCTGCACATTGCACAGCAGCAGCCATTCACGCGATAATCGCGGCTCTTCGTTAGGACACGATCGGTTTCTCTGGCTATAGGCTATGGACACTCGGCGTATACAATTAATGGACACCACCCTGCGAGACGGTGAACAGACGCAGGGCGTGTCCTTTTCGCCCGCAGAAAAGGTCAACCTCGCCAAAGCCTTGCTGCAGCAGCTCAAGGTGGACCGCATTGAAGTCGCCTCTGCCCGGGTGTCCGAGGGCGAGCGCCAGGGTGTAGCGACCATGGTGGAGTGGGCCCGCGAGCACGGGCTGGATGATCGCATTGAAGTCCTTGGCTTTGTCGATCACACCCGCAGCGTCGACTGGATACTGCAAACCGGGGGCCGGGTCATCAACCTGCTCACCAAGGGCAGCGAAAAACACTGTCGGGAGCAGCTCGGCAAAACCCTGGAGCAGCACGTCAGCGAAATCCATAAGACCGTAGCCTATGCCCAGCAGCAGGGGTTGTCCGTCAATGCCTATCTGGAAGACTGGTCCAACGGCTATAGGGACAGCCGCGAGTATGTCTACGCTCTGGTCGAGCGGCTACAGGACACCGGTATCGTGCACTTCATGTTGCCAGACACCCTTGGCGTCATGGCGCCAGAAGAGGTCTTCGAGAGTCTCAGCGATATGTGTGGTAGATACCCGCTGCTGCAGTTTGATTTTCATCCGCACAATGATTACGGCCTTGGCACAGCCAACGTTATGGCCGCCGTGCGGGCAGGCGTCAGCTCGGTACATTGCACCGTCAATTGCCTGGGGGAGCGCGCCGGCAACGCCTCACTCGCTGAGATCGCCGTGGTGCTTAAGGACAAAATGGGCATGCAGCTGGGGATTGATGAATCCTACATCATGCAGCTCAGTGAAATGGTTGAGAACTTCTCAGGCAAGCGAGTGCCCGCCAATGCGCCCATTGTGGGTGCAGACGTCTTTACACAGACCGCCGGCATTCACGCGGACGGCGACCAGAAAGGTGGCCTGTACGAGACGCGCCTCAGTCCAGAGCGCTTTGCGCGCAAGCGTCGTTACGCACTTGGCAAAATGAGCGGCAAGGCCTCCCTCGCGAAAAATCTGGAAGCGCTGGGCCTAAGTCTCTCGGAAGAAAACCAGCAGAAGGTTCTGGCTCGCATCGTCAAACTGGGCGATTCAAAGCGGCAGATAACCGCTGATGACCTGCCCTTCATCATCGCCGATGTCATGGAGAGCAAGAACTATCATCACATAAAGCTGCTCAATTGCTCGGTCACGTCGGGGTTGGAGCTGGATTCAACCGTTAGCATTCGGGTGGATGTCGACGGCGAGATCCACCAGGCGTCTGGCGCCGGAAACGGTGGTTTCGACGCATTCATCGACGCCATCAACAAGGTGATGACCAGCCGGGACTATCAGCTTCCGGAACTACTCGACTACGAGGTGCGTATTCCCCGGGGCGGGCACACGGACGCACTCACCGAATGCGTGATCACCTGGGACTGCGAGGGTCTGGAATACAAGACACGCGGCGTCCATTCAAATCAGGTATTCGCTGCCATACTGGCGGCCCTGCGGATTATTAACCTGCAGCTCCACGAACGCGATGCAAGTGACGGGGTCATCAGCAAACTGACCCGGTCCAGGGCCTAACGGAACCCCAGGCGGCTTTTCCGCACTTTGGCCTTAGGCTACTGCCGGGGCGGAACCGGCATCCCAGCCAACGCCTCCAACACGCGATCACCGAACTCGTCCGTTTGGATCATTGTGATTCCGGCACCAGGCTTGGACAGATCAGGCGTTGAAAACCCTGCTCCGAACACGCTTTGCATCGCCGACCAGACGTTTTTGGATTCCTCAAGCATGCCGAAGCTGTTTTCCAACATCATGGCTACCGACCCTATCATAGAGTACGGGTTGGCAATGTTCTGACCGGCGATATCCGGCGCGCTGCCGTGCGAGGGTTCGTAGTAGCTTTTTTCCGGCCCTTTGCACGCCGACGGCATCAAGCCCAGCGAACCCAGAATACCGCCCCCCTGATCACTCAGGATGTCGCCGAACATGTTTTCCATCACCATCACATCGAACTGGCCCGGATTCAGACACAGGAGTGTCGCCGCCGCATCGACCAGAATGTGCCTGATCTCTACTTCAGGGTAGTCTTGCGCGACCTCCTCCAATACCTCGTTCCAGAGTACGCTGGACTTGAGCACGTTCGACTTGTGAATGTTGTGCAGCACTTTTTTACGGCGCATGGCCAGCTGCAGCGCTTCGTGCAAAACCCGTCTTATCTGTTCTTCATCGTACTCCAGACTCTCCTTAACGTAGCGCAAACCGGCGTCGTTCACACCGACCTCTTTGTCGCCGAAATACAGACCGCCCACCAGCTCACGTACCATGATCAGATCAATGCCATCGCCAATGATTTCCGGCTTCAGCGGGGAAAAATGCGCCAGTGATTTCGGCAGTGACACCGGTCGAAAGTTTGCGTAGGTGTTGTAACGCCTGCGCATGGGCAGCAAGGCGCCTCGCTCGGGCTGCATATCCACCGGTATTTTCTTGGACTCCTCATGACTGAGGCCGATCGGGCCTTTTATGATGGCATCCGCCGCGTCGCAGATCGCCTGCGTTTCTTCCGGAAAAGGGTGGCCGCATTCGAAGTAGGCATTGGCTCCGAACGGAGCGTGATTCAAATCGAAGCCGACGTCGTTGCGCTCCTGAACCAGATCGAAGATTTTGACAGCTTCCCGCGTAATCTCGGGGCCGATGCCGTCACCCGCCAGGAGGGCCACCTTGTACTTCGCCATAACAGATTTCCAAAGGTTGTTGGTAAGACAGTAGACTGTCCAAGGGGCGGCTATTCTACTGAGTCGCTGGCTGCATGCCTAGCACCGGACCGCGATTCGGTTTATTGAATGATGGCTTCTATCAGCCGCGGTCCGCAGGCAGCGAGCCCGGTCTGCAACTGCTCGTCAAACGCCTCTGCCGTGGTCGCCCGGGTGGCTTGCACGCCCATGCTGCCAGCCAAGGCGACGAAATCAATATCTGGATTACCAATATCGAAGGCGCTGGCCGCTTTCGGGCCCGGCTTACCGCCGGGCGCTCCCGTTCGTGCAAATTCGAATTCGAGGATTGCGTAGCGACGATTGTTGAAAATGACGATCAGCACATCGAGATTTTCGCGCGCCATTGTCCAGAGAGACTGCTGGGTGTACATGGCACTGCCGTCTGCTTGTAGTGCGAGGACCTTACGTTCCGGGCACGCCACCGCGGCGCCCGCTGCGGCAGGCAGACCCCAGCCGATACTGCCCCCGGTCTGGCTGAGTCGCTCATGACGCGCAGCCGTTGCCAGGTGCAACTCGATCGGCAGGGCACAGGTCAGTGCCTCGTCTACGACGATGGCGTTGTCCGGCAACCGGCGCGCCACTGATCGGGCGACTGCATCCGCCGTCAGCTGACCACTGCCCAACTCGGGCAACTGCCGCGCACAGATCTCTGGCTCCTCGTCCTCCGCGCCAACCGCAACTTTCAGATCCGCCAGCACGCGATCCATGTCATCATCCGGATCGGCAAGCACGAAGGTATCACACTGCTCATGGGCCAGTGTGCTGGGCACACCTGGATAGGCGAAAAAGGCGACCGGGGGGGAAACCCCCAGCAGAATGAGCTGTTGATAGTGCTGCAGATAATCAATCGCGGCCTCTGCCAGATAGGGCAGCTTGGGCAACACCGCCGTGCCTGCACCCCGCGCCACCCTGGCTGGAAACGTGTCCGTCGCTATATCGGCGCCGCAGCGTCGCGCTATACGGCTTAAATCGCGGCCGTTATCGGCCGTTATCAATTGTCCTCCAATCATGATCAGAGTCCGCTTGCCATTTCGCAAACGGACCACCGCATCTGCAATTTTGCCACCGGAGATCGGTCGCGGCCGCGCGATGGCAACCGCCGGCTCCGCGCCGTTGGGATTGTCGTTCCAGGACACGTCCGCGGGCAGCATCAATGTCGCGACACGCCCCCCCGCCGCGTGCCGAATCGCTTCTGCCGCATCACGCGCAATGTCCGCCGCGGCTGAAGAGGTATGTACCCAGTGCGATACGGGCGTGGCGATGCCCTCAATATCGGATGCGAGCGGTGCATCAAGTGCAACATGATAGGTGGCGTGTTCACCAACAATATTGATCATGGGGGTGTACCCTTTCTTAGCATTGTGGATGTTCGCCAGCGCGTTGCCCAGACCGGGCCCGAGGTGCAACAGGGTACACGCCGGTTTGCCAGTCATGCGGGCGTATCCATCTGCCGCTCCGCTGGCAACCCCCTCGAACAGGCACAATACACAGCGCATCCCCGGCACCTTATCCAACGCCGCGACAAAGTGCATCTCAGAAGTTCCCGGATTGGCGAAACAAACGCTGATGCCATTGTTGGTCAACGTGGTCAGCAGGCTTTCAGCACCGTTCAAGGTTTAGGCTCCCTCAAGTCCTGTGGGCAAGGGTTTAGACGGCGGGATCGACTCTGGGTACCGCCGCCAACAGCGCCCGGGTGTAGGGCGCTTGGGGTGTCGTCAGAATCTGCCGAGCGGTTCCTTCCTCCACCAGCCTGCCATTTTGCATGACACCGACTCTGTGGGCGAGGCCGGGCACTATGGACAGATCGTGCGTGATAAACAGATAGGAAACACCGTCCTCGATCTGCAGAGTCTGCAACAAGTCCAGTACCTCGGCGCGGATAGAAACATCCAGAGCGCTGGTTGGCTCATCACAGATGATCAGCTCTGGCTCCACAGCCAGCGCCCTGGCAATCGCCACCCGCTGCAGTTGACCACCTGAGAACTCATGCGGATAGCGCTGGCCAAGCTCGCCGGACAGCTGCACCCGCTGCAGAAGTTGTCGCACGCGCTCGGCTCGCTCCTCCTCGCTCAATCCCATTCCCAGACTTTCCATGCCTTCGCTGATAATGGCCGACACCGTCATGCGTGGATTCATAGAGGAATATGGGTTCTGAAAAATCACCTGTATTTTTTTGCGATAGGGCAGCAACGCTTGCTTCCCCAAGCCGTGGATCGACTGACCATCAAACCGGACAGACCCGGTCCGGATGGGGTCAAGGTTGAGAATGGCGCGCCCCAGCGTCGACTTGCCGCTGCCAGACTCTCCCACCAGGGCGTAGGTTTCTCCCCGACCGATGTTCAGCGAAACGCCGTCCACGGCTTTGACGTTATCGACCACGCGCCGCAGCACTCCCCGACGGACCGGAAAGTAGACGCGCACATCTTCTAAGGTCAGCAGCGGTTGCTGTGCCTGCCGCTCGAGAAACTGAGTCAAATCGGGCAAGGCGGCAATCAGCTGGCGACTGTATTCCTGCTTTGGATCGCGGAAGAACTCTTCAACGGACGCCCGTTCTATGATTCGACCGCGATGCATGACAGCAACCTCATCGGCGGTGTTACGCACCACGCCCATATCGTGAGTGATCAGCAGCACGGCCAGCTGCCTGGACTGCGTCAGACCTTGAATCAGCTCCAGAACCTGACGCTGGATGGTGACGTCCAGCGCCGTGGTTGGCTCATCCGCGATCAGCACGTCCGGATCGCAGGCCAACGCAATCGCGATCATCACACGCTGCTGCTGACCTCCGGAAAGCTGGTGCGGATAGCTGTCATAGCGCAACCTGGGGTCGGGGATACCAACCTCCGCAAACAGTTGCACGACACGATCAATCAACGCCTCGCCGCGCAACGCCGTATGCAGCTTCAAGGTCTCTGCCACCTGTTGCCCCACAGTTTGGACCGGGTTCAAGGCACTCATCGCATTTTGAAAGATCATGGCGACGCGCTGACCACGGATGGTTTGCATGCGCGACTCCGACAGCTGAAAGAGATCGTCCTCGCCAATGCGCACCGACCCGCCGCTGATGCGCAGCGCTTCCGGCAACAGGCGCATGGTGGCTAGGGAAGTGACCGATTTGCCGCTACCGGATTCGCCGACCAACGCAAAGATTCGGCCTGCGCGCAACTCGAAACTCACGTCATCCAGGATGACATCTCCACTGAGCGTCAGCTCTACGCGCAGCTTTTCCACTTGCAGACACACCGCGCCGTGCTGACTCATCCCTTGGCCCTCTCCGTTGCGGTGCGAGGATCGAAGGCATCACGCACCAGATCGGAAAACAGATTTGCCGCCAGAACAAGCACGAACATAAAGAAAAACGCACCCGCCAAAGTCCACCAGATAACCGGTTCACGCGACAACTCCCCGCGCGCACCGTTGATCATATTGCCCCAACTGCCCATGGACGGATCGACGCCCACGCCGATGTAAGAGAGCACGGCCTCTGCCAATACCAGCGAACTGAAGTCGAGTACCACCGTAATCAAAATGAGGTGCACAAGATTCGGCAGAATATGCCGCGAAAGAATCCTAAAGTGACCGACGCCAAAGGCGTGCGCCGCCTGGACATAGCCCAGCTGACTGATCTTCAGCGTTTCCGCACGAATCAACCTGCACAGGCTTGACCAGCTGGTCACGCCCAAAATGAAGCACAGCGCGAGAAAACGCGCATCGGCTTTCTCAATACCAATCGCAAAGTAGTCCGGATTGAGATCAATGTAGACCTGAAACAACAGTACCGAGGCGGCGATCAGCAAAATACCCGGGATTGAGCTCAATGTGGTGTACAGGTACTGCACCACGTCGTCCACCCAGCCTTTGAAGTAGCCCGCGGCAATGCCGAGTGTGACCGCAATAGGCAACATGATCAGGGTCGTCAGGGTACCCAGCAACACCCCCGTACGAATCCCCTTGATACTCTGATAGGCAACGTCGGCACCGCCAAGGTCGGTGCCCAATACATGGTAGTGACGGCTCATGCCCACCAGCCAGACCGCCAAACACAGAATCACCGCCTGCGTCGCCCAGCAGGCGCCCCACGGATTGACACTGGCGCGCAGTAGATACCACTGCGGCGCCAGCACCAGAGCGCTCAGCGCCAGACCAAGTACCAGCAGCACTAAAGAGCGCTTCAGGACATCGGCGCCTCGGTCTGCCGGTGACGCCAAATGCTGTCCAGCGTGCTGCAAGTCTGGGAAATCCCGGTAATCGTTGCCCTGCGCGTCCTTCATGTTTTGCTTTTCAAAGGATTTCAACGCAAAGGGTGCAGAGTAGGTGCGTTCGAACCGGTCCCCCATACCCAGCAGCAGCACGTCCAGCGCGCTGGTGACCTTATTATCGTAGAACACTTCCTCGACATCGACTCCTTCAACGCTCGCCAGTGCCTTTCGAAAGTGCATGGAGTCGAGCAGCGCCACTGCGATGTACGCCATAATGATCGTAAACGTGATCATCCCGAGTCGGGTGCCAAATACCTCAGACCAGCGCTCGCGTATTTTTGGATCCCGCCGCAGGTGCAGCACGAACAGCACCAGGATGACTACCAACGCAAAAATGAGAACATCGGACCACAGCAGTACGATCTTCATCAATTCAGCCTCACCCGAGGATCCGCCCAGGTGTAGGAGATATCCGTCAGAATCAGACCGATGATGTACAGCACTGAACCGATGAACACCATGCTGCGCACGATCGCAAAATCCTGCGCCCGGATCGCATCAAGCATGTAGCTGCCGAGGCCCGGTATACCAAAGAATGCCTCGATCAGTAGACTGCCCATAAACAGTGAAGGTATCAGTACCACCACCCCCGTCAGTATGGGTATGAGCGCATTCGGCAATATGTGCCGAAACAGTATACGCAGTTCGCTCGCGCCCTTGGCGCGCGCCGTGCGGACATAATCCTGTCTTGCCTCCTCCAGGAAGAAGGTGCGATACAGCCGAGCGCCTGAACCGATCCCGTGAATCACACCCACCAAGACCGGCAGTAGCAGAAACTTCCAGACTTGCGCATCCATGTAGAAGCCTGAAATGGGGACGAGGCGCCATGTCTTCGCGACGAGGTACTGTCCGCCAATGATGTAAAACAGATACGAAATCGACATCATGGCGACGAACACAAACACAGCGGTACGATCCAGGCGCGTGCCATGGAACATGACCACCAGTAGGGCAACGCAGATGTTTACCGCTATGCCGATCGCGAACGTGGGTAGCGCGATGGCCAAACTGGGCCACATACGCGTAGAAATATCGGTGGAGATGTCACGACCACTCTCCGATCGACCGAAATCGAACACAAACAAACGTACCGACTTGGTGTAAAAGATCGTATCCGTCAGGCTGCCCAAACCACTGGCTTCCGAGTTATAAAACAATGGCAGGTGGTAACCGTGCTTCTGCTTCCAGTTGTCAATGGCCTCTGCGGTAACGTATTTGTCGCCCAGCTGGGAGGCCGCCATATCATCGGGCGAATTGACAACGAAGAACAACGCAAAGGTCAGTAGATTGACGCCGATCAGAATCGGTATCGCATACAGCAGCCGGCGGATGATATAAGCGAGCACGGTGCTAACGTTCCTCTCTAGCCGTGGCATTCTGGCGACGGCGATAGGCAAGCGCGCCCGGCAGTACAAGTCCAAACAACACCAGCGCCCCCGCATACAGTGGCCATGTGACGGGCTGGTTCCATTCGCGCTGCATGCGAGATCGAAGATCCTGGTCGATGCGAATGAATTTAAGCGTGGCCTTCGATATTCCGTGACGCTTGGTGTTGAACACCCACTCGTTGTTCAGGTAGATCTCTCGGGGGTAGAAGCTGTACAGCCATACGGCATCGCGTCGCCACATCTCGACCATCTGCTCCACCAGGGCGTCACGCTCCGGGCCGGGATCCAGCACCCGCATCTCGCGAAACAGTTCATCGTACTCCGGATTAGCGTAGTTGGTGTTGTTGGCGCCGTCGCAATCGCACTCCAGCGGGCTTTCAGGCCCGTACAGTAAAAACAGGAAGTTTTCCGGGTCCGGGTAATCCGCTAACCAGCCGTGAGAGAAAATCTGCGTATTGGCCGTAAGCAGTTTTTCGCGGGTTCGATTCCAGTCGGCGGGACGAAACTCGATTTGCACGCCAATGGCGCCGAACACCCGATCCATCCAGTTCATAGAGGTATTATTGATCGCCTGGGACTGGACATCGAAGAACAACTTCAGCGGTTCACCCGTACGAGCGTCGCGGCCATTTGGATAGCCCGCCTCGGCCAGCAGTTGTCTGGCCTCCTCAAGAGGCTTGCGGACCGCTGCCCCATCTACCCAGTCGTAGACATAGGGATTCATGCCCTCCTCCCCCTCTTTATAGCCCGGAATACCGGGTGGGATGATGCTCTGAGCAGCGATGCCATTACCCTTGTAAAAAATGTTCAGATACTCTTCAGTCTGAAAGGCGATCTGCAGGGCGCGACGCAGCTTGCGCCTGTCTTCCGTATAACCACCGACGACCGGATCGCGCATGTTGAAGCCGTAGTAATACATCCCCGGTTTCACATCCGGCGACATGGTGACGTTGTGATCGCGCAAATCCTTGGACAACTCGACACCATCCGGCCCTACCACAAATGCCTCGTCAAACACGCCGGTGGTGTGCCCATGGGTCTCGCCCGATCGATCGTAGTAACCCTGGAGAAACTTGGTCCACAGTGACAGCGTTTCTTTCTCAAGGGTAAACACGGCGCGATCGATGAAGGGTATTGGCTTGCCGGCGTCCACCAACAGACCCTCGGCCCGATCTTCTGCTGAACCCTCCGTGGGATAGTATTCCTGACGCCGATTGGGGTTCTTCTCCAGCACAATTTCACTGTTTGGGTCGTTCTTCACCATCATGAAGGGTCCGGAACCCACCGGCCACCAATCCAGGGTAAGGTTGCGCTGCGCAAACCCGGGGTTGTGATAGAAGCGATCGACTTCCGGTGCTATGGGGGAGAAAAAGTGCATCGCAAGCCAGTAAACAAACTGTGGGTAGCGCCCTTTGATGGTGATATTGAGCGTGCGATCATCGACCACCTGCAGACCTTCCATATCAAAATCACTAAGATTCAACCAGCCCTCTCGAGGTGTTTCCGCAAGCCGCTGCGTCAGCTCGCTCATGCCGAGTATGTACTGCGCCATAAAGCCCAACATGGGCGAGCCAATGTTGGGATCCGCCAGCCGCTTGATTGCATACGCATAATCGTTAGCCACCACCGACCGAGAGCCGGTTTTTGGAAAGTCCATCACGCTCCGGTAGGCGCGCCCCTCCGAAGCATCGGCAAACAGGTACAGGGGATTACCGGACTCGTCCAGTGCAAACGCGGGGTGCGGCTGATAGCGCAAGTCATTGCGAAGTCGCAAGGTATAGCGCGTGTAGGCCTGCTCCGGATCCGTAGCGGCCACCGATGCGCCCTGCTTATCGAGGTAGGTCAGCGTTGGAAAATCCACCAAGGCACCGGGCATCAACTCATAGGGCCGCTTGAGGAAGTGATAGGCCATCGGCGGCTCGTATATCTGCATGATGAACAGGCTTTCATCGGTGGCGTAGGAGACCGCCGGATCCAGGTGTTTCGGCGGCGTCCGCATCATCATGGACTGGTAGGTCACCTGGTCAGGCGGCGGCGGTGGATGCGGGTTGTTCCAGGGCGGCTCGCCGCAGGCCGACAGCAGCAAGCAGCCCAGCATACAGGCAATCCAGCGCGCGTCGCAGATCCAGGCGCTGCGAAAAGGAAAAGAGTCGGCGGTCATGAACAGTCTTGGTCTCAGAATGCCCCAAAGCATAACCTGTTGCCGTCTGCGGCGCATCCCACGGACTCCTGCCCGGCAAAAAATTCCAGACCGTCGAACATTTGTCCCTATAATGGGCCGATCATCCACCATTAGGAGCGCAGCGTCGCATGTCGCAAACGGCCGTGGCCGCAGGGTCTACAGAAGCGAGTTGGCTGGGACACCCCCCGGGTTTGTACGTCTGTTTTGCGACGGAGCTGTGGGAGCGGTTTTCCTTCTACGGCATGAAGTTTCTGCTGCTCCTTTATCTGACCAAGTACCATCTGTTTTCCGATGCCAGCGGGCTGGAAGTACTGGGCAGCTACGCGGCACTGGTTTACGCCATGCCGGTGATCGGTGGTTTACTGGCGGACCGCTATCTCGGGATGCGCAAAGCGGTGATCTTCGGCGGCGTGCTGCTGACGCTGGGCCACATTGGCATGGCCGTGGAGGGCGAACAGGCAAGGTACGTCGGTGACACTGTGGTTCGCGACGATGAGGCGCTGCAAGTGTTCTACTTCTCGCTGGCACTGATCGTCATGGGTGTCGGTTTCCTGAAACCCAACATTTCCACCATCGTTGGCAAACTGTACGCCGAAGGGGATCCGCGTCGGGATGCGGGGTTTACGATTTTTTACATGGGCATCAATATTGGCGCTTTCACCGCCACGCTCTTGTGCGGCTACCTGGGCGAGACGTTCGGCTGGCGCTACGGTTTTGGCGCGGCAGGGGTCGGTATGGCGTTCGGTCTGTTGACCTTCCTCGCAGGGCGCCGGTACTTGAGAGGGCTGGCCGAACCCGCGGACCTGGAGCATCTCCAAGGAAAAACCGCCGTCGGGCTCAGTCGAGAATGGCTGATCTATATCAGCGTCCTGCTTGGCGTGGCTGTGGTCTGGCAAATGCTGCAGTATCACGGAGCCGTTGGCCTATTACTGAATACGCTATCTGTACTGGTGCTGCTGGGCCTGTTCTGGTTCATGGCGACCCAATGCACACCGGTTGAGCGCAGTCGCATGCTGGTTTTGATCATACTCACTGTATCGACGGTCGTGTTTTGGGCGCTGTTTGAACAGGCCGGCGCGTCCATGACCCTGTTTGCCGACCGGGTCATGGATCGCAACGTATTCGGCCTGCAACTCAATGCGTCTCAATTTGGCGCACTCAATCCTCTGTTTGTATTCCTCTTCGCACCACTGTTTGCCTGGCTGTGGCTGGCCCTGGGGCGCCGCGGACTGGAACCGAGTGTGCCGGTGAAGTTCGCTCTTGGCATTGCGCAGGCCGGACTCGGTTTTGGCGCGCTGGTGATTGGCGCCTCCATGCCCAATGAGGCCGGATTGGTCGCCGCCTACTGGATGCTGCTCGCGTACCTTCTACATACGACCGGCGAACTCTGCCTGTCTCCCGTGGGTTTATCCGCGGTGACCAAACTGTCCGTTCCAAGTGTCGTTGGGGTGATGATGGGTGCGTGGTTCCTGGCCACGGCATACTCCGAGTTTGTAGCAGCTCAGCTGGCAAAACTCGCTGCGGTGGACACCGTCGGCGGTGACGTAACGGACCCGACTGCGGCACTCAACAGCTATACCGCTTTATTCACCGATCTGTTGATTGTGGGACTCGCCGTCGGTGCGTTGCTGTTGCTGTTATCACCGCTGCTGAAGAGAATGATGCACGGTGTGAAATAGAGAGCCCTGACTTTGGGAGAGAAGCAATGGCGACGCGAGAGTTCGATGTAGTTGTATGGGGTGCCACCGGATTCACCGGCAAACTGGTTGTTGAGTATCTTGTCAATACCTACGGTGTGGATGGCACACTGAAGTGGGCCATCGCCGGTCGCAACCCCGACAAGCTTGCCCAGCTCGTCATGAACCTGGGTCTGGGAGATGAGACCCTGCCCCTGATCATTGCAGACAGCACCGACGGCGCCAGTCTCGAGGCCATGGTAGAGCGCGCCAGCGTGATATGCACCACAGTAGGGCCCTACGCAAAATACGGAACGCCCTTGGTCGCAGCGTGCGTTAAAGCAGGGACCCACTACTGTGATCTTACCGGTGAGGTTCAATGGATGGCCCGCCTGATCCCAGAATTTGAGTCCGCGGCCCGCGATAGCGGTGCGCGCATCGTGCACACCTGTGGTTTTGATTCGGTACCTTTTGATATGGGCGTTTGGGCTGTCCAGCAGTTGATGCACGAGCGCCACGGCGTCTTTGCACGCCGCGTGAAAGGCCGCGTCGGCGGTAGCCGCGGCGGCGCGAGCGGCGGCACCTTGGCGAGTATTTTCAATATGATGGAGGAAATGCGCGACGACCCGAGCTTGCGGGAAAGAATGGAAGACCCCTACAGTCTTTACCCGCCTGGCACTCCACCGGGCGACGACGGCCCTGACCAACGCGGCATGCTGTGGGACGAGGACTTCGACCAGTGGACCACGCCTTTTATCATGGCAGCCATCAATACCCGCGTCGTGCGAAGAAGTAATGCGTTGCTTGCGTTCCCCTGGGGGACGGGTTTTCGCTACGATGAATCTCTGCTGGTACGTTCCAGAGTAGGGGCCATGTTGGCGACCGCAGCGAACGGCGCAGGGATGCTCGGCATGGCACTGACGCCAACCCGACGTCTGCTACAGCGAGTTCTGCCCCAACCCGGTGAAGGGCCCAGCGAAGCCACCCGGACCAATGGTTATTACGAGATCTTCTTTCACGCCGTCCATCCAAATGAACGGTCCAGGGACGCTCGCATTAAAGTGCGCGGCGATCTGGATCCGGGTTACGGATCGACGTCGCGAATGCTTGGTGAGGCCGCCGTTTGCCTGGCCCTGGACCCACCGCTCACAGGAGGCGGCTTCTGGACTCCGGCTTCGGCACTGGGTGCCACGTATCTGGAACGACTGCGCGACAACGCCGGTGTCAGCTTTACTCCAGTGGAGTAAAAGCGCCGGCTTGTATAAGCAATATTCACCCTTTGCGCGGCTGGCATTGCGGAGGGAAAACTCGTACATTGCTCATGAAAATGTAGAAAAAACCCAGGGGATAGCTGAACAAGCTTGAGCAGGTTTAACCTCACCTTCAGTGGCGAGATACATGACGGCAAAGCCGCCGATCAGGTCAAAGAAGGCTTCGGCAAACTGTTCGCCATCGACGACCCACAGCGACTGGAGCGTTTCTTCAGCGGCCAGGCGGTTACCCTGCGTCGAAACCTGGGGAGAAAAGAGGCCGCTGAGGTTTATCGGACGCTGAACGATCTTGGCCTTGTGGCCGAGTTGGTCAAAATCCCCGAGAGTGAAGAAGCTGCAGCGGTCACTGACAACCGCCACAACACCAATCAAAGCCCTCCCACCGCAGACTCGCTCGCCGCTGACCATGCGCGGGCAGCGAGGCAGATTCGTCCGTTGAGTTCCAGGCCAACTGGACTAAAACAGGCCTCATCGCCTGAGAAACGACAGCACGATGGAAAGCAGGCTGCTCTCGACGCCGAGCGACAGCGGCTACTGGAAGAAAAAGCCGCCAGACGGGCTGCCGAAGAAGCGGAGAAACAGCGTCAGCGAGCCAGGAAGGCCGCCCGACGTGAAGCAAAACGGCTCGAATCACTGCAGCGGGACGCAGAGCAGCGCAGCCGCAGAGAGGCGGAGTTGGCGAACAAACGTCGCCTGCGTGAGGAAGCCACTGCCCGCAAGGTCGAGAACGCCGCTCGCAAGCGGGCGGAACGTGAACAGCGCGCGGCTCGGCAGCGTGAACAAGCGCGACAGGCTAGAGAGAAGGCGGCAGCGCAGCGGCGCGAGGCGGCGGAGCAGCGTCGACGGTCAAAATTGGCGGCCGCGCGACAGCGCAAAGCCCCGGAAGCACTGCAGCGCGAGGCAGAGGCCGAAATAGGTCACCGGCGTGAGCCTGCGCGACAAGGGCAGGCAACAAGACAGGCAACCCAGAGACAGACAGCAGCCGTGTTAAAACAGAAAAAGACATCGGTCTCTACAACCCAGGCTCCGCACGCTGAGAGCCAGCCGTCTTCGCTACCGGCTGCGAATTCGCCTCTTGAGGCAAAGCCTTCTGAACGGTCTATTCACGCCGAACTGGACACACTCAGTATCCAGCGTGCAGCGGCCGAGTTGGGCTCGGTAGGAGAGCGCCGGCTCAGCACACCCAGGCTTCGCTCGCGCTTTAGTTTGCCCCAACGTGAGTCCTCGACCAAAGCGCTGGCGCGGCGCAAACGTCAGCCCGGTGAGCCCAATGTTTACAGCCTGCAGCCTTTTCGCAATACCCAAGAGGTTCGCGGACGCGCACAGCGGGCCCAGCATCGGAGGCGGCATTACCTCGGTTTGGCAGCGCTGGCGTTAATAGGCCTTATCGGCACCAGCCTGCTCTATCCGCAGCTCCCGCAGCAGCCTGCCTACCCGGGCGCAACTGCTGGTGCCGGAAGCCCCGGCGGTGGGCCGGTTCTTTTGATGGGCGAGACGTTGCTGCTGCACGACAGGGCGGGCGTGGCCACGGAAGAGTTGCGACTCGACACGCTGGGTCTGTCCACTCTGCGACCGCCGATCGCCTTCGATCAGAGTGGTCACCTCTATGGACTCGGCCGTCTGCACAGTGACGCTGCAGCGCAAATGAGCCCACTGGACATCGTGCGCTGTGACCTCGACCAAAGGAACTGCGAGGTAGCAGTGTTCGCCGAGCCTGGCCGCCGATACACAAGCTTTGTCTTTCATCCACTCTCGGGTGGCTTGTTCGTCACCGAGTCTCAACAGAGCGAGCTGCTGCAGTTCGACTCCGGTGGTATCCTGCTGCAGCGCGCCACTCTTGAACTTCCTGATGACCCGAGGCTGCAGCTCGACAGTGGTCTGTTGTTCATGAACAGTCCACACGGACCGGCAGTCAGCGTTTTCCGTTACGACCGCGCCGATTTTGGTACTCAGGTCGATGAGGTTCTTTTGCTTCCCCCGCGTGCCGTTGAGCGGGAGCAAACCTTGGTAGCAGATTTTGTGCTTACTGATCAGTCCTGGTGGGTCAGCATGCTCAATCCAGACACCGGGGGCGCTGACGTCTATCGGTTCGACCCGCAGTGGCAGTATCTTTCACAGCTGGAACTGCCAATTGCGGCAGCCCCGCTGAGCCTCATTCGTTGGGGTTCCAAGGTACTTGTCAACGACCATAGAACCGCGGAGTTGCAGCGTTTCAACCCGCTGGGCGCCGTCGAAGTTCCCTGGACACCCACGGCACTGACAGACCAGGTCGCAAACGAGCAGCAGCTGATAAGCTACAGCGCGCTGGGGTGGCGACTGGCGATGCTGCTGTGCGGGCTCACGTTGTTGGTGGGCATCATAGGCGCCTACCTGCAGGGATTACGAAAGCTTGTCTATCGCTCTGCCAGAGAACGTGGCGCCGAACCGGTGGACGGCTACGTCGAGCAACTGCGCTGGATCGATCGAGTACCCGAGAGAACCAACCGTCTGAAACGCAGGACGATCAGCTACGGTCTGGTCGCCGCTGCACTGTGCCTGGTCGCTGTGGGCTATGGGGTCGCGGTCACTCAGCTCACCGCTCTGCTGCTACTGCTGAGCGGGCCCGCCATCGCGCTGTTTTTAATGAGCAGACGCCCGGCGGGCAACATCGGTGTCTTGCCAGAACAGTTACTATTAGTGGATCATCAAGGCACTTACCATCTGGGCGGCGGCTCGCAATTGCAGTACCGAGGCCATTTTTTGCTGCTGGACGACGTGGTGGTTTATACCGGCAACCGGCTGCTTCCCGGTTTCGTTAGCGAGCAGGTACAACAGCTGGTCGCGCCACTGGCCACCCGAGGTGTGCGGGTTGATCGAACGACTGTGTGGGTAAAACTGTTGCAGTCTAAGCACCCATTGGCTCAGGGCGCAGTGGCGGTTCTCGCAGGCACGGTAGTAGCGGCAGGAACACTCCTATTGCCCTTGATCAACGCATAAGCCGAGCGGTTGCGGCGCAATGGACCGACTATGGAGATTTCCGACGGCACCAAAACCTCCCAGGACGCTCAGGTCTTCCTGTTTGTCACTTGTCTAGCGGACCTGCTGCGACCGTCCGTTGCCTTTGCCAGCCTCGCTTTACTTGAATGGGCCGGCTACCGAGTGACAGTGCCAGACCGCCAAACGTGTTGCGCGCAACCCGCCTACAACAACGGTGACTACAAGGGTGCTCGCCGCCTGGCGGAACGGGTGATCGCAATGCTTGAGCCCGCCGACTATGTGGTCGCCCCCTCTGGCTCTTGCGCGGGCATGATTAGACATCACTACCCCCGCCTTGTCGCCGGTCGGTGGCGCGATCGAGCGATAAGCTTGGCTGGCAAGACCTACGAGCTGACCGCATTTCTGGCCGATGTCGCCACACTGACCGACCTGCCCGCCTCCAGTCCCACACCCAGGGCGGTGGCCTATCATGACGCTTGCGCCGGTCTGAGAGAAATGGGCGTGCGTCAGCAACCGCGCAAGCTGTTGCGCGAACTGCGGCAGGTGGAGGTCAGGGAGTTCGAGGGAGCAGACGTCTGCTGCGGATTCGGCGGCACGTTCTGTGCAAAGATGCCTGAGATCTCCGCAAGGATGGCGGACGCTAAGCTGGACGCCGCGCTGGCGACCGGTGCCAGCATGATCACAGGAGGCGATCTGGGTTGTCTGTTCAGCCTCGCGGGGCGTGCCTCTCGCCGTGGTGACGAGATCGAAATACGGCACGTAGCAGAGTTGCTGTGCGGAGATCTCGACTCACCCGCCATCGGCAGACCCGACTGATACTGTGCAGCCCATCAGCCATCAGTTTCTAGACAACGCCGGCGTCGCTCTTCGGGATGACAAGGCGGCCAGACAGCGCGATATCATGGCACGCCGGACTCCACCACTCCGAGCAGCGGCGGTAGAAGAGTTTGGGGAATTTGACGCCCTGCGAGAACACGTCGGCAAGGTACGCAAACACACGCTTCAGCATCTGGACCGGTATCTTGAGCAATACGAGCGCGAAGCCGTACGCAATGGTTGTCGCGTTCACTTCGCTCGAGACGGCGGCGAACTCAATGACCTGGTGCTGGATATCTGTCAGCAGCACGGCGCCCACCGCGTAGGCAAGGGCAAATCAATGGTGACCGAGGAAACCGGCCTGACCGAGTATCTCGAGGCAGCGGGGCTGAGAGTCACCGAGACAGACCTGGGCGAATACATTATTCAGCAAGCGGGAGAAAAACCGAGTCATATTGTGCGACCGGCGGTGCACAAGACGGCCGCGCAGATCGGTGAGCTGTTTCAGGACAAACACCCGCTTGGAGAGCGCGATCTGACTACACCGGGCGCCATTGTTCAGGAGGCCAGACAGGTCTTACGCCAACACTTCCTGGAGGCTGAGGTGGGCATCATCGGTGCCAATGCTCTGGTTGCGGAAAATGGTTACAGCATGCTGGTCACCAACGAAGGCAATGGCGACCTGTGCGCCAATCTACCGCCGGTGTTGATTGTCTGCACGACGCTGGACCGGGTGCTCCCCACCGCCAGCGATGCGGCGGCGATGCTGCGATTACTGGTACGATCATCCACCGGGCAACCACAAACCTGCTACACCAGCTTTTACTCGGGTCCGCGCCGTAGCGACGACCTGGATGGGCCGATCGAAGCTCACGTTGTACTGCTGGACAACGGTCGTTGCGAGTTACTCGACAGCCGCTACGACAGCATGCTGGAGTGCATCCGCTGTGGCGCCTGCCTCAATCACTGCCCCGTTTATCAAAGTGTTGGCGGCCATGCCTACGGCTGGGTTTACCAGGGTCCGATGGGCTCGGTGATGACGCCGTTGCTGACCTCACTGGAAGAGGGTTCGGTTCTGGCCAGCGCCTGCACCGCTTGTGGCCGGTGCGCAGAGGTGTGTCCAGCGGACATTCCAATACCGGATCTATTGCGCGACCTCAGACAGGACGAGGCCGAGGCGGGACTGAACCTGCCGCGCTGGCGCTACGGACTGCGCCTGCACAGTTGGCTGGCTGGTAATCCGACCCTCTACCGGCTCGCCACGAGTGCAGCCAGTCGAGCCGTGGCATGGTTGGGCCGAGGTCGCGGTCGCGTTCGCGCCCTGCCAATGGCACGAGGCTGGAGCGCAGAACGAGACTTTCCTGTACCACAGGGTGATACGTTCATGCGCCAGTACCGGCGGAAGAAACGATGAGCGCAAGAGCGGAGATCTACGCACGCCTGGGTAGCGCGTGCAAAACAGAGCGTCCCGATGCCGTCGCCTGGAGGGAATCACTGGGCAGCGCACCCACCGCGCCGCTGCCAGCAGAGGACATCAGTGAGGCATTTTTGCTCAACGTGTGCCGCAGCAAAGGCAGCGTCCAATGCGCCTCTGGCCGAATGCAAGCCGCGCAAGCCATCGCAAGGTTCCATCAAGCTGTATCCCGTAATCAACGACTTACCGTGGGCAGTGACCCACGCCTGGGAGCATTGCCGTGGCGCGACGCCGGCTTGCTGCCGCGCTTCGGAGCCGCTGATCCGGATGATTCCACCGTTGTCAGTTTCGCACCGCTGGGCGTCGCTGAAACCGGCCAGGTCGTCACCTGGACAGGCAAGGCCAATCCGGGAGTCAATAACTTGCTACCGCAACACCACATTGTGCTGGTTGACGCCGCAGACCTGGTGCCGGATATGGAGTATGCCTGGCGCGAACTCTCCGAACGAATGGCGCTCGACGGACGACCGAGGGGCATCCAGTTCATCGCCGGACCGTCGCGCACTTCCGATATTGAGGGCCAGCTGCAGTACGGCGCCCACGGGCCGCGGAACTTTCACGTCATTTTGCTCGAGGATTATCCGTCGGGCGCGCAGGAGCGTGTCGAGGCCCTGTACCCGTCGAACCTTGCCGATCGCTAGGGATTGACCGGATACACCTTTGGACCGCCCTCGTAATACTCTTCCTCGATGACCGTTTCTTCGACTGTGATGGAAGTGGGCACCAGCGGCGTGTAGGTGTATTTCTGTCCGCCCAGCGAAGCCTCATACATCAGGCCCCCAGTGGCGATGGTGAAGACGGCCAGGCCTTTGCGATATCCGCCGTGACTGGTGGTTGCGTCGTTGCGACCGCCACTGGCGCCCGCCGCTAAACCACCGCCAGTACTGGCCTCCGCTGACACTCCGGCGGTAATGGCCACTGCCGTGGCCTGGGCGCTGAACTCGAAGTTGCCCGAGGTAAAGTGATCAAAAGCCTGTTGATTTTCAAAAAAGATGATCTGACTGTAGGCTTGAGCACCCAGCTGAAAACCCAGCGTCAACTGCGTCATGGTCGTATCCCCGACATGCCTTGCATTAACGAAGACTCGCCCTTCCCCATACGCACCGCCGACGAAAAAGCCGCCTTTGCCGATGGTGGGAAAGACCGCATAGCCGTAGGCGGTTTGGAAAAAACTGCCGCTGGCTCCAGCATTGTTGAAGGAGCGAATAGCGTCCGCGTAACTGTTGGCCAGACTGACAGGAGACCACAGGAGCAGCAAAAGACTCGAACAGACAAGGCGCAGCACATTCGACATAGGATAGGGCCCTTTCGGTGACGTATGGATTAACTGGGTATCACCCGGGATCTGCCTGTCCGACACCGGATGAGTATCGGGCTATTGTGTTGACGGCACCGGCTAAGGTCAAGGTCGGGCGTCAATTGGAGGCAAAGAAAACGCGCCTAGAGGCTGACTTTGGTCAAATCGATCCCGTAGGCATCTGGCTCAAGCGCGCTTTTGATGGAGCGCTTTTTGGAACTGCCGTTGGTATTTACCCGGTGGAGATCGATGATTTTCTTTCCTTTTACCGGCTGCTTGTCCGCGTCCAACAGCAACAGAACCTTAGGCAAAAGGCGACGGGTGCGTGACTCGGCGACAACGACCGCCACCTCACCTGAGGAAAGCTCCACTAGGGTCCCCGCTGGATAGATCCCAATCGCCTGTATAAAGGCCTCAACCAGCTCGGCCTGAAAGTCCTGGTCACGGCCCCCGTACAGCAGTTTGATCGCTGCGGATGGCGACAGCGCCTCGGCGTAGCTGCGGCGGCTGGTGATGGCATCGTAGGTGTCCACGATCGCGGCGATGGCGGCAAACGCTGGTATCTGACCCCTCACCAATCCGGCTGGATAGCCGGAGCCGTTGTAGCGCTCATGGTGGTGTGCAACGATGTCGATGACGTCCTGATTCAAGATGCCACTCTCGGACAGAATGTCAAGACCGTGCTCCACATGCCCGGATACCTCCGCCATTTCCTCATTGGATAGCTCGCGCTTGGCTTGCAGAAGCTCCTGAGATATCCGCAATTTACCGACGTCCATCAGCATGCACCCCATGGCAAGGGAGCGGAGGTCATGACGTTGCAGTCCTAGCTGTCGACCGACGGATACCGACCAGATCGCCGCGCCCAGTGAATGCTTATAAGTGTATTGGTCGTGCTGCTTCAGCCGCGCCACCCACATACATGCGTCCGGATTGCGACTGATGCTTTCGACGATAGGTTCCACAGATTTTCTCAGCTTGACGACATTGAGCTTTTGACCCTCGCCCACCTCGTCAAAAATCTGGTCCACATCCGTCACCAGCATATCCAGAGCGCGACTTGCGCGAGGATGCTCCTCTTCGAAAGAACTGTCTTTCAGGTACGGTTTGATTGCTCGCCCGCTAAAAATCTTCTCTACGGAAATGCGCGCCCTGCCCCGTTTGGTGCCTTCGTCAGCCTTCTCGCGGCTGACCTGATGCGTGCGGCGGGTGCGAAAGATATCGGATTGCTTGCTGCGTCGCTGGTCGACCATGACATAGTCGCAATATTCACGCAGCCGATCGATGTCCTCCTGATTGCGGATGAAAAATCCCTGGGTGGCAAAAGGCGTACCCAGCCAGGACCTGTCCAGCCCACTGACAAACATGCCGACATCCAGGTCGGAAATACGAACTTTTAGGGTTTGAAGCATCAGACCGCCACTGTCCCCTTGTCGTTATGACGCTACCCTTCGGCCCTACATCGCGCGCAGCGCGACAGCCCCGGCCAAGGCGCTATTTCGCCAAACGTTAGGGAAATAGCGATAGACTGTCCATCGGAACCTGGAGATTTCTCCAGTTTTTCCCGTAATTGGTGATATTTGATGTTTTTTATGGGCCTTACCGCGAGCCAGCGCCGGCAGAGATCACTTTTTCCGCCTTCGACAGTACTGTAATCTCCCGGCCCTGGGCTAGAGTACCTCTGTAAAGAGGAGTCACGGATGCAAACACTATCGATCGCACTGTTCGGTTTTCTGGCGATGCTGGTGCGTATACCGCTGCCGATTTATCCTGCCCGTGAATCCGGGTATCGGGAACTCGCGGTCTATCTCATCATCGAATACGGCGAGCCGTCGACGCAGAGCAGCCACGACAAGGTCAATTCCCAAAACACAGATGCGTAAATCATCAACCTCAAACTCGTCGTCGCCGTGGCAGCAACTTCCCAATACTCTCACGGTGTTTCGTCTGCTGCTGGCCCTACCCTTAGGCTTGACGATACTGCAGGGCCATTACAGCATCGCGCTATTGATTGCTCTCGCGGCTGGCACCACCGATCTGCTGGACGGTTATCTGGCGCGAAAGCTCGAGGCCACGTCCCGCTTTGGAGCGGCACTGGACCCGCTCGCCGACAAACTGCTGATCACGGTGAGCTTTCTCAGCTTTGCGGTCACGGGGCTGGTGCCCTGGTACCTTGCCGTTATCGTGATTACGAGAGATTTGGTGATCGTTACCGGGGCTCTTGCGTACCAGCTGCTGATTGGCCCAGTCGAGTTGGCCTCTCGCTGGCTCAGCAAGGCGAACATGCTGATACAAATCGTTTTCTGCGCTGCCGTATTGATGGCCCAGATACTCCCTTACATCACCCCTGCGACCTTGGCGTGGGGCGTGCTCGCGGTGTTGGCGTTCGCCATTGCCAGTGGCCTGGACTACGTATTGACCTGGAGCGTAAAGGCATTTACCGCGGGTCGTTCTCCCAGTAAACCAGCCCGAACAAAGGGACATTGATACTGTGCAAAATCAGCTCCACGTTCTGACCTACAACATTCACAAGGGCTATTGCATCGGCAACCGGCGTTTTGTGCTGGAAGGCATGCGTAAACGCATTGCCGAGACAGGCGCGGACATTGTATTTCTGCAGGAAATACATGGCATGGCCATCAAGAGTGAGTCTAAGCGCAAGCGTTTTTCCTACCCTGACCAACCCCATTTTGAATATCTGGCCAGTGAGGCTTGGCCGCATTTTGCCTATGGCCGCAACGCCATCTATCGCAAGGGAGACCACGGTAACGCCATCCTCAGTATGTACCCATTCGCCAGCTGGGAGAACATCGATGTGTCGATCTTCCCTCGCTCAAGCCGCAGCATTCTGCACGGAATCATCGAGTTACCGGAACGCGACACTCGTCTCCACACGCTGTGCGTACACCTTGGCTTGCTGGAACAGGAGCGCCGCGAACAGCTGGGGGTCCTGACCGACCGTATCAACCAGCACGTGCCGGACGACGAGCCCATGATCATTGCTGGAGACTTCAACGACTGGCGGCGACGCGCCGAGCAGCACTTGCACGAGGATCTTGGTCTGCAGGAGTTGTTCCTTAGCATGCGCGGTCGTCACGCCAGGACCTTCCCCGTGTGGGCGCCGCTGTTACCGGTCGATCGCATCTACTATCGGGGTCTGCAACCAACGGCCTGTCAGAGACTCAGTACAGGGCCTTGGCGAGACCTGTCGGACCACGCTGCCCTGTTCGGTGTCTTCTCTTTTTGAGGCCGACGTTCCAAGAAATTCCTTCGTAGTATTGCCCCCTGTGTGCCTCGCGGTTATCTTTCTGGTTTACCTTATAAGCCTAGGTCGTAACCCATGAGTCTCTCAGATATTGCCGCCGTGCTTCGCCAGGTACCCTCACTCGTCAAAGTCAAGCGAGCAGTAAATCCCCTCCCCGCAACGACGCGTGACAGTCTGGCTGCCAGATTGGAGCAAACGGCGGCCAGGTTTCCCGATCACCCGGCGGTCATCTTTGAGGGAGAAGCGATTTCTTGGCGAGAACTCAATGCACGCACAAATCGCTACGCCGCGACGCTCAAGGCGCTGGGCCTGAAGCGCGGTAACGCCGTCAGTCTCGTTATGGAAAACCGTATCGAGTTCCTAACCTCACTGCTGGCTCTGAACAAACTGGGTGCGATTGCGGCCCTGATCAACACCAATCTCACCGGGCGGTCGCTGGTACACTGCATCAAGATC
>JBCCYE010000018.1:0-83065 GCA_039190425.1 Pseudomonadota bacterium | reverse complement strand
GCCAGCGGTTGGCCCTCCCGCGAGTGGGCACTGCCCGTGTGTTCCCACACCACGTACACATCGAGCAACACCTGCTTGTCGCCATAGTCGTGTGCGACTTCCAGCAGGGGCGTTGCGCGCGATGGTACGATGCCCAACTCTTCCTCGAGCTCTCGCGCGAGGGCCGCGGTGATGTCCTCACCGGCTTCCCGCTTACCGCCGGGGAATTCCCAGAGACCTCCCTGATGCACGCCTGCATCGCGACGACTGATCAGAATCTGTCCGTCCCCATTCACAATAACACCCACCGCCACATGTACCTGCGCCGGCATCAAGTGCGGTACTCAGCATTGATGCGCACGTAATCGTAGGAAAAGTCCGTTGTCCAGACGGTCGCGTGTTCACCGCCGCGGCCCAACTCGACCCGAATGGCGATCTCTTGCGGTGACATTGCCTCCACACCCTGCTGTTCGGTGTAGCTGGTCGCACGACCACCGCCCTTGGCAATCAGCGTTTCGTTGAGGTACAGGCTTACCTGATCGACGTCCAGATCCGGCAACCCTGCCCGGCCGATGGCCGCCAATAAACGCCCCCAGTTGGGGTCGCTGGCGAACAACGCCGTTTTCACCAGTGGCGAGTGGGCAATGGTGAACGCCACGTCCAGACACTCCTGCTCGGTCAGACCACCGCCAACCTGCACGGTGACGAACTTGCTCGCACCCTCACCGTCGCGCACCAGACCCTGGGCCAGTTCCACGCACACCGCTTCCACCGCTTCGCTCAGCGCGTAGTAAAGGGCACCGTCTGCCGCATCCAGCGGGGCGTTGCCCGCTGCGCCGGTTGCGACCAGCACGCAGGCGTCGTTGGTCGAGGTGTCTCCGTCCACCGTGATTCGATGGAAGGAGGCATCCACTGCCGCGTTCAGCAGGGACTGCAGCGGGTCATAGCTCACGGCCACGTCGGTCGCAATATAGGCCAGCATGGTTGCCATGTCCGGTCGAATCATGCCCGCGCCTTTGGCAATACCGGTAACGGTGAACTCTCGGCCATCGAAGACAAACATGCGACTGGCACCCTTGGGTCGGGTATCGGTGGTCAGGATGCCGCTGGCCGCCTCGACCCAGGTGTCGTCACTGAGTGCCGCAAACAACCCAGGCACCGCAGCGGTGAGGGTAGGTACGGGCAGGTGCTCGCCGATGACACCGGTCGAGAATGGCAGCACGGTGTGCAAATCGACCCCTACCTCGTCCGCAACGGCCCTGCAGCTGGTGACGGCATCTTCGTAACCTTGCTCGCCGGTTCCGGCATTGGCATTGCCGGTATTGATCAACAGGTAGCGCGGCTGCTGGTGGCAACGCTGCAGGTGCTCCCGAGCTACCGTCACAGGCGCCGCACAAAAAGCGTTGCGGGTAAACACCGCGGCACAGCGACTGCCCGCGGTCAGTTCCAACAACACCAGATCAGGCCTGCCCGGCGTTTTGATGCCAGCGCTGACCGTTGCCAGTCGCACTCCCGGGACCGGCTGCAGCCGGGGCAATGCATCGGATCCAACCGCCATCTCGCCTCAACTCCGGCAGGCGACAGGGGAATGCAGCCTGCGCCACCGGCCCATCACAATTTGCCGTGGCACTGCTTGTACTTCTTGCCACTGCCGCAGGGGCAGGGTTCATTGCGGCCCACCTTGGGCTGGTCGCGGATAAACGTCTGTGGCATAGCCGGTCTTTCCTGCTCGGCCTGGTCCGCTTCTGCCGCCGGTTGAGCGGAGGCCTGTGCCAGCGCTGAGGCCTCAGCGTGCTGGAACGCCATGTGCTCTTTGGCAGCCGCCTCTCTGCGCTGCTGTTCGATCAACTCCGCCTCGTCCTGGCGCTGAATCTGAACATGACTCAGGAACTTCACCACTTCATACTTGAGCCCGTCCAACAGCTCCTGAAACAGTTCAAACGACTCTCGCTTGTACTCCTGCTTTGGATTTTTCTGCGCGTAGGCCCTGAGATGAATGCCCTGGCGCAGATGATCCATGGTAGACAGGTGTTCCTTCCACAGTGTGTCCAGCACCTGCAACATGATCTGCTTTTCGATCTTGCGCATGTCCGGCCCGACGTCGGAGGCCTTCTTGTCGTAGGCCTCTTGAATGGCGGCAAGAATTTTTTCTCGCAGGGCCTCCTCGTGCAGGCTGTCGTCCTGATCCAGCCACTGCTGCAAAGGCAGCCTGAGGGCGAACTCTGCCTCGAGCTGTTTTTCCAATCCGGGCACGTCCCATTGTTCTTCCACACTCATGGGTGGGATGAAGCTATCGACGGCCTGCATCACTACATCGCGCCGAATGTCGGAGACAATTTCGGAAATGTCCGCCTCGCCCAGCAAGTCATTGCGCTGTTGATAGATGATCTGCCGCTGATCGTTGGCGACGTCATCGTACTCCAGCAACTGCTTGCGAATGTCGAAGTTACGGCCCTCGACTTTACGCTGCGCCTTCTCGATGGCGTTAGTCACCATCCGATGCTCGATCGCCTCGCCTTTCTCCATACCCAGTGCCTGCATGAAGCCCTTCACCCGGTCCGAGGCGAAGATGCGCATGAGACTGTCTTCCATCGACAGGTAGAAGCGCGACACACCGGGATCACCCTGGCGGCCCGCCCGCCCTCGCAGCTGGTTATCGATGCGTCGCGATTCGTGGCGCTCGGTGCCGAGAATATGCAGACCCCCCGCTTCAAGCACCTGATCGTGGCGCTGCTGCCAGTCCTTGCGCACGGAAGCCACCTTGTCGTCCGGTGCCTGATCGCCCAGGGACTTCAGCTCTGCCTCCAGATTACCGCCGAGCACGATGTCCGTACCACGACCCGCCATATTGGTCGCAATGGTAACCACTCCCGGCCGACCCGCCTGGGCTATGATCTCCGCCTCCTGCTCGTGGTACTTGGCGTTGAGCACCTTGTGCTCGATCTTCGCCTGCTTGAAGCGAGCCGACATCGCTTCGGAGGTTTCAACGGACGCTGTACCGACCAGCACCGGGGCACCGTTGCCCATGCACTCCTGCACGTCTTCGACGATGGCGTCAAACTTTTCCTGCACCGTGAGGTAAACCACGTCGTTCAGATCATCACGCTGCTGCTGCACGTTGGTGGGAATGACCAGTACTTCCAGTCCGTAGATCTGACGAAACTCGAAGGCTTCCGTGTCAGCGGTGCCTGTCATGCCCGCCAGCTTGGCGTACAGACGGAAGTAATTCTGAAAAGTGGTGGATGCGAGTGTCTGACTCTCACTTTGGATAGCCACACCCTCTTTTGCTTCGATGGCCTGGTGCAGACCCTCAGACAGTCGACGGCCGGGCATTGTCCGACCGGTGTGCTCATCGATCAGTACCACCTGCCCGTTTTGTACAATGTACTCAACATCCTTATGAAACATCGCATGAGCGCGCAGTCCGGAATTGACGTGGTGCAGCAGGCTCAGGTTGGTGGCTGCGTACAGACTGTCGCCCTCTTCCAGCAGGCCCTCGCGAATAAGCACGCCCTCTATGTGTTCGTGACCTTCTTCTGTGAGCTCTACCTGGCGCTGCTTTTCATCAATGGTGTAGTGGCCGTCGTCTACTTCCGTTTGCGCCTTGAGGTCCGGAATCAGCTTATTGATGCGCTTGTACAGTTCTGAGCTGTCTTCGGAAGCGCCGGAAATGATCAAAGGCGTCCTCGCTTCATCGATGAGGATGGAATCCACCTCGTCGACAATGGCGAACGCTCTGTCCCGCTGCATGCGATCTCCCAGACTGAACGCCATGTTGTCACGCAAATAGTCAAAGCCGAACTCGTTGTTGGTGCCGTACACAACATCGGACTCGTAAGCGGCGCGCTTCTCCTGGGGCATCTGGCCGGATTTGATCACACCGAATGAGATACCGAGAAAATTGTACAGTGGACCCATCCAGTGGGCGTCGCGATTGGCGAGATAATCATTCACCGTCACGATGTGTACGCTGTTGCCCGTCAGCGCGTTCAAATAGGCCGGCAGGGTCGCCACCAGGGTCTTGCCCTCCCCGGTCCGCATTTCCGCGATTTTACCTTCGTGCAGCGCCATGCCACCGATCAGCTGCACATCGAAATGCCGCAAACCCAATACCCGATCTCCGGCCTCACGCACGACCGCGAAGGCCTCAGGAAGAACCTTGCTCAGGCTTTCCCCATCGTTCAATCGGCTCTTGAACTCGTCCGTTTTCGCAGCGAGCTGGTCATCGCCAAGGGCGCCAATATCGTCCGTAAAGGCATTGATCTGCTTGACCACCTTGCCCATGCGTTTCAGTTCGCGGCTGTTGCGGGTGCCAAAAATCGCCTGCAGGCTCTTACTAATCATGTCGTTTCATCTTGTTTCAATAGAGATAGGCCCGTTCGCCCGTGTGCGAACAGTAACAGCTGTGTCTGTCGGGTGGAATCAGCGCCGCGTTCGAGCGAGATAGCTGGCCGGATCGACCGAACGGCCGTGCTTATAAATTTCGTAATGAACGTGGGGCCCGGTGGAGCGACCGGTGGAACCCATCAGCGCGATCGTGTCGCCCTTGCGCACGACATCGCCCGCTTCCACCAGGTTTTTCTGATTGTGCGCGTAGCGGGTGACCAGGCCGTCACCGTGAGATATCTCGACCAGATTGCCGTAGCCGTACTTGACGCCGGCCCAGGTAACAATGCCAGCCGCCACGGCCAGTATGTCAGAGCCCATCTTACCGGCAAAATCGACGCCGTGGTGCCAGGCCCGCTCACCCGAGATCGGGTCGTTGCGGTAGCCATAGTGCGAGGAAATGTGTCCGCGACGCACCGGCAGGCCTGACAGCCAGCGCTGATCGTGGATCTCGCGGTTACTCAGCAGCGACTCAAGAATGTCCAGCTGCTGCTCGCGATCTGTCAGCTTGGCTTCCAGCCGCTCGAATTCAGTCGCCAGCTCGCGGCTCTCGAACACCTCGCCGGATTGCGCCGGTACCGGACCACCCAGCGCCGGGGGCTGGCTGAAATCGAACTCGCCCTGCTCCAGGTCCGCCAGCGCGGTCAGGTGTTCACCCAGAGCATCCAGTCGTGTTACGCGCGCTTCAAGTTCTGCCAGATTCAGCGTCATCGCCTGCAGCTGTCGGCGGGCGACGCTGCGCATCTCTTCCAGCTCCACCGCCTGCTCGTCGAGCGCTTCGTTCAGGGTGTCCAGGGCGGCGCCCCGAGTTGAACGAACCTCGCTGCCCATGCCTGCCTCATAGCCAATAGCGACCAGCCCCAGAGGGAGGCCCAGGCAGCAAAGGGAGAGCAAGGCACGAGACCAGCGTCCGAGCTCAACGGAGCGCGAACCCCCGTGCTTGGCGCTGATCAGTATGACTTTCATTTCATTCCGGAACTGACACGCACAAACGGCCCAAAACTATGCCACAGATAGGGGAACATTACCATTTTGCCCCGTGAACCAGGTCACGCACAGACCATGTCGGCCGTGACTGGCGCGGTATCGCCTGCCTCGCAGTGGACAAGCTCCCAGGCGCCGGGCTCGGCCAGCAGCGCTTTCACCAGGGCATGATTGAGACGGTGACCGGATTTGTACGCCCGAAACTCGCCAATCAGAGAGGCACCGAGCAAGTACAAATCCCCCAGAGCGTCCAGAGCCTTATGCTTTACCAGTTCATCGTCAAACCGCAGGCCGCCAGGATTCAGGACCGCGTTATCGTCCAGCAGCACGGCATTCTCAAGGCTGCCGCCAAGCGCCAGACCCCGGGCGTGCAGTTGTTCGACGTCCTTTACAAACCCGAAGGTCCGCGCCCGGCTGATTTCCTCGACAAAGGAGCGGCGGCTGAAGTCCAAGTCCACATGCGCATTTCGCCCGCGGACAACCGGTAGATCGAAGTCGACTGTGAAAGAGATCTTACAGCCCTCAAAGGGGATGAAGCGGGCTGTACGATCTCCCTGTTCCACGCTGACCTGTCGCTTGATGCGAACGAAGCGCTTGGGCGCATCCTGTTCAGACACGCCCGCTCGCCCCAGCATCTGCACGAAGGGCCCGGCGCTGCCGTCCATGATCGGCACTTCCGCCGCCGTTACATCGGCGTACACGTTGTCGATCCCGAGCCCCGCCAGAGCACCCAGCAGGTGCTCTACGGTCGCTACCCGTTGCCCGTCGGCCTGCAGACAGGTGCACAGTGTGGTATCCGTTACCGCCGATGCACGGGCCGGAATTTCCACCACCGGACAAAGATCCACCCGACGGAACACCACGCCGGCGTTTGCCGGCGCCGGTAATAGAGTCAGCTCAACAGACTCTCCCGAGTGCAGACCAACGCCGGTGGCGCTCACCGGTTGGCCGAGCGTACGCTGCCGAAGCACGGTGCCTCCCCCGCTGTCTCGGTCGCCACAGCGACCCGCGGGGTGTGGTCAATGCCCGCGTTTCAATCGGCCTGGCGACGCAAAAATGCCGGTATATCGAAGTACTCGTCGCCGGCAGATTCCGGTGCTACACCGGCCTGGCCACCCATACCACGACGGGTCTTGCGCAAAGCCGGCGGACGATCATACTTCCCATAGTCCGGTGTATCGGCGTAGTCAGATGCCTCTTCTACTCCGGCGTCAACTTCCGCTGCGACCACTGGCGCGTCCACCACCTGCAGCGGCGCGCGTACGGTCTCGCTACCCAGACCCGTGGCGACGACGGTGACCTTCAGCTCTTCCTTCATATCGGGATCGATGACGGTACCCACCACTACGGTCGCTTCTTCAGAAGCGAACTCCTCGATAGTATCGCCCACTTCAGAAAACTCACCAAGCGAGAGGTCAAAGCCGGCCGTGATGTTGACGAGGATACCACGCGCTCCCGCCAGATTGATGTCGTCCAGTAGCGGGCTGTTGATCGCTTTCTCGGCCGCTTCGCGCGCGCGGTTCTCACCCTTGGCATGACCGGTACCCATCATGGCCATGCCCATCTCGGACATCACGGTACGCACGTCGGCAAAGTCCACGTTGATCATTCCAGGCCGGATGATCAGGTCGGCGATGCCTTGCACGGCGCCTAGAAGCACGTCGTTAGCTTCCTTGAAGGCGTCCAGCAGGCTGGTGTTTTTACCCAGCACCTCAAGCAGCTTTTCATTGGGAATGGTGATCAACGAGTCCACGTGTTGTTGCAACTCAGCGACGCCCTCCATCGCGATCTTGAGGCGCTTTCTACCTTCAAACGGGAACGGCCTAGTGACGACCGCAACGGTCAGGATACCAAGCTCCCTGGCCACTTCCGCAACGACTGGCGCGCCGCCGGTGCCAGTACCGCCACCCATGCCCGCTGTGATGAACACCATATCGGCGCCCTGCAGAGAATCCGCGATACGCTCGCGATCCTCCATCGCTGCAGCGCGACCTATTTCCGGATTGGCACCCGCTCCCAGCCCTTTGGTAATGTCACCACCTAGCTGCAGAACCGTCTTGGACTCAATGTCCGAGAGCGCCTGCGCGTCGGTGTTGGCGCAGATGAAATCCACACCGTCGACGTCGTTTTCAATCATGTGCTTGACGGCGTTGCCGCCACCTCCGCCCACTCCTATGACTTTGATCACTGCATTGGATGGTACATTGTCGATCAGTTCAAACATGGTCTTTCTCCCCTTTTTTGATGTGTCGCGCTCACGCGCGACGCCCTACTGCTCACAAACACAACTAAAAATTGCTCTGTAACCAACCCTTGAGCCGGTCGAACATACCTTCGGTAGGCACGCCCGGTTTGCCTGTGGCCGTATCGCCCGAGTGCTCTACCCCGTACTGCAACAGCCCAACGGCGGTGGCGTAGATAGGATTGCGCACAATGTCCGTCAAACCCTGCACGGATTGCGGGTACCCCACGCGCACCGGCATGTGAAAGATTTCTTCAGCCAGTTCCACCACACCCTCCATCTTTGCAGTACCACCGGTCAACACAATGCCCGCCGGCACCAGATCCTCGAACCCGGAGCGACGCAGTTCGGCTAGCACCAGCGTAAACAGTTCGTCGTAGCGAGGCTCGACGACCTCCGCAAGAGACTGTCTGGACAAATCCCGAGGCGCCCTGTCACCCACGCTGGGCACCTTGATGGTTTCATCCGCCCCTGCCAGTTGGGTCAGCGCGCAAGCGTACTTAATCTTGATTTCCTCGGCGTGCTGCGTAGGCGTTCGCAACGCCATGGCAATGTCATTGGTCACCTGGTCACCCGCGATGGGTATGACCCCCGTGTGACGGATCGATCCCTCGGTAAAAATCGCGATATCGGTCGTCCCTCCACCGATGTCGACCAGACAGACCCCGAGCTCACGCTCGTCCTCCGTCAGCACTGAGAAACTGGACGCGAGCTGCTCGAGGATGATTTCCTCCACATCCAATCCACAGCGGCGAATGCATTTTTCAATGTTCTGTGCCGCGTTGACGGCACAGGTGACCAGATGCACCTTGGCTTCCAGACGCACCCCGGACATTCCCAACGGCTCCTTGATCCCTTCCTGGTTATCGATCACATACTCCTGGGGGAGGATGTGCAGCACTTTTTGATCAGCCGGTATCGCCACCGCCTGCGCTGCGTCGATGACACGCTCCAGATCCAGGGCAAATACCTCCTTATCCTTGATCGCGACGATGCCGTGGGAGTTCAGGCTGCGGATATGGCTGCCGGCGATGCCCACGTAGACGGAGTGGATCTGGCAGCCCGCCATCAACTCCGCTTCTTCGACCGCGCGCTGAATCGACTGCACTGTGGATTCGATGTTGACCACCACGCCTTTTTTGAGGCCCTTGGAGGGATGGGAACCGATGCCCACCACTTCAATCTCCCCATCAAGTCCAACCTCGCCGACGATCGCTACAACCTTCGACGTACCGATGTCGAGGCCTACGATCATTCGTTTGTCCTGCGCGCTGCCCATGGCAGTCTCTCCCCTGAATAGTCCCTGTTTGTTATAAGCCCGCCACCTGAGCGGATTCGCGGTACGCCACCGCCAAACCGCTGTGGTAGCGTAGATCGACCCGCTCCAACTGCTCACGACGCTGGGCGAGCTCATCCCGATACACAGCCGCAAACCGTTGCATCCGCTGGCGAAAGTACTCGCGCCCAACCACCAGCTGTATACCGCCCCCCAGTACGACTTCAATTTGCCCACGCTCATCCATCTCTACCCTGTCCACGTTCAAATCTAGCGGCGCCAGCAGTTCCACCAGCCGCTGGTACCGAGCGATCAGCAGAGCGGCTGACCCTTCCGGACCCTGCAGCGAAGGCAGCTGCTGCCATGCGCTGCCTCGCTCGGAGTGGAAAATCTCGCCCTCATGATTGACAAAACCGCTGTCCCCCCAGCGCGCGATCGGTAGCTGCTCGACCACATGGATCTCCAGAGCGCTGGGCCACTTGCGCCGTACGCTGACCTCGTAGATCCAGGGCAGCGCCTCCAACTCGCGGCGCATCAACTGCAAATCCGCATTCAAGAATCCGCCAGCCAGCGCGGGCTGGACCATGGTCTGCACCGTCTCAGCCTGCGTGTGTGCCAGCTCGCCGGTGACGCTGATACGCTGCACGGGGACCTGCTCGAGCATTAAATAGGCCCTGGTAGCGACCACCGTCACCAACACCGCCGCTGTCAAAATCAACAACCGATTCAACCAGCGCGACGGGGGTTTCGGCGCCGCGGTCTGCTCGGGCCGTTTGCGGGTCGCCCCCTGAGCGGGCCGCCGTACGCGCTTGGCCGACTTTGTCCTGCGGCCTGCTGGCACGGTCTTGTCCGCCCGGATTTTTTTGCGTCGTTGCGTGGCCATGTCAGCGCTCCACCGCCAAGCTCAGCTCTACCACTCGCGCCACCAGTGCTGGCAGGTCCATCCCCGCGGCAGCGGCTGCCATTGGTACCAGGCTGTGCGAGGTCATGCCCGGTACGGTATTCACTTCCAGCACCTGGAAACCGGACTGCGAGTCATGCATCACATCCACGCGGCCCCAAACCTCACAGCCGACGGATCGAAAAGCCTCCAGCGCCAGTTCTGCAAGAGTCGTTTCCTCCGCTGCGGAAAGACCGCTTGGGCAGTGGTAGCCAGTGTCATCTGACAGGTACTTGGCTTCGTAGTCATAGAATTCGTTAGCGGTTTCCAGACGAATCGACGGCAGCGCCCGATCCCCGAGTATGCCGACCGTATACTCGGGGCCATCGATGTAGCGCTCTGCCATAACCTGTTGGCCGTACTGACTCGCCAATGCATAGGACTCGCGCAGTGACTCCGCAGAGTCGGCGATACTCATGCCGATACTGGATCCCTCACAGGCGGGTTTTACAAACACTTTGCCCATACGATCCATCACTGCCTGCCAATCGATCTGCGGATAGAGGGACAGATACTCTGCGGTGGCGATACGCGTCGACTGCCAAAGGGCTTTGCTTCGCTGCTTGTCCATGGCCAGCGCCGAACCCAGCACGCCGGATCCCGAATAGGGGATGCCCAGCGTTTGCAACGCCCCCTGCATACCGCCGTCTTCGCCGCCGGGGCCGTGCAAGGCGATGAACGCAAAACCTGCCCCTTGCAACTGCGCAAACCAGTCTGTATCGGCGGTATCTACCGCATACGCCTGCAGATTCAATGCAAGCAAAGCGTCCAACACCGTTTGCCCGCTTTGCAGCGACACTTCACGCTCCGCGGACTGCCCACCCAGCAGCACAGCGACTCCCTGATCTTTGAGCAACGACAGACTCATGCTCTGGCCTCCACCATGGACGTCAGGCTCGCCAGCTCCTGTGCCAGACGCGCGATGTTGCCCGCGCCCTGCGTAACAACCACATCGCCCTCACGAACCAGGGTGTGCAAGAGTTCCGGCACATCCGCTATGTTTTCGGCAAAGATGGGCTCTACCTGACCCCTTTGTCGAATACTGCGCGTTAGACTGCGGCTGTCTGCGCCCGCAATGGGCGCTTCACCCGCGGCGTAAACATCCAGCAGGACCAGGGCGTCACTGCCGGACAGCACGGCGACAAAGTCCTCGTAAAGATCGCGCGTCCGCGTGTAGCGATGTGGTTGATACACCATCACCAGCCGCCGCTGCGGGAAGGCCTGGCGCAGTGACTGCAGTGTTGCCCTCACCTCAGTGGGGTGATGGCCGTAGTCATCCACCAGCAGCGCGTGACCACCGCGAAAGCGCACCTCGCCAAGCTGAGTGAAGCGCCGACTGACACCCTCGAAGCTTTGCAGGCCGCGCTGAATGGCCTGCTCATCCAGGCCTTCGTCACAGGCCACCGCGATGGCCGCCGTCGCGTTCAGAACGTTATGCTGGCCGGGCATGTTCAGGGAGACTCTGAGCGCTTCGGCACCGTCCGGTCGCTGCACCACAAACCGGGTCGATAGCCCCTGCGGCACGCATTCGGTTATGCGGTAATCTGCGTCTTCGGAGAACCCGTAAGTAATCACCTGCCGCGACAGATCCGGTTGCAGGGCACGCACCACGGGGTCGTCAATGCACAGCACCGCGAGCCCGTAAAACGGCAGGTTGTGCAAGAATTCGAGGAAGGTTCTGCGCAACGCGCTGAAGTCTCCGCCGTACGTTTCCATATGATCGGCTTCGATGTTGGTTACCACGGCGACCATAGGCTGCAGGTGCAGGAAGGACGCATCACTTTCATCGGCCTCCGCGATCAGGAAACGGCTGGCTCCGAGTTGCGCATTGCTGCCGACGCTGTTGACCAATCCGCCGATCACGAAGGTGGGATCCAGGCCCGCTTCACCGAACAGCGCAGCAATCAGGCTGGTCGTCGTGGTCTTGCCGTGCGTACCGGCGACGGCGATGCCGTGCCGGTAGCGCATCAGCTCAGCCAACATCTCAGCCCGCGGGACGATCGGAATACGTGCTTCCCTGGCAGCGGCGACTTCCGGATTGCTTTCATCGACGGCGCTGGAGCTGACCACCACGTCGGCGCCCGTCACCTGCTCTGAGGCATGCCCCAGGGACACCTGTACACCCATTCCGGCCAGTCGGTTGACCACCGGGGAGGCCTGCAAGTCCGATCCAGTCACCTCATAGCCGAGATTCACCAACACTTCGGCAATACCACTCATTCCAGCCCCGCCCACGCCGATCATATGAATGCGACGGATGCGACGCATTTCGGGCACGCTGTACACGGCAGAACCTTCACTCATGCATGACGTCCTCGCACACATCTGCCACCCGCAGAGTAGCGTCAGCATTCGACAGACCGCGGGCGGCGGCCGCCAGCTGCGCCAGAGCGTCTGGTGCATCAATGCACTCGAGCAGCAGTTTGACCAGCGTATAGCTATCGAGCTCGGCCTGATTCATCATGATGCCGGCGCCATTGTCTGTCAGAGACCGGGCGTTGTGTGTCTGATGGTTGTCAATCGCCTGCGGCAATGGCACAAACACGGCCGGACGCCCCATCAGGGCCACTTCTGCGACCGTCAGAGCGCCACCACGACACAGCACCAGGTCGCTCCAGGCATAAGCCCCCGCCATATCTTCAATGTAGGGCTCAGCCTCGACACCGAGCTCCAGCAGCTCGCCATAACGTTCACGCACGTCATCAATGTGCTCCTCCCCGGTCTGATGAAACACCTCCAGCACGTGGTCACTTTCCCGCTTCAGTCGCTGAATCGCGCCCGGCACCACTTCGTTGATCGGTGCGGCGCCTTGGCTGCCGCCCAATACCAGCAGCCGAAAATGCCGCTTGCCATCGTAGTCGTAGACAGCCTCATCGGACGCTTCAACCAGCTCCTCCCGCAGTGGGTTACCCACCACTTCCACATCGCGGTCCTCGCTGAACGCTTCCGGGAATCCGGCCAGCACCCTGTCCGCCAGAGGAGCCAGCATTCTATTGGCGGTGCCTGCCACCGAATTCTGTTCATGGATGACCAGCGGTTTACGCAGTACCCAGGCGGCCACGCCCGCCGGACCGGCCACATAACCGCCCAGTCCCAACACACAGGCCGGTCGACGAATCAGCACCAACCAGAACGCTTTCAGTACCGCAATGCCCAACACGCTGATCGCTCGCAGCTTTTGCCAGATGGATTTGCCGCGCAAACCCCTGACCGGCAAGTAATGCAGCTTGATTCCCGCCTCAGGTACCACGCGGGACTCCAAGCCGTCACGCGTCCCCAGCCACTCGACTCGATAGCCACGATGCAGCAGCTCTTCCGCCACTGCCAGCGCGGGGTAAACGTGGCCACCCGTACCACCTGCCGTGATAAGGACCAACGGCTCGGTCACGCCTTCTTCCTCCCGCGACCGCGGCGCACACGCGTGTCCCTGTCAACGCGCAACACCAGCGCCAGCATGGTGCAACAGACGATCAAACTGGTCCCTCCGTAACTCACAAATGGCAGCGTCAATCCCTTCGTCGGCAGCAGGCCGGAGCTGACGCCCATGTTCACAAAACCCTGCCCGGCAAACACCAGAGCCACGCCGTAACAGACGTAGGCACCAAACGGATTGGCCACCATCAGCGCCTGGCGACCCACCCACAGAATCCTGCCGATCAAGGCAGCGAACAAGGCGATCAGGGCCACCGCACCAACGAAACCGGTTTCCTCCGCCCAAATGGAAAACACAAAGTCCGTGTGCGCCTCTGGCAGATAAAACAATTTCTGTACGCTGTTGCCCAAGCCGACGCCCAGCCACTCTCCGCGACCGAATGCGATGAGCGACTGCGTCAGCTGAAATCCCGTATCGTAGGGGTCAGCCCAGGGGTCCGTATACGCGGTCAGGCGCTTCATACGATAGGGCTCACTGATGACCAACACGGCCAGCGCAATCAGGGCGCCCAGTACCACCATCAAAAAGTGTCCGAGTTTCACGCCGGCCAGAAACAGCATGCCAAAGGCTGTCCCTGCCACAATCACCGTGGCGCCGAAGTCGGGCTCCAGCATCAGCAACAACGTGGTGCAGAACAGCAGGCCCATGGGTTTGAAAAAGCCCTGCCACTGATGCCGTACTTCGTGCTCCCGGCGCACCATGTAACCCGCCAGGTAAATCACCATGGCCAATTTGGCGAACTCGGAGGGCTGAAGGGTCATCGGCCCGATCGCCAACCAACGCTGGCTGCCGTTAACCTCCCGCCCTATGCCCGGCACCAGCACCAGGATCAACAGCGCCAGTGCCAGAAACAGCCAGACCCAGCCGGTCTCAAGCCAGAATCGGGGACTGAGGTGGTACACGACCACGGCACCGCCCAGTGCCAGGAACATGTAAACAAGATGGCGCTGCATGTGATACCAGCCGTTATCGTAATTCAGATGAGCGAACTCAATAGAGGCTGACGTGATCGCAATCAAACCCACCAGCAACAGCAGCAGCCCCAGCATAGCCAGCGCGAAGTCAGGTGCCATGGACACACCTGCAGCAGGTTTGCTCACGCCGCCACCTCCGAAAACGCTTCCACGGCTCGACGAAACACGTCGCCACGCTGCTGGTAGCTCTCAAACATGTCGAAACTGGCACAGGCGGGTGACAGCAACACACAGTCTCCTTCTTCCGCCTCCTGACGGGCCGCGGCAACGCCATCCTCCAGGCTCTCTACCCGCAGGATGGGCGCGACCTCCGCCAGGGCCTCCTCGATCTCATCGGCATCCTCGCCAAACAGGATCAACACCTTGCAGTGTTTGGCGACCGCTGACTGCAACTGACGGAAACTCGCCCCTTTCGCCTGCCCACCGGCGAGCAGTAGGATGTTGCGGTCCGCCCCCAGACCGCGCAGCGCCGCCTCCGTCGCCCCGATGTTGGTGCCCTTGGAATCATTGACATAGCGAACACCGTCGAGCTCTGCGACCAGTTCACAGCGATGCGGTAAACCCCGGTACACTCGCAAGGTATCGAGCATGGCCGCCATCGGCAGGCCCGCGCAGCGGCCCAGTGCCAGGGCGGCCAATGCATTGGCAACATTATGCCTGCCTGGTAGCGCCAGCTCGTCGACAGGCAGCAGCGCCTCGAATCCCTGACAGAGGCACTCCTCACCCTGCACCTCTCGCAAACCAAACCCTTCCAAATCGGGCTCGCCCAATCGCCAACTCATCATTTCCACTTCCGCAGGCACCAGCGGTATGGTCAGAGCATCGTCCCGATGAATGACCACTTTTTGGCAACCCCTGAAGATGCGGTGCTTGACCTGGTGGTAGCCAGGCATATCTCGGTGCCGATCTAGATGATCCGCCGTCACATTCAGCACGGTGGCCACCGCGAGACCCAAGTCACCCGCGCGTTCCAGTTGAAAGCTCGACAGCTCGATGACGTACACATCGCGCTCAGGGGCAAGGAGATCCAGCGCGGGAGTACCCAGATTGCCCCCCACGCCCACGTCGAGGCCGGCCGCTGTGGCCATTCGCCCAACCAGTTCCGTCACCGTGGACTTGGCGTTTGACCCGGTGATTCCGACGACGGGGGCCATTGCCTCGCGCATGAACAGATCAACATCACCGACGACCGAGATTCCCGCATCCAACGCAGCCTGAACCAGCGGAATGTCCAGGGGCACCCCGGGACTCACCACGAACTCTGTCGCCACCTCAAACAACTCCGGTGGACAGCCGCCGCGGTGAATGTTTTCCGCTGGAACGATGTCCTGCATCGCTTCCAGACCCGGCGGATTGTCGCGAGTATCCACGACTGAAAACAGCCGATTCGCGGTCCGCAGATGGCGCGCGCAGGAGAGACCGGTTGACCCAGTGCCTACAATGACCGTGTGCTCAGTACTGGCTATGAGTTGATCTGCCACTCGCTCTACCTACCGCAGCTTCAAGGTTGCCAGCCCAAACAGCACCAGCATGACCGTTATAATCCAAAAGCGCACAATGACCCTGGGTTCGGGCCAGCCTTTGAGTTCGAAATGGTGGTGGATGGGCGCCATGCGGAAAATTCGTTTGCCCGTCAGCTTAAACGACACCACTTGTAGAATGACCGACACCGTTTCCAGCACGAATATGCCACCCATGATAAAGAACACAATCTCGTGTCGGGTAATCACGGCCACCGTACCCAAGGCAGCGCCCAAGGCAAGCGCACCGACATCCCCCATAAACACCTGCGCGGGATACGTGTTGAACCACAGAAAACCGAGGCCTGAGCCGGCAATCGCGCCACAGAACACGGCCAACTCGCCACTGCCAGCGACGTAGGGAATGTGCAAATACTCGGCAAAATCCACTCGGCCCGTGAGGTAGGCAATGATTCCCAGCGCGGTACCCACGAGCACGGTCGGCAGAATCGCCAGGCCGTCCAGACCATCGGTCAAATTCACCGCATTGCTGGCACCGACAATCACAAAGTAAGCCAGTACGATGAACAGGGGTCCCATGCTCCAGGCAAAGTCCTTGAAAAAGGGAATGTACAGTTCGGTCGTCACCGGCGTATCAAAGCCATAGTAAAGGTACAGCGCCGCTGCCAGTCCGGCCAGGGACTGCCAAAAGTACTTCCATCGCGCGGGCAAACCCCGCGAATCACGCTCCACAACCTTGCGATAATCGTCGACCCAACCAACCGCACCAAACACGGCCGTCACTAGAATCGCTATCCACAGATAGGGGTTGCGCAGATCGCCCCACAGCAGGCTGGAAGTCACAATCGCCACCAGTAACAGTGCGCCGCCCATGGTGGGCGTGCCCGACTTACTCAGGTGCGTCTGGGGGCCGTCGTCGCGGACCGCTTGTCCGACCTGATAAAAGTTCAGTCGCCGAATCATCATCGGACCCACCAACAGGGAGATCGCCAGCGCAGTGCCTGCCGCCATGATGCCGCGCATGGTCAGGTACTGAAAGGCACGAAAGCCGCTTTCAAACTGACTGAGGTACTCCGCCAATAGCAACAACATGCTCAGGCTTCTCCCGCCGCCGAGGGGCCTAACAGCGCCTGCAGAACGAGCTCCATACCCGCACTGCGTGATCCCTTAACCAGGACGGTGTCACCGCGCCCGAATTCCGCGCACGCGCGCTCGGCTGCCGCCTCTCGATCGACAAACCACTCGCCTCCGCCACCGAATGCCGCAACCGTCGCTCGCAGCTCTTCACCAACACCCCACAACCGGTCGATGCCGACCGTTTGCGCATGGGCACCGATCTCACGATGCATTGCCTCACTGTCCGGCCCAAGTTCCCGCATCGCTCCCAGCACCAGCACGCGGTTGCCCTGGCAACTCCCCAACAGATCGATCGCAGCACGCACTGACCCCGGGTTGGCGTTGTAGCAGTCGTCGATGATGCAGGCACCGCTCGCGACGGTGACCGGATGCAGTCGACCCTGAGTCGGACGCAGGGCTTCCAGCCCATCTCGAATCGTCGTGAGATCCAAGTTGCAGGCCAAACCGACCGCTATGGCCGCCAGCGCGTTGGCAACGTTATGGCGCCCCGGCAAGCTGAGTCTGATCGCAATGTCACCCTCCGGTGTCGACGCCGTGAAGCTGCTGCCCTCAACACCGCGAACGTTGATCGCCGTGGCACTGATGGCCGCCGCGTTTTCCAGGCCGAAGTCAATAACCGTGGCCGCTCCGGAGCGCTTGCGCCACTGCCCTGCGTAGGACTGATCACTGTTGATGACCGCGACGTCTCCTGCTTCAAGGCCGTCAAAAATCTCCCCTTTTGCCTGTGCGACCTGATCGACACTGCCAAAGCCATCCAGGTGGGCAGGCATGGCGTTCAGCAACAGGGAGATACCAGGTTTACCCAGTTCACACAGCCAGGCGATATCGCCGGCCTTGCCAGCACCCATTTCTATCACCGCAAACTGCACGCTGGGGTCTAACCTCAACAGCGTCAAGGGCACGCCAATTTCATTATTGAAGTTGCCCTCTGTGGCCATAGTGTTGCCCGCTTGCGACAACACGCTGTGGATCATGTTCTTGGCAGTCGTCTTGCCGCTACTGCCGGTAATGGCGACCACGGGACCGCTGTAGAGGTCGCGATTGAACGCCCCAAGCCGACCCAGCGCGCGCAGCGTATCCTCAACGACCAGGCAGGGCAGGTCGACACCCTGCCCCTCCTCAACCAGCGCCCCCGCCGCACCAGCGTTCGCTGCAGCGGCCAGATAATGATGACCGTCGTAGCGCTCACCCCGCAGAGCCACAAACAGATCACCGGGCTGTATGTGACGACTGTCTGAAGTGACGCCCGTGATTAGAACGTCAGCGCCGCGCCGCGCAGCCTCTAACGCCCCCTCCAACTCCTGCATTTGGAAAGGTCGCATCATGACGCCACCCTTTCAGCCAGGGCTTCACGCGCATGCGCTGCATCGCTGAAAAACAGCCGCTGTCCGTCAACGATCTGGTAGGCTTCATGCCCCTTGCCAGCGATCAGGACAAGGTCACCCGGCTGTGCCAGATTCACCGCCTGCCGAATCGCCTGCGCCCTGTCTTCCACCCTCAGATAATCACCAGCGCAGCCCGCTTCGATATCCTGGAGTATGGACAGAGGATCTTCACCGCGGGGGTTGTCACTGGTCAAAATGACTCGATCGGAAAATCGACAGGCGACGCGGCCCATCAGCTGTCGTTTTGCCCGATCTCGGTCGCCTCCACAACCAAACACTGTCAGGAGCTCTCCGTCGACGTGGGGGCGGATCGCCAACAGCGCCTGTTGCAGGGCATCCGGCGTGTGAGCGTAATCGACAATGATCTGAATACCCACCTCATTGGGTACTGACTGCATGCGCCCCGGGACGGGCTTGAGTGCAGCAACGCCGTCGAGCAGATCGTCGAGCTGTTCGCCCATCACCGCCAACGCACTGACCGCGGCCAGCACATTGGAGAGATTGAATTCACCCAGCAGTGGGCTCAACAGGTCGCCACTTCCCCAGGGAGAGTGCAGCCTTGCCGCAAGCCCTTCATCTCTGATACGAACATTCTCTACGCGGACATCCGCGTCCGGGGAATGCAAGCCGTAGCTGACAATGTCTGCCTCGGCTCTGACGCCCGCTGCGATGAGCGCGCCGTAATCGTCGTCAGCATTGATCACGGCATGGCGCAGGTTTGCGACCCGAAACAGCCGCAGCTTGGCCTGTGCGTAGGCCGCCATGCTGCCGTGATAATCCAGGTGATCGTGCGAAAGATTGGTATAGACCGCCGTATCGAACTCAACGCCATTGACGCGACCCTGAACCAGCGCGTGAGAAGATACCTCCATGGCAACCCACAAAACGTCGCGCTGCAGCCACTCCGCCAACTGACGCTGCAGCGAAAGCGCGTCCGGCGTGGTGTTTGGTGCCTCAACGACGTCGTCTTCGAGCGTCGCACCCAGCGTACCCACCACGCCACACGGCTTGCCCAAAGCTCGCGCCAGCTGAGCCATCAGACGGGTGGTGGTGGTTTTACCGTTGGTACCGGTAACGCCAATCACACCCATGTCACGACTCGGCTGTCGATAAAACTTCGCCGCCAAATAGCCGGTTTCGAATCGCAGTTCGGGCAATTCCACCAGTGGTACGGGAATGCCCTCGACAAAACCGGCCACCGGCGCTTCCGCCAAAACGGCGGAAGCACCGTTGGCCACCGCCTGTTCAATGAACTGGCGGCCATCGTGCACCTCCCCTGGCACAGCAACAAACAGATCGCCCTGGCCAACCCGTCGGCTGTCCAGTTCGATCCCCCTAATTTCGACACCTTCCAAGGCCTGATCAGTGCTGTCCAGCAGCTGCGGCAGCGACATGGGCACAGGTGTATAACGATCGGCCGCCACTCTCATGCGCGACCTCCGCTGGCAGGACTCATCGCAGCGGTCTTTTCAACTTCTTCTTCGGAGTCTATTTCCGTTGGCGGCACATTCAGCAATCGCAATGCTCCTCGGGTCACCGCCGAAAACACAGGCGCCGCCGCTGAACCGCCGCCATAGTCCTCTCCCTGTGGTTCATTGATGACCACGACGGTGACAATCCGCGGGTTTTTAACCGGCGCGACTCCAGCGAACAGAGCAACGTATTTATCGTCCTGGTAACCGCCAGGACCAACCTTATGCACCGTTCCGGTCTTACCTCCCACCCGGTAGCCGGGCACACGCGCCTTACCCGCCGTGCCTTCCTTACTGGTCACCGAATGAAGAACCTGCATCACTTGCGCGGCCATGCCCTCAGACATGACCCGCTTTCCGGTTGGGACGTCCCCCTCCAGCGCCAACAGCGACACAGGTTGCTGGATGCCACCGTTGGCAAACGCCAGATAGGCGCGGGCCAGGTGCAGCGGCGTCGTGGTAATGCCGTATCCAAAGGCCAGCGATATCTTTTCCGTGTCATGCCAGCGTACTCGGCTAGGCAACTGCCCTGCGCTCTCACCCGGAAACCCGGTTTCCATGGGCTCACCAATACCGAAGCGCTGAAACACATCGCGAATCGGCTCGTGCCCAAGGTCCATCGCCAGCCGGGTGACACCTACCTGGCTGGATTTCTGAATGACGCGCGTCAAACTGATTTTGCCGTAATCCAGCGGATCGACGTACACTTTGCGCCCGACACGAATGCGTCCGGATGTAGTGTCGATCACACTGTCAGGCGAGTAGCGACCACTCTCAAGAGCGGCCACCAGCGTCAGGGTCTTCATGGTCGAACCCGGCTCGTAGGTATCGGTGACGGCCCGGTTTCGCATGCGCGCCGGGTCGATCGCTTTGCGACTGTTGGGGTTGTACACCGGGTAGTTAACCATCGCCAGCACTTCACCTGTGCGGCTGTCCAGGGTGACGACGGATCCCGACTTTGCTTGCAGCATCGTTACCGCCCGCTGTAATTCGCGGTGCTGCAGGTACTGCAGCCGCAGATCAATACTCAGAGTGAGATCTTTTCCCGGTTGCGCCTGCTCCAGCACACCGATGTCCCGAGCGACAGCGCCGTGCAGATCCTTGATGTACTTCTTCTTGCCCGCTACGCCCCTCAGCCACTCGTTGTAGGCCAGCTCCAGGCCGGCTATCCCCTGCCCATCAAGATTGGTGAATCCCACCAACTGAGCCGCCACCTCTCCGGCTGGATAGAAACGTCGATACTCACGCTCGCCCCGTACCCCGGGCACGCCCAACTCAAGAACTTCCCGCGCGACTGCCGGTACCAGGTGGCGCTTGAGGTACATGAAGCGCTTACCCTCGAAGCGCGCCAGCTTGGCCTGCAACTCCTCCAATGGCAGCTCCAGCGCCGCAGCGAGTGGTGAGAGCGATTCAACTTCGACCAGAACCTGGGGGTCCGCCCACAGTGATACGACCGGAGTACTGACCGCCAGCGGCTCGCCGCGCCGGTCGGTAATCACACCTCGGTAGGCGGGAATCTCGGCCGTGCGTACCGCTCGCATCGCGCCCTGACCTTTCAGAAACTCACGCCCGTATTCACTGTCCAGGACCTGCAGCGACATCACGCGGCCAACCAGTAGCGCCAACAATCCACACAATCCGACGACCACAACGTAAAAACGCCACATAGACGGCTTCAGACGCGGCAACCGCTTCACGGGGCCACCACTTTAAAGCGCATCAGATCCGGGGCTCGCATGCCGAGATCGCCGCGTGCAACCTTTTCTACACGATGGTGCGACGCCCAGGTGCTCTGCTCGAGCAGCAAGCGGCTGTAATCCTCCTGCAGATACCACTGTGCCGACTCCAGCGTCTGCAATTCGGCATACAGCTCCCTGCAGGCATGGGTCGAATGAATGATCGCAAAACTCGACAACAGAACCAGCCCCAGCAAAACAGCATTTCCCAGGAGCACGGCCGGGCCGCGGGGCCCGCTCTGCGTTTTGCTTACCATGCCCCCTTTCGCCACGCTTATCCCTGCCTCTTCAGCCGAGTTTTTCCGCCACGCGCATGACCGCGCTGCGCGCTCGCACATTCGCCGACACCTCATGAGCACCGGCCTTTATCGCCTTGCCTACCAGTTTCAAACGTCGATTCAGTGCATCATCCGTGACCGGAACGCCCGCCGGAATGCGATCTCCGCGAGCGAGGTCGCGCATAGTTCGCTTGACGATTCGATCCTCCAGGGAATGAAAACTGATCACCACCAACCGACCGCCTGTCCGCAGCAAATTCAGTGCCACCTGCAACAGCGCCTGCAGATCCTCAAGCTCGCGATTCACCTTGAGACGTATGGCCTGAAAAGCCCTGGTCGCCGGGTGCTTGTGCTTCTCCCAGCGGGGGTTCGCTTCGCTCACGACGTTAGCCAGCTGCGCGGTGGTGGTCAGCGGGGCCACTTCTCTGGCGGCAACAATGGCCGCGGCGATGCGACGCGAGTAACGCTCCTCTCCGAAGTCTCTTAGTACGGACGCGATATCTTCGGCGCTGGCCCTGGACAACCAATCGGCGGCGGTTTCTCCATCGCTGTTGTCCATTCGCATATCGAGTGGTCCGTCCTGCTGGAAACTGAAACCGCGCTCGGCGGTATCCAACTGCGGGCTGGATACCCCCAGATCCAATAAAATGCCATCAACTGCGCCGATCCCCATCCGACGCAGTTGATGGGGAAGCTGAGCGAAGGATCCGTGATAAAACGAAAAACGGGCTTCACTCTCTACCAAACTGCGGGCTGCTTCTGCAGCCTGGGGGTCTTTGTCGATCGCCAACAGATGGCCCCCTTCTCCCAATCGCTCCAGCACTGCCCGGCTGTGACCGCCGCGGCCAAAGGTACCGTCAACGTAGTACCCATCCGGCCGCCTCACGAGGGCTTCCACCGCCTCTCGCAACAGCACTGTGTCATGCGCGCCTGCCACTACAGACGCAGCGTCATCAATTCTTCCGGCGGCTCACCGCCGGCGGTTGAATCCTCAAGGGCCTGACCACACTCCACGGACCACAGAGTCTCTGACCACAATTCCAGTTTGTTGCCCTGGCCGACCATCACCAGACGCTTCTCCAGACGCGCGTACTCGCGCAACGGCGCCGGCAGAAGAATGCGCCCGTTGGCATCCAAATCCAGCTCAGTGGCATAGCCAAGCACCAATCGTTGAAACCGTTTCACGGCCGGCTTGAGCGTGGGCAAACCCTGAATATCCTGAGCAACCCGCTCCCACTCCGGATAGGGATAGACCACAAGGCATGAGGATTGGGTGTCGATCGTGACAACGAGACGACCGCCGCAGTCAGCATCGAGAGGCTCGCGCAGACGCGCCGGCACGGCCAGGCGCCCCTTTGCGTCCATATTGATGAATTGCACTCCACTGTACACGCCAGCATTCCCCACCTATCTGACCTTTAACCCCACTAAAAGCCAAATATTCCCACTTATTTCCACTTTTCAACACTATAGGGCCCGCAACTGGAAAGTGTCAAGTCGAGAACGGGAAAAAACGTATTAATTTCAGTAGATTAGGGCATGAATCGTCAGCTTTTCCACCATCCATAACGAAAAGCAATAGTGAGAAAAATCACATAAAACAGCCGTATAAATTCACCTTTTAAGCAATTACTTTAACTTTCAGGCTAATTTCTTCTGAGCAATAGACTTGTTATGTCAATTGGGTATACGCAGATACGGGGGATTGCAATCCCTCGGACAAAAACACCGTGGGTCTGCGACCGCGACTGTGGCCAGCCACGAGCAGACCCGAAGGAAAGTGAGAGTTGGTCGATAAGCCGGGTTCTGTCGTGGACGATCATTCATCTGCGACAGGTGTCACCACCTGCCTGTAGCGACCTACCCGAACCCGCTGCGGGCCGCAGCCAATGGGTTCCTATTTGGTCTTGCTCCGAGTGGGGTTTACCATCGCCACGGCTGTTGCCAGCCGCGCGGTGCGCTCTTACCGCACCTTTTCACCCTTACCCAACCACTTAACGCGGTCCGGCGGTATCCTTTCTGCTGCACTTTCCGTAGGCTCGCGCCCCCCAGGCGTTACCTGGCACCCTGCCCTTTGGAGCCCGGACTTTCCTCCGTTGGCACTGCTGCCGACGGCGATCGTCTGACCAACTCGCCGCCCAGACTACCCGCCAGCCGTCAGCGGGGCAAGTCACTCTGAATCATCGTCGCGCTGATCTTTCAAACCCAGCAGATGCTGATAAAGCGGCTTTTTGCGCAGCCCTGACCAGCTGGCAACCAGACTCGCGACAGTTTTGGTGGGGAGCTCAGTCGCCAGCAGTTCCAACAAGGTTTGGATTTCGCCCGGCAATTCCGCTTCCGCTACAGCCTCCGCTCCCGCCACCAGGACAACAATCTCCCCTTTCTCCTGGTTTGAGTCAGCCGTGACAAACTCGAGCAGATTTTCAAGACTTGACCGGTGCACGGTTTCAAACGTTTTGGTCATCTCGCGCGCCAGCACCGCCTCTCTCGCGCCACCCAGGGCCGCCACCATGGCCGTTAAACTCTGCACAATGCGATGGGGCGCTTCGAAGAAAACCAGCGTGGCCGACTCATCCGCCAACTCCCGCAGACGTGTATCTCGCGCCGCCGCTTTCGCTGGCAGAAAGCCTTCATAGAGAAACCTGTTCGTTGGCAACCCGGACACGCTGAGCGCCGCGATCGCGGCGCAGGCGCCAGGAATGGGTCGCACAGTGAAGCCACTATCCTGTGCCTGCCGAACCAACCGATAGCCCGGGTCTGAGATGAGCGGCGTTCCCGCGTCGCTGATCAACGCGACGCTGCCGCCCTGTTCGATGCAGCGCAGAATCCGCTCCCCAGAGCGGGCATCGCTGAAGTCATGGTAGGGAACAATGGGGGCGGTCACGCCGATCTCTCGCAGCAAGTGCTGACTGTGCCGGGTGTCCTCGGCTGCGATCAGGTCCACGTTTTGCAGCACGCTGACGGCACGCTGCGAAACATCCGCAGTATTGCCAATCGGTGTGGCGACAACATACAAGCCCGAGTCCACGGTTTCCCCTTATACTATGGCCGGGCCAGCCGCAGACGCGACACCCAAACAGCACGTTCCGTGCCCCGACAGCGGGCCCACTGAGTGAGTGAAGCATAACATGAGACAGTTTTTCCTCCCGCGAATCGGATTGCCGCACGCGCTTCGCTGGCCGTTGCTTGCCGCGACCCTGGTCAGCTGCGCAGAGGCTCCCCGGGAGCCACAGACAAGCCTCCCAACCGACCCGACCGAGCAGGTGCAGAGCGCTTCCAAAAATCCGCTGACGCTGCCACCTAGCGATTTTGCTGAGATTTTTCAAACCGTCGAGCACGACCTGGCTGGCTTTGACTGGATGCAGGCCGATGTTGATCTGGACTCGCTGCCCGACGAGACACTGAACCCCGATGAACGCATCTATCGAGACTATCTGCAGGCCCGCATAGACTATCTGCGCGGCGATGAAAAGCGCGCCATGGGCACCTTGGACGGCCTGCTTCTATCCACGACAGATCCCGCCCTACGCTATCGCCTGCTGAGTTTCAGGCAGCATGCGCTGGCCCTGCGCGGAGACTTTGTTCGCAGCGCTCAGGACACCGCCCAACTGATGGAGATGGCCCCGGAGAACACGCGGGCCGCCTGGAAACGCAGAACCTGGCTCAACCTACAGAAAGCAGATCAGGCAGCACTGGAGACGGCCATGCCGGGCGCCAGCGATCTCATCTGGCAGGGTTGGCTTGAGCTGGCTTTGCTGAGCCGCAGTTTTCAACCCGGGGACTCAAGCCTGGCCCAGTGGCGCCGCGTTCATCCCGGCCACCCTGCAGCAAAACCTCTACCGGGCGGTCTCGAGTACCTGCAGGTGACGCCACCGCCGACCCGGGCTGCGCTGTTGCTGCCCCTTAGCGAACGGTTGGCCCCAGCCGGCAAAGCCGTCCTTGATGGTTATCTGGCCGCCTACTACCAAGCGCGCTCACAAGGGTCTCCTACCTCCGATCTGCTGGTTCTGGACTCGGACCAATACGGCAACATAAACGACGCCTACAATTCCGCGATTGCTGCAGGCGCACAGATGGTGATCGGTCCGTTGAGCAAACAAGCGGTGGCCGATCTGGGCATGCGCCCGACTCGTCCAATACCCGTGCTAGCACTCAACCGGGTAGACGAAACACTGCCCGCCGAGGGCAGCGCCATGGTGCAGCTGTCTTTGACGCTGGAAGACGAGGCCGGCACCTTGGCCGAGACGGCCTTCGGGGATGGCGCAAGAAGGGCCCTTCTGATCCGTCCAGCCGGCGAGTGGGGCGATGCATTCACGCTGGCGCTGCAACAGCGTTGGGAAACTCTGGGCGGCACCATGACCGCAGAGGTGCGGTATACGGACAGCGAAACGTACTCGGATGAGCTTAAAGTGGCACTAGACCTCACCGCCAGTGAAAGTCGCGCCCGAGCAGTGCGCGACATGTTGGCGACCAACCTTGAATTCACCGCCAGACGGAGACAGGACGTTGACGCTGTTTTTTTGATCACCCGTAGCGGCCGGGAGGCGCGCTCTATCAAACCGTTACTGGCTTTTCACTATGCGGGCAAGCTTCCGGTGTACTCGGCGTCGACCAGCTACAACGGTGTGCCCGACCCGCGCAACCGCGATCTGGATGGCGTCAAGATTCTGGAAATGCCCTGGTTGCTGGGTTCCGACCCAGAGCTTCGTGTGGCGATCGGCGCGGGCGGCACCAGTGCGCCCAATTACACCCGTCTGAACGCACTGGGCGCGGACGCGTTTCTGCTGCAGCGCCGCTTTCCGGCTCTGCAGGCGGGTCCGGATGTCCTCATCCGGGGGAACACGGGACTGCTGACATTAGACCCCCAGCTGCACTTGCGCAGAGATCTGTCGCTGGCCACATTTGATGCGGGAGAAATCGAACCGGCAGCGCTACACTGAGACTTCAGCAGCACCCATTCACGGTGGGTTCGCGCTGTCATCGGCACACCTGGCTCGCGACCTAAGTAAAGGCATGAGGCTGGCTACTCTAACGGGAAAGCAATACGAGACCCTGGCCGCTCGCTGGCTCAGCGAGAACGGCCTTAAAATCATCGCACGCAACTTCAGCTGCCGCCGTGGCGAGATCGATCTCATCGCACTGGATGGCAACTACCTCGTGTTTGTCGAAGTGCGCGGTCGAACCAATGCCCGTTTCGCCGGGGCCGCTGCATCGATTGATCGTCGCAAGCGGTTGAAAGTCATCCGGGCCGCACAGAGCTTTCTAAAACAGCGATCAGAGCACTCCCATAGGCCTTGCCGATTTGACGTAGTCGGCTTTGAGCCATCACAATCGCCTGCCCGCAGTCGCATTCAGTGGCTCAGGGCGGCGTTCACCGCATGAACCCAAACGCATCAACGCAGTACGGACCAGAGGTCTATGGACTACTACCGGATCATTGCTGACAGTTTTCAAACCACGATTGAGTCCATCGCCATGTCAGTCGATGAACTGGTCATGCCCATCGAGCGGGCGAGCCAACTCATCGTGGACTGCCTTCTTGGAGAGGGTAAGATTATCGCCTGCGGCGTCGGCAGAGATGCGGCACTTGCTCAACTGTTCGTCAGCCATCTGCAAAATCGCTTTGAGCAGGAACGGCCAGCACTGCCGGCCATGACCCTGAGCAGCGAAGCGGCAGCAGCAAGCGCGGTTGCCAACAGTACGGGGTTTAACGACGTCTACGCGCGACAGCTGCGATCACTAGGAAAACCCGAAGACATCCTCATGTGCATACACTCCGGTGACGGCGCTGCACCATTGATACGCACACTGCAGGCAGCGCACGAAAGGAACATGAGCGTAGTACTGCTGTCGAACACACAGGAAACGGAGCTGACCTCACTGGTCCGCGCCGAGGACGCGGCCCTGCAAATCAACAGTGACTCCGGCGCCCGCACTCTGGAACTGCACCTCATGATTTTGAACACACTGTGCGATCTTCTGGATCGCCAGCTTTTCCCAAGCGAAAACCTGGACTAATCAACGCATGCGCCTATCGATCCTTTCGCTGCTGCTGTGCAGCGCCCTACTCACCTCTGGCTGCAGCAGCGTTCTGACGACCATGGATACCGGCACGATCGAGGACGATCCCGGCGAGCGCACCATGGGGCAAATGCTCGAGGACCAAAACATCGAGACCAAGGCGACCGTCAATATTCACGCTGCAAATGAGGCGTTTGACAATACGCACATCAATATCATCAGCTACAACGGTTTTGTGCTGATGGTCGGCCAGGTGCCTACCCAGGCGCTGAAAGATCAAGCGACGGATGTCGTGCGCAACATTCGCGCTGTCCGCCGCATATACAATGAACTAGAACTCGCCGCACCGAGCTCCGCCATGACCCGGGCCAGTGACAGCTGGATCACTGCCAAGGTGAAATCCTGGCTACTGGGTAGCAGTGATATTCAGGGCAACCGAGTGAAGGTGGTCACAGAGGATGGCGTGGTCTATCTGATGGGCCTGGCGACAGCCGCTGAAGCCGAACGCATCTCCGATACCGCTGCGGGCATTTCCGGGGTGCAGCGGGTCGTTCGCCTGTTTGAAATCATCAACTGACCGGCCCGCCCTACTTCACGATACGTAACGCCGGCCGCTTCTGACCCTTGCTGGAAGGTGGCGTATCGTCGGGTGGTTCGGCACTGTCCTCCGGATCAAACACCATGCCCTGGCCGTTTTCCCGCGCGTAGATGCCGATGACCGCCGCCACAGGAACGTACACGTCGGTTGCCACACCCCCGAATCGCCCGTTAAAGGCAACCGCCTGGTTGGAAATATCCAGATCGACCACCGCGTCTGGGGAGATATTGAGGACTATCTGGTTATCCTTGACGAACTGGGAGGGCACCATCACTTCGGAGATAGAGGCATCCACGAGAATATAGGGGGTACAGCCGTTATCGACGATCCACTCGTACAGCGCGCGCATGATGTAGGGACGACTGGAAGTCACGTTCTCATCTGCCACGGAGCGGACCTGACGCGGCAACCTACAGGCGCATTTCCCGCTCCTGCTCAGACAGGCTTTCCTGGAAGGATTCCCGATTGAACAGATTGTCCATATAGTCCTGCAGCGGCTTGGACTGTTTGCTTGCACGAATGTCGACGCCCAGTGACGGCAGCCGCCAGAGAATGGGTGCAATGCAGCAATCCACCAGCGTGAATTCATCACTCATAAAGAAGGGCTTCTCGGCGAAAATGGGCGCCACACCCATGATACTTTCCCGCAGTTCCTTGGTGGATTTCTTGATCACATTGTCGGAGCGCGTATGCAGTATCGCGTCCACCAATGCGCTCCAGTCTTTTTCGATCCGATGGATAAATAGGCGACTCTCGGCACGCGCGACCGGATAGACGGGCAACAGCGGCGGATGCGGAAACCGTTCGTCCAGATACTCCATCATGACTTTCGATTCGTACAGCACCAGATCCCTGTCGACCAGCGTTGGCAGGCTGTTGTAAGGATTCAGATCGGCCAGTTCCGCCGGGGGGTGGGCTGAATCGGTTTCAACCATGTCCACCGTAACCCCCTTCTCGGCCAGCACGATTCGAACACGATGGCTGTAGTGACTGGTATTGTCCGAAAAGAAGGTCATGGAAGACCGTTTAGCGACTACACCCATAGGGGAACCCTCTGTCTAATTCTTAAAATGGCCGATCGGGCGGGATAACCGCCCGACGTGTCAGTGAACGTCTTTCCAGTACTCGCGGTTGAGCAGTGCGGCGAATACCGTGAACAGTGCGATGAACAATAGCGTATACAGCCCAATCCTGTGGCGGTCCTCCAGTGAGGGCTCGGCTGTATAGGCGAGAAAATTGACCAGATCGTACATGGCGGTGTCGAATTCCTCAGGCGTCAGACGGCCTTCGCTGGCCAGCGCAAACCGACCACAGGCGTCTTCCAGAATGTCCTCACCCGTCAGCGGGTCTCGTTTGATGCCGCCATTGGCGGCCAGCACGGGACCGGGCGCGCACTCCTGCATACCCTGCAGCTCCAGCAGCACGTGCGGCATGCCCACATCTTTGAACACCAGATTATTGACGCCGAACGGACGGCTGTCATCGCGATAAAACGTGCGTAGATAAGTATACAACCATTCCGGCTGTCTCAGGCGCGACACCAACGTAAGGTCAGGCGGTGTCACGCCAAACCACTTTTTTGCAATGTCGTCGTCCATGGCATTAACCATCAACGAACCGATCTTCACGTCCGGATCGAACATCATGTTTTGCTCGAACAGATCGTGGGGGATTCCCAGATCGTCTGCCACGCGTTCGTAACGGGAATACTGCAGTGAGTGACAGCCGTAGCAGTAGTTCATGTAGTACTTAGCGCCGTTCTGCAGTGACGCTTTATCCGCTGGATCTGCGGTGAACTCATCGCAGGGAATCGCCCCGCATTGGTAGGCCGACTCAGCTGCGACGGCCTTGAGCGGCAAGAACGTGAGCACGCCGATCAGTAGCAACGCCCCGATGCTGCCCCAGAATCCGATACCACCATCCATCGTGACTCGATCCGGCACCGGCTTGGTGCTGTCCAGAGTGCTCCAGATGGGCATCAGCAGGAAGAAAGCGAAGTAAAAAACGCTGCAGATCTGGGCCAGCAGTGTCCGGCCATCGGTGGGGGCCCACACACCGAGTACGCCGAGAATCAGGAAGGACACCACGAACAGCACCAGCATGACCTTGTTGATCGGGCCGCGATAGCGCCACGAACGCACGGGGCTTCGATCCAGCCAGGGCAGCATGAAAGGAATGGCCACGGAAGCGGCAAAGGCCACAAACCCCCAGAACTTGTCAGGCACCGCCCGCAACACTGAGTAATAAGGGGTGAAAGACCATACCGGCGCGATGTGCTCCGGCGTTTTCAGATTGTTCGCTTCTTCAAAGTTCGCGTATTCAAGGAAGAATCCGCCCATCTCCGGCATGAAGAACAGAACCGCGCAGAAGATAAACAGGAAGACCCCGATCGCCTGCAGGTCGTGCACGGTGTAATAGGGATGAAAACGCACGCCATCCAGCGGCACCCCGTCCTCGTCCTTGTGCTTTTTGATGTCGACGCCGTCCGGATTGTTGGACCCCACTTCGTGCAGCGCCAGCAGATGCAACACCACCAGGGCCAGCAGAATGATCGGCAAGGCCACCACGTGCAGGGCAAAGAAGCGGTTCAGGGTAATGCCAGAAATCAGATAGTCTCCACGTACCCAGGTCACCAGGCTGTCGCCGACCACGGGGATGGCACCGACCAATGAAATGATCACCTGCGCGCCCCAGTAAGACATCTGTCCCCAGGGCAGCACGTAGCCGAAAAAGGCCTCTGCCATCAGCACCACGAAAATCAGCATGCCGAAGATCCAGATCAGTTCCCGGGGCTTTTTATAAGACCCGTAAATGAGCGCTCGGAACATGTGCAGGTAGACCACCACAAAAAACGCCGAGGCGCCGGTGGAGTGCATGTACCTGAGAATCCAGCCGTAATCCACGTCGCGCATGATGTACTCGACGGAGGCAAACGCGCCGTCCGCGGTGGGCACGTAGTTCATCGTCAGCCAGATACCCGTCACCAGCTGATTGACCAGCACCAGCAGCGACAGCACGCCAAAGTAGTACCAGACATTGAAATTTTTGGGCGCGTAGTATTTGCCCATGTGGGTATCCCACGCCCGCATGATCGGCAGACGGGCGTCCACCCAGTCGCGCAACCCAACCAACATGCCTATCATGATGTGCCCTCCGGATCGACGCCGATGACCAGCAGATTCTCCTCCTCGTAGGAGTAGGGCGGTACTACCAGATTCTGAGACGCCGGTGCATTAGCGTAAACGCGACCCGACAGGTCGAATTTTGACCCGTGACAGGGACAGAAAAACCCCCCCAGCCAGCTGTCTCCACCCAGATCCGTGGCGCCGACCTCGGGGCGGAATTTCGGCGCACAGCCCAGGTGGGTGCACAGCCCGACGATCACCAGGATCTCGGGCCGCAGCGAGCGGTCAACCCCCTCGATGTACATTGGCTGTGAGTCGGGTATTTCGGACTCAGGGTCTTTCAGTTGGCTGTTCAGGGCGGGCAATTCTTCCAATTGAATCTCGGTGCGATAGAGCACGTACACGGGCTGGCCGCGCCACTCGACGTTGGCCATCTGACCCGGCTCGAGCCTGCTGATATCGAATTTAACCGGGGCTCCGGCGGATTTGGCTTCGGCGGATGGGTTCCAGGATCCGACAAAGGGTACTGCCATCCCCACCACTCCGGCGGCTCCCACAGCACTGGTGGCGGCCGTCAGGAACTTTCGCCTGCCGGTGTTAACGCCCTCGTCACTCATGCTTTTCTCCCAAGATAACAGACCCCTGGCGGGTGCTTGCGGGCGTGCGGGACCGCAACTCCCAAAAAGGCCCAAATGGTAATGACTTTGTGCCGTGGATACAAGGGAAACACCTTGATTTCACTGTGTTTTCAGGGCTTGTGGGCGGTTTTGTCCAGGTGCTTCGAACGCCTTGGGACAGGCAGAAAAACGCCCGATTTGTCGGCCAAATCGGGCGTCGAGATCGATCCGCGGGACAGCGGCCCGCAGCCACTCAGCGCTTGCTGTACTGCGGACGCTTACGCGCCTTGCGCAAGCCCACTTTCGTCCGCTCGACTTCCCTGGCGTCCCGGGTGACATATCCGGATTCGCGCAGTGTGCCACGCAAAGACTCGTCGTACTCCATCAGGGCGCGCGTGATGCCGTGTCGGATGGCGCCCGCCTGGCCGAAGCTGCCGCCCCCCGCTACCGTCACGTTTACGTCGAACTTGTCGACCAACTCGACCAGTTCCAGCGGCTGCCGGACGATCATGCGGGCCACTTCGCGGCCGAAATACTGGTCCAGTGGACGTTGATTGACGGTGATGTTACCGCCGCCACTTTGCAAAAAAACGCGAGCGGTGGAGGTCTTGCGCCGGCCGGTGCCGTAATACTGGGTAGAGGACATAGAAATTCCGTTAAATGTTCAGTACTTGCGGTTGTTGCGCCGCATGGGGGTGATTGCCGCCAGCATACACCTTGAGCTTCTTAAACATCGCCCGACCCAGCGGGTTGCGCGGCAACATGCCTTTCACCGCGGTCTGAATGACCCGCTCGGGGGCTTTGTCGAGTAACTTTTCAAACGTGATGGATTTCAGTCCACCAGGATAGCCGGTGTGGTGGTGGTAGACCTTGTTACGAGCCTTGGCACCGGTCACCCGGACCTTGTCCGCATTGATCACCACAATATAGTCGCCTGTGTCCACGTGCGGGGTGTATTCCGCCTTGTGCTTGCCGCGCAGGCGGTGGGCAATCTCGCTGGCCAGGCGCCCCAGCGTCTTGTCCGCGGCATCGACCACGAACCAGTCGCGGCTGATGTCTTCTGCCCTGGCACTGAAGGTTTTCATGAGATACCGCCTCTTAGAGGTGTCCAATTTCAAGAGCGCGAATACTACTCAAAGGACCTACCCATTTCAAGCGGACAATCCATTAAATTTCCGCCGCTTGCGCGCTTTCGAAGCCCGCTAACCGACGAGCGAGGACCCACGCCGGAGAGCCGTCTGGACCCGGGCTAGTGGCGATGTTGCCTGGCGAGATACTCGAGGGACTGCATCTCCTGTAGACGCGACTGTGTGCGTTGAAACTCGAACGCCAGCTGACCTCCGCCGTACAGCTCCAGCAAGGGCTTGGCCGCCGTCATTACGAGTTTTACGTTGCGGTCGTAGAATTCATCCACCAGATTGATGAAGCGCCTCGCCTGATCGTTCAAATCGACGGTGAATTCGGGGACGCCGGATATCAGCACGGCATTGAACACGCGGGCCAGCTCAATGTAATCGTTTTGGGAGCGGGGGCCGTCGCACAGTTCAGCAAACTCAAACCAGGCAACATCCTCGGCCAAACAGCGGCAGGTGAGATAGCGACCGTTGACCTGAATTCGCTCCCAGCGTTTGCCGGGTTCTCGAGCAAGCCGGTTGAAGCTCTCCTCCAACGACCGGTCTGCGCCCTCACCCAGCGGATAGTGGTACAACCTGGCCTGCTGCAGGGTACGCAATCGATGATCGACACCGGCGTCCACGTTCAACACCTCGGTGTGCTGTTCAATGAGTGCAATAGCCGGCAGAAATCGTTGTCTTTGCAAACCGTTTTCATATAGGTGATGCGGTTCAATGTTGGACGTCGCCACCAGGGTGACGCCCCGAGAGAACAAGCCTTCCATCAGTCCTGCAAGAATCATGGCGTCGCCAATGTCGGTCACAAAGAACTCGTCAAAACAGACCACGCGGGCCTCATTCGCAAGCCGTTCGGCGACAATCTCCAGGGGATTTTTTTCCCCTTCCAGGCTGGTCAACTCTCGATGAACGCGCTGCATGAAACGATGAAAATGTACCCGCAACTTGCGCCGCAACGGCAGGCTGTCGAAAAACGTGTCCATGAGGTAAGTCTTGCCGCGCCCAACGCCACCCCACAAATACAGACCTTTCTCAGGTGTCACCGGCTTGCGCCGCACCATGCGCAGAAGCGCCGCTACCCCACCGCGGTCGCTTTCCAGTCGGCGCGCCAGCAACCGGTCGTACAAATCCTGCAAGCGTTTAACCGCCTGCTCCTGGGCCGGATCATAGGAAAAATCTTCTCGCTGCAGGTCGGCCTGGTAGCGCTGCCAGGGAGTGGTCATGGATGAGAGGAGCGCCCGCGTTTCGCAAACGTGACACTTTAGCGAGTGGCACTTTGCTTGGCAACGCGTCACGCTACTGCGGTCAGTGCATTGGAGGTATACTGCGCCCCTGATGTTCCAGTTTTAAGGACGTGGCAGTGGAATCACCCGAAGTCAGTACTCAAATGCTCGTGCTCGGCGGACTTACGTTGATGCTCTTGGGCGTGGTCATCGGCTGGTGGCTAGGCCGAAACACATCCGCATCGGGACAAAAGTACCGTGAAGTGGAGCGCAAACTGGACCAGGTGCTGCAGGATAAAAAACTCTACGAAGACGAGGTTGTGGAGCACTTCACCGCTACCGCTCACCTACTGAACAATCTCACGGAAAGCTATCGTGAGGTGCACAACCATCTGGCGAGCGGCGCCGCTAACCTGTGCCAGGGTCAGGGTCCTGTGAGCCTCGATCGGCCCGGCGGGCAACGCGATCCGGCCGAAATACCCCCGGAACTCGCTCATATTCAACCCCCCCTCGACTATGCGCCTAAATCCTCCCCAGACGAAAAAGGGATGCTCAACGAAGAGTTTGGCCTTGAGCGCAGCACAACGCCGCCGCAGGAAACCACCCAAGATACCCCGGAGAAAGCCTGAGGGGCTGATTGCGATGACCGCGCCAGAACACCCAACCGAATTGTCTGCCTCGGAAGATCAGTGCCCGGCATCCAGGGCCTCCGTCGTCTGAGCCCCCCGCAGCCTGCACCCACTGGGGCTCGGTCGCAGTTTGCCGCACAGCCATGGACACGGGACCTGTCGGCAAAGCGCCCGCATCATATACAATGCCCCGCACGTGCAGAACCTTACAGTCGGTGAGCATGACCAAATTTCTTCAATTTTTGACCTGGCCGGCCATCGCCGGTGTGCTGGCCGCCCTGTTGATCCTGGATCGCTGGGTGCTGCCCGGAGAGGGCGCAGAGCAGCCGGGGACGACGGCGCCCACGAGTTACGCCCAGGCGGTCGCGGCTGCGACCGGCTCGGTCGTCAATATCTACACCGTCAAACGGGTCGATGCTGCGGGCAATCCGCTGTTACAGGACCCGTTTTTTCGCAGATTCCAGCAGGCGAGGTCCAATCGTCAGCGGACCGAGCGTTCCCTGGGCTCTGGGGTCATCATGAGCGCGGAAGGCCACGTTCTCACCAATAATCACGTCATCGCCGGCGCAGATCGCATTCAGATCATGCTGCAGGACGGCCGCACTGCCACCGCCATAGTGATCGGCTCAGACCCCGCTACCGATCTCGCCGTGCTGCAGATCGAACTGCCGGGTTTGACGCCCATCACCCTCGGCGACTCGGACACAGCCCGGGTTGGCGATGTTGTCCTGGCGATTGGCAATCCGCTCGGGTTTGGCCATACGGTGACTCAAGGCATTGTCTCTGCCCTGGGACGCTATGGCTTGAGGCGATCTCTTTACGAAGACTACATTCAGACCGACGCCACCATCCATCTGGGCAATTCCGGCGGAGCCCTGATCGACACCCAGGGCCGCCTTCTAGGCATCAATACCCTCTTCTACACCAGTCAGGCCGGCTCCGCTGACGCGTCAACCGGCATCGGGATCAGCCTTGCCATACCGGTCAATCTCGCCACGTTCGTGATGCAGGATCTGATCCAGTACGGCGAGGTTGTAAGAGGCTGGCTGGGCGTTAGTGTCGGGCTGACGCGCGATGTAAATAGCGACGGCGTCCAGCGCATGGTCCTGGAAGTTGAATCGGTCGCGCCCGGCAGCCCGGCCCTCAAAGCCGGCCTAATGGCAGGTGACCGGATAACGCACATCAATGGCGAGCAGGTACAGGATGGCCGAGTCACACTGCGTCGCATGGCCCTGCTCAGGCCCGGCGACGAAATCAACGTCTCAGTCTTGCGCGATGGCCAGAGTCTGGCACTGCAGGCCGTCGTCGGTCTATTGAACCAATCACCGGTGGCGGACAGCTAGTCCTCCGAAAGCGCCCCACTGTCCAGACGCATTAGCGCACTTGCGGCATGTGCATCCAGCGACTCGCCGCGCGCCAGGATGGCAGCCACCTCTCCCAGTTCTCGCACTCCCTGAGCACTGCATTTAATGATGGAGCTGCGCTTCTGAAAGTCGTACACGCCCAAAGGAGAAAAAAAGCGAGCGCTGCCAGCGGTCGGCAGCACGTGATTGGGGCCGGCACAATAATCCCCCAGCGCTTCCGAGGTATACGGACCCAGGAAGATCGCTCCCGCGTGTCGCACTTGAGGCAATAGCGACTCGGGATCCCTCACGGACAACTCCAGATGCTCAGGCGCCAGCCGGTTGCTGAGGGAGACGGCCTCGGCCAAATCCCGCGTCCGAATCAACGCTCCCCTGGCAGTCAGAGAAGCTCGAATGACCGCCTGACGCGACATGGTAGGCAGCAGGCGATCTATGCTCTGGGCAACAGAATCCAGGTAATCTGCGTCCGGACAGAGCAGAACCGACTGCGCGCTCTCGTCGTGCTCCGCTTGCGAAAACAAGTCCATAGCCACCCAGTCAGGAGGCGTGGAGCCGTCGGCGATCACAAAAATCTCCGAGGGGCCCGCGATCATGTCGATCCCCACTCGACCAAACACCTGGCGTTTGGCAGTGGCCACGTACTGATTGCCCGGGCCCACGATTTTATCCACGGCGGGGACGAGCTCAGTACCGAACGCCAAAGCGGCTACTGCCTGAGCTCCCCCAATGGTCAGTACTCGATCAACACCAGCCAGCTTGGCCGCGGCCAGTACCAGGGGATTGATCACGCCGCCCGGCGCGGGCACGACCATGACGATCTCACCGACGCCCGCCACTCGCGCGGGGGTCGCATTCATCAGCACCGAAGATGGATAGCTGGCCTTGCCCCCGGGCACGTAAATCCCCACCTTGTCCAAGGCGGTGATGCGCTGTCCGAGAACATTGCCCGCCTGATCTTCATACTGCCAACTCTCAGCGCGCTGATGTTCGTGATAACTACGCACTCTGTCCGCCGCCACCGTCAGCGCGCGGAGCTGCTGCGAATCGATCTCTTCGAGGGCGGCGGACAAGCGCGCGGCATCCACCTCCAACTCCCTCGCCGAGGCGACTTTCAGCTCATCGAACCGGGCCGTGTACTCTATGAGCGCTGTATCTCCACGCTGCTGGACATCTTCCAGTATGGCGGCCACCTGAGAGCCTACCGACTGGTCAACGTCATCGTGCCATCGTGTGAGCGCCTCCAGCGCTTGCTCGAATTCCGCCTCACTGGTGTCAAGCCGCCGCATTCTGCCTCTCCCGCACCGCCGCCGCGAGGTCTCCTACCAGTTGGTTGATTGGATCGTGACGAGCTCGCATGGCGGCCTTGTTGACGACCAGCCGGGAGCTGATGCGCGCGATTTCATCAATCGGTTCCATACCGTTAGCGCGCAGCGTGTTGCCCGTATCAACGATGTCGACGATCAAGTCTGCAAGATTCATGACCGGCGCGAGTTCCAGTGCTCCGTAGAGCTTGATAATGTCTGCTTGAACGCCGCGCTCTGCAAAGTGATTGCGTGCGATGTTGACGAACTTGGTTGCTACCCGCAACCGACCAATACCTGCGCTGAAGCCAACGGGCCCGGCGGTCATGAGGCGACAGCGTGCAATATCGAGGTCCAGGGGTTCGTACAAGCCCTCTGCTCCGTGTTCCAGCAAAACATCTTTGCCTACGACCCCAACGTCTGCCGCGCCCAGGCGAACGTAGGTTGGGACGTCGGCACCGCGGATAATCACCAGCGACACATTGGCTCGACTGGTTTCAAACTCCAGTCGCCGGCTGCTCGCCGGATCCTCTAACGGAGTAATCCCTGCGTCTGCCAACAACGGCAGCGTCTCTTTAAGAATACGACCCTTAGTCAGGGCGATGGTCAGTTTCTGGGTCATGCCACAACCTGCATTACAGAAGTGTGAACTTGATTCGAACCTCAGCGTCGAGGATTGCGCGGACGCCGTCCGCCGACGTTAGCCGTGGGTCCGCTGATCCCATTCTGCCGGAGTGAATGTCCGGATATTGACGGCATGAATGCTGCCATCGGCAATGTGCTCACTGAGCGCCGCGTACACGAGCTGCTGTTTCTTCACAGCACGCAAACCTTCGAAGACACCACCGATCGCCTCTATATCGTAGTGACTCCCCTCGCCCTGCACATTGAATCGACAGTCTTCGAGGTGAGATTCCAACAAAGCTTTTACCGTAGCGGCGTCCATGAATACTCCTGGATGGGGACCTACTTGATCAGCGGAGGACGCATTTTAGGAGAAATTGCAGACGAAGGCGACCGTATCGGTCAGTCCTCGACGTCCACCTCAACAACCGTCCACTCAGCGATCACCTTATCGAGATCGCCGTCAAGCTCACGCGCCGACGATTGGAACTGATCACGATAAATCTCCCCCAGATTTACACTCTCGATGATCACGTTGCGCAGCTTCCAGTCGTTTTCTTTGTTCTTGCCCATTTGATACAGAACCACGTAGGGTTCCGACCGATCGGTGAATATATGTTGACGAACCGAAGTGCGTGCAGTCTGAGGATCCCAGTCATCGGGTTCTAACACTTCGATACGAGCGCTACCAAAAGCGAGCAAACCCTTGCTGTAGGTTCGCACCAGACTTGTCCGCATCACCTCCGTGAACGCGTCCAGTTGCGCGCGCAGTTTGGCGCGATCTTCTTCTCCCAGAGACCGGTAACGGCTGGAACTCGCATAAGGGCCCATCACATTCCGCGCAAAACCGCGGAAATCGATCAGCGGCTCGAGTATCTCCTGAACGCCCTGGTAGTAGCGCTCAGGATCGTCGTCCACATAGCCCTGCGCCTCATTGACGACAACCATCACTTGCTCGGTGGTATCCCTGACCAGGTCATGGGCAGGCGCAGGCGCCGAATCCTGCGCCATCGCCAGCGGTACCAGTAGAATGACCAAACCCGGCCACATCAATGCTTTTTGGATCGACATTCCTGTTCTCCGAATCGCTATTTGCCTCTACCCAGAACCGCCCTGCACTGTATAATCCGCCTTCTGCTCTTGGCAAATCCGGGATTATTAGGGGTGGATAGCGCTCTAACAAGATATGACAACGTCCACGCCTCAACAGTTCCAGTCCTTCTAGCGGCGCATACTTTAACAGGAATTTCCGCTCTATGCTGTTAGCCGCCGGCGCCATCATCATCGGCTTTATCATTCTCATCTGGAGTGCCGACGTGTTTGTACACGGTGCCGCTTCGATTGCCAAAAGTCTGGGCATGTCGCCCATCTTGATTGGCCTCACCATCGTTTCTCTGGGTACGTCTGCACCGGAAGTACTCGTGTCAATCACTGCATCACTCTCCGGCGCGGGCACGCTGGCCGTGGGCAACGCCATTGGGTCGAACATTGCCAACGTGGCACTGGTACTCGGCACGACAGTATTGGTCGCTCCATTGATGGTGCGCGAACAATGTATGAAAAAAGAAATGCCACTGCTTCTGGCGGTGACCGCCGGTGTCGGTTTGCTAATACTCGACGGCACATTATCCACGCTGGATGGCTGGATCATGCTGCTGGCGCTGGCGCTTATCGTTTATCAGCTCATGCGTTCTCAGGCCGAAGACATGGAAATGATTGCTGCCGAGGAGGTTGATCATCACCCAATGAGCAACGCGCGCGCCTGGCTCACGTTCATGTTCGGACTGGCTCTGCTCATTGTGAGTTCCAAAATCCTGGTTTGGGGAGCCGAACGAGCCGCTATCGAGTTGGGCGTGTCTGAGCTGGTCATCGGGCTGACCATTGTTGCCATCGGCACCAGCCTGCCCGAGTTGGCGGCCACCATCGCCAGCGCTCTGCGCGGGCATACCGAGATTGCCCTCGGTAACATTATTGGTTCCAACCTGTTCAACCTGTTGGCGGTAATGTCGATCCCCGGGATACTTGCGCCGCAGGTGCTGGCACCACAGGTATTGAGCCGGGACTACCTGACCATGAGCTTCCTTACCCTGTTCCTCGCTGTCGCCATCTTTGTCAGCCAGCGACGCAGCAAATCGTCACCCGGACACGCCTATCTCGGGCGCATGGTGGGCATCCTGTTAGTGTCCTTCTACGGCCTGTACTATTATCTGCTTCACAGCACCCTGTAATCTGAGGAAGCATTCATGCAGGAGCGCAGCTCCGTCAGCCACACGCGTTCTGCGCAGCGAACCATCCGCATGGAAGCCGATGCCGTAGCTGCGCTCGAGTCGCGCGTTGGTGAGGAGTTTGAACGCGCCTGCGAAGTACTGCTGGCAACGACGGGCCGCATCATCGTAACGGGGATGGGCAAATCGGGACACATCGCCGGCAAGATCGCTGCCACTCTGGCCAGCACCGGCTCACCGGCCTTCTTCGTACATCCCGGTGAGGCCAGCCACGGAGACATGGGTATGATCACAGCAAATGATGCGGTCATTGCCCTGTCGAACAGCGGCGAGGTTGCTGAAGTGACCACGCTGCTGCCGCTGCTGAAAAGACTGGGAATACCTCTGATCAGCATGACCGGCAACCCGGACTCGACACTCGCTCAGGCCTCCAACGTACACCTGAATACCGGAGTAGACATCGAAGCCTGCCCGCTGGACCTCGCCCCCACCTCGAGCACGACCACAGCACTGGTCATGGGGGACGCCTTGGCGATCGCTCTGTTGGAGGCCCGTGGCTTCACCGCTGACGATTTTGCCTTCTCCCATCCCGGCGGAACGCTCGGGAAAAAGCTACTGCTCAAAGTCGGTGACGTTATGCGCTCCGGACAGGGTATTCCCAGAGTCAAGGCGTCCACTCCTCTGTCAGAAGCACTGCTGGAAATCAGCAACAAAGGCCTGGGCATGACGACAGTACTGGACGACAACGGCGATCTTGCGGGCGTTTTCACGGACGGGGACCTGCGTCGCAGCCTGGATGCTCGCATCGACATCAACAGCACTTCTATCGGCGACCTGATGAGCACTGACGCCAAACGTGTGCAAGCCGATATGCTGGCCGCAGAGGCGCTTCGCATTATGGAAGAAAACGAGATTTCCTCGCTGGTTGTTTGCGAGCAAGAGACAGAGGTCAGCGGCGTGCTGCATCTCATTGACCTGCTGCACGCGGGCATCGCCTGATGCTAGGAATGACGGCGTGAACGGTATCGACGAGCGCGCTGCCGGCGTGCGCCTGCTGGCGCTTGATGTGGATGGCGTGCTCACGGACGGTAGCATCTACTACGGCAATGACGGCGAAGAGCTCAAGGCGTTCTATATTAAGGATGGCCTGGGCATCAAACTATTGCAGGAAGCCGGTGTCAAAGTCGTTATCATTACCGGGCGCACTTCCAACATTGTCGATCGACGCGCGCAGGAGCTCGGCATCGAGGAAGTTGTCCAGGGGCGCGAAGACAAGCTCGACGCTTTGCAGGAGCTGTGCTCTAGCCACGGCATTGGCATTGAGGAGTGCGCCTACATGGGCGATGATTTGCCTGACCTGAGCGCGATCAGCAACGCTGGCCTCGGTATGACGGTCGCCGACGCCAGCAAAGTAGTGCAAGCGGCTGCGGATTGGCAAAGCGCGTCACCCGGTGGTCGAGGGGCCGTTCGTGAAGCTTGTGAGTATATCTTGGCTGCCCGCGGGGAGTGGGCACGGCTAGAAGCGGAGTACGTATGATTGCAACCCGTTCCATTGGCCTTCAGCGCAGTATTGCGACCGGTGTGTATGCGGCACTTGCGCTGCTTGCCATAACTTTGTCCGGCACCGCCTGGTCGCTGCCGGGTGATCGCGACCAGCCGATACACATTACTGCTGACAAGGCCATTCGTGACGAACAGCGGGGTGTCACCATCTATACCGGTAATGTGGAGATGCGTCAGGGCAGCATGGAACTGGAAGCGGACCGCTTGACCATCTTTCATGAGACTGAGCAAGCGGACAAAATCGTCGCTCGAGGCAATCCGGCCAAGATGCGCCAGCAGCCCGAGATCGACAAAGGGCTGGTACACGCCCACGCGAACGTTATTGAGTACTATAAAAACCGCGAATTCGTCCATCTGAAAAACGATGCACGGATCGAGCGTGACGGCGATCTGGTCACCGGGGACTCGATTGACTACTTTATCGCCAAACAGGTCATACGTGCTCAGGCAGACACCAACATCGAAGGTAACAAGGTCGAAGTGGTTATCCAGCCGACAACCCTCAATGGGCCCTCGGAGGATGAGTTTGACGGGACCGCAGGGATCGGTGATGTCATCTCATCCCCATCCACCTCTAGCCCATTATCAGCGCCCGCTCCGGGCAGTGAGTAAGTCGACCGCGTGACGCAATTGCGGGCGAACAATCTGGCGAAATCCTACCGAGGTAGGGAGGTCATTCAGGACGTATCCCTGGCGATTGACGCCGGCCAGGTGGTCGGCTTGCTGGGACCCAATGGCGCCGGCAAGACGACCTGCTTCTATATGATCATCGGTATAGTGCCAGCGGACCAAGGGCAGATCACGGTGAATGATCAGGACATTACCGCCTACACCATGCACCAGCGCGCTCGTCGGGGTATTGGCTATCTACCGCAGGAGGCTTCTATCTTCCGCAAGCTCTCTGTAGGCGACAACTTGATGGCCATTCTGCAAACCCGCAAAGACCTCGACAAGTCAGAGCGGCGTCAGCGATGCGATGAACTGCTACAGGAATTCCACGTCGAACATCTGCGAGACAGCCTTGGTCAATCCTTATCAGGCGGTGAGCGGCGGCGGGTCGAAATCGCCCGAGCACTGGCTACCGAGCCCGACTTCATTCTGCTCGATGAGCCCTTTGCGGGCGTAGATCCCATTTCCGTCAGCGACATCAAGGCCATCATCAACCATCTCAGGGATCGAGGTATCGGTGTTCTTATCACCGACCACAACGTACGCGACACCCTGGATATCTGCGAGCGCGCCTACATTGTCGGCGAGGGGCGCATCATCGCCGAAGGCGATGCAGAAACCATCCTGGCGAACACGCGTGTGCGCGAAGTCTACCTGGGCGACCAGTTTCACATGTAGAGGCCATCACATCGCCGACGCAGTTTCGCTCCGGTTTGAGCCACCCTTCACAACTCTGATCAATACCCTGTGAAGGACAAGCAATTATCACGCCAACATCTTGCATCCGCGGCCACCCCGCCGCTACACTGCATCTTCCGGGCATACCTGCCAAAGCGGTACCGACGGTCCATGAAGCAATCCCTGCAGCTTAAACTCGGCCAACAGCTGACCATGACACCTCAGCTGCAGCAGGCTATCCGGTTGCTGCAGCTGTCCACAATGGACCTCCAGCAGGAGATTCAACAGGTACTGGACAGTAATCCTCTATTGGAGGTCTCCGAGGACGAAGATGCCGACGCCACGGGCGCTGACAATGCACAGGATTCCGACCAGACGGCTGACGGCCCTATGGAGAGCCTCGAGTCGGCCGCGGTGGATGAAGCCTCAGAGGAATGGCCCGAAAGCCCTGTTGGCGAAGCGCTTCCCGACGACCTGCCTGTCGACACGCAGTGGGACGATCTACTGCCTTCCTCTTCAGCCCCTGCCAGTTCGGGGGATAGCATGCAGGACGCAGACTTCGACTCACGCAATACCGCATCTACTTCACTTAGGGACCAACTGCTGTGGCAACTCAGCCTGACACGGCTATCCGATACCGATCGGCTGATTGCCCTGGCCATCATTGATGCCACCGATGCCAACGGCCGGCTGTTGCTGAGCCTGGAAGACATTCACGAATCACTGTCAGACTCGCTGGAAATCGACCCCGATGAGGTGGTCGCTGTGCTGCATCGACTGCAGCAGTTCGAGCCGACCGGAGTGTGCACGCGTGACCTTCAAGAGTGCCTGCTGGTGCAGCTGGAACAACTGCCCCCCAATACTCCCTGGTTGGAGCAGGCTAAACAGGTCATCAGCCGGCACCTGAGTCAGCTGGCGAGCAACGATTACAATCAGATCATGCGTCGAACCCGTCTAACGGAAGAGCAATTGAAAGACGTACTGGGCCTGATCCAAACACTGGACCCGAACCCTGGCGAAACCGCCGTACCAGACGAGACTGAGTACGTGGTACCGGATATTTTTGTCAACAAGCGTGAGGGCCGCTGGGTCGTGGAACTGAACCCAGACATCGCGCCACGGCTTCGAATCAACAGCGACTATGCCAGCCTCATCAAAAGAGCGGACTCCAGCGCCGACAACACTTTCCTGCGCGACAACCTGCAGGAGGCTCGCTGGTTCCTAAAAAGCCTTCACAGCCGGAACGAGACCCTGATGAAGGTCGCCAGCAAGATTGTCGAACATCAGCGAAACTTTCTGGAGTATGGCGAAGAGGCGATGAAGCCCCTGGTACTGCACGATATTGCCGAAGCGGTGGAAATGCACGAGTCGACCGTTTCGCGGGTCACCACCAACAAATACATGCATACTCCCCGTGGGATTTTTGAGCTGAAGTACTTCTTCTCAAGTCATGTCGCTACCACCGCCGGTGGTGAGTGTTCATCAACAGCAATCCGGGCGCTGATCAAAAAACTGGTAGCGGCCGAAAATCCGCGCAAGCCTCTGAGTGACAGCAAGATCACCCAGCTTCTCGAAGAACAGGGAATCAAGGTCGCGCGACGTACCATAGCAAAATATCGGGACACGCTTTTCATTCCACCTTCCAATGAACGGAAGCGATTAGTCTAGAATTACGGAACGCTCCCGTGCTCATTCAGCCGACACGGGCCGGCGTGATCACCTCAGCGAGAGGAGTTACATATGCAGCTGAACATCAGTGGCCATCATCTTGAAATCACCAACCCCCTTAAGGAATACGTAGAGACAAAGTTCGAACGACTACAACGTCACTATGATCAGATCACCACTACCCACGTGATCCTGACGGTAGAAAAGATGGTTCAAAAGGCCGAGGCTACCGTACACATCGCCGGTGCCGATCTGTTTGCTCACGCTGAATCCGAGGATATGTACGCCGCGATCGATGCTCTTGCCGACAAGCTGGATCGACAGTTAATCAAACACAAACAGAAACACCGGGGTCACTGAACATCACCTGCCATGTCCCAGCTCATCGATATTTTGTCTCCGACGCGCACTCTCTGCCGCGCGAAGGATGCCAGCAAGAAACGCCTGTTCGAAACCATCGCCGATGTGGTCAGCCGCGATCAAGCCACTCTGTCCTCCTCGGAAGTACTGACTCAGTTGACGGCCCGGGAAAAACTTGGCAGCACCGCATTGGGGCAGGGTATCGCAATACCGCACTGTCGTGTCGGCAGTTGTACCCGCCCATTGGGCTCACTGCTAACGCTGGCAGAACCCATACCGTTTGACGCTCCGGATGACCAACCGGTGGATCTGCTGTTTGTCCTGCTGGTTCCGGAAGAGGCCCAGCAACAGCATCTCGACATACTCGCGGAGGTAGCGCGCCTGTTCAGCCAGGATGGTTACTGCAAGAAGCTGCGCAGCGCCACCGATAGCGACACCCTTTACCATCGGGCCGTCGAGGGTACGGGTTAGCTGCCGTGCGTCTTATTGTCATTAGCGGTCGTTCCGGCTCGGGAAAAAGCACCGCCCTCAATCAACTTGAGGATGAAGGTTTTTACTGTATCGACAACTTGCCTGTCGCTCTGCTGCCCGCGCTGGTCGCAGAGGTGGGTCGTGATGATTTTCAGAGTTTTCAGGGGACGGCCGTGTGCATTGACGCGCGCAATGCCTGGGCGGATCTGGAGGATTTCCCCAGCATTCTCGAATCCTTGTCGAACACGGTTGATAGCGAGGTCATATTCTTAGACGCGCAGCGCGATGCGCTTATACAACGCTTTAGCGAGACGCGGCGCAAACATCCACTCAGTTCGGAGTCTATTTCGCTACCGGAGGCGATTGACAAGGAACGCCAGCTGCTGGAGCCGCTGTCAATGACCGCGTCGATGGTGCTGGACACCAGCGGCATGACGATATATGAATTGCGCGATACGATTCGCCAGCGTCTTTTTGGTAGCCGCGCCGGCAGTATGTCCATCCTTATTCAATCGTTTGGATTCAAACGCGGGGTTCCATCGGACGCCGATCTCGTGTTTGACGTACGCATGCTGTCCAATCCGCACTGGGTCAAGGACCTACGCTACAAGACGGGCAGTGACAGCGAGGTGCAAGAATTCCTTGAATCTCACTCGATGACCCAATCCCTATTCAACGACATCTGTCAGTTTCTCGACACCTGGCTACCTCACTATGCCCAAAGCAATCGCAGCTACATGACCATTGCTGTGGGTTGTACCGGGGGGCAACATCGTTCAGTATATCTTGCCAGTCGCCTCTACGAGCACTTCCACAAACAGTATCCGGCGATCGATATACGGCACAGAGAACTTCAGTAGGCGCGCTCAGTGATTCGCACACAGTTGACCATCATCAACAAGCTCGGCCTGCACGCTCGTGCCGCAGCCAAGTTTGTTGCCTGCACGTCGTCGTTTTCCAGCGAAGTACGGGCTGGAATAGACGGTGAACTGGTCGATGCAAAAAGCATTATGTCGGTCATGATGTTAGCAGCCGGCAAGGGTTCTGTGCTGCAGATTGAAATCAGCGGTGGTGATGAGGAAGAGGCACTGCGAGCCCTGGAACTGCTAATTGCGAACCGTTTCGACGAAGCAGAATAGCAACCAGCCCGGTCTATCCATTCCGTAACTAATCCCGTTGTTGCTGCAGCCGGATTGCTCGATAATCCCGTCGTTGAAATCTACAGTCCAGGCACAGAAGGGAGGCGCATATGGGGCACAACAAATCCGCTTCCCAGGCCGCCCTGGACCAGCTTTCTGAGACCCTCAACAGCGGCACGTTTCTGGATGTGCGCCGTATGCTCAATGGGCTGTCTCCCGCTGATGTGGCCCACCTTCTGGAAAGTTCTCCACCGAAGTTCCGCGCGATCCTCTGGCAGTTGGTCGAACTCGATCAAGAAGGTGAGGTACTGGGGGAACTCAGCGATGAACTGCAGGCGGAGTTCCTGGGCGCCATGGATGCTGCCGAGGTGGCGCATATTACTGAGGGTCTCGAAGACGACGATATCGCTGACATCCTGCAACAGCTTCCTGACCACGTGACCCGAGAAGTGCTCAATGCGATGGATTCACAGGATCGCGCACGACTCGAACAGGTAATCCACTATCCGGATGATGTTGCCGGCGGTTTGATGAATACGGACACCATCACTATACGCGCCAGACTGACGCTGGACGTAGTCCTGCGCTATCTGCGCCGACACGATGAAATACCGGAAATGACCGACAACCTCATTGTGGTCAACCGCGCCGATCGGTACATCGGTCTGCTGCCTCTGAGGACGTTGCTGGTTTCCGATCCCTCTGCTTCGGTGCGGGAGATGATGATTACGGATATCGAGCCTATTCCGGTGGGCCTATCTGACTCTGACGTCACGCGGCTGTTCGAGCGCAACGACTGGGTGTCAGCGCCCGTCGTGGACGACAGCGGAAAGCTGCTCGGTCGCATCACCATCGACGACGTGGTCGACGTGATTCGAGAGGATGCAGACCACACGCTAATGTCTATGGCTGGCCTGGACGAAGATGAAGATACGTTTGCCTCTTTTTCGCGCACGGTTCCCAGACGCGCCGTGTGGCTGGGTCTCAATCTGGTAACAGCCTTCATCGCCGCTTCAATGATCAACCTGTTTCAAGATACGATTGAAAAAGTGGTCGCCCTGGCCGTACTGATGCCTATTGTGGCTTCCATGGGCGGCATTGCTGGCACACAGTCGCTTACGGTGCTGGTGCGGGCCATTGCCATGGGGCAGGTAATGCGTAGCAATCAGGCCTGGCTCATTAAACGCGAGGCGCTCGTGGGGCTCGCGAACGGCGCAATGGCCGCCACGGTCGTCGCCGTATTCGCCTCGCTGTGGTTTGACGACTGGACCATCGGCGCCATCATCGCTGCCGCACTCGTGATCAACCTGCTAGTGGGCTCACTGGTCGGAGCCGTGCTGCCATTGATTATGACCCGCATCAATATCGATCCGGCCCTGGCCGGCGGCGTCGTGCTGACCACGACAACGGACGTGGTCGGCTTCGTCTCTTTCCTGGGCCTGGCGACGCTGTTCTATGGATGACGAAGAATTCGGGGACGGGACGGGACCCGATCTGCCCAGCAAAACAGCCCTAAAACGTCAAATGTTGGCGCTGCAGCAGCTGGGTGAAGCACTAACACAACTCAGTGATAAGCAGCTCAAGCAAATGCCACTGGCGGACGATGGCTTACTGAGTGCTATTCGTGAAACTCGCCGCATTCGTTCCAATAGCGCGCGGCGTCGACACCTGCAATACATTGGCAAACTGATGCGTGACGTGGATCCCCTTCCCATCGAGCGGGCGCTGGAGCAGCTGTATCAAGGCCATCGTCAGGAGACGAGTCAATTCCATGCACTGGAGGACCTTCGCGACGCAATACTAAACGCGGGTGAAAGCGGGGTCGACCTAGCGCTGCAACGATTTCCGCAGGCGGAGCGTCAGCCCATCCGCCAGCTTATTTTGCAGCACCAGAGAGAGACATCGCGGGGCAAACCACCCGCCGCCAGCCGACGTTTGTTTCGCTACCTACGAACACTGGCGGAATCTGAAACCGACTGATCCCGATCTGGGACTGGAAAGCCCACCGTCGGTCGATTGGGGTCTTCTACGAAGATATCCAGCGCCCGCATCCCAGGAAACTCTGAATCAAGCGGCAGCGAGGGTTCCTGTGGATCCGGAGCTACGTTGCGCTGTCGCGACTCATCTAGCCGGTCAGTACTGCGCACTTGTCGTGTATCAAACAGGCGATTAAAGCCCACCTGAGGATCATCCCAGGTTCCACCAATGCCATACACCGCGCTGGTGAGTCGGTTGAACTGGTTGTCAAAAATCTGACTGACGACAAATACACCGGCTGCTACCGGCAGGCCTCCAGCCAATGCGGCGACCCACGGTAGATTTTTGGCCACCGGCAGGGTGGCCACCAGTTCGCCATCAAGGGTGCGAGCGTTCACGTCGGACACCCCGCTGAACTCAAAGGTCGCGCTGCCACTGATATCCATCTGGACCACGTCAATCACGCCATCATCCAGGTAGACTTGGCCTACCACGGAGTCGAAAGGTATCCCCGACTCGAACATATGGGCGAGACTGAGTCGCCCAACCATATCCACTAGATTCAGAATACTCACCACACGCACCGCGCCAGATGCGCCAGCGGGTGCTTCCGGAAAACTGCCTTCGCCGATCTGCAATTGCAGTTCACCTCGCCCATCGGACAGTGAAAATTTGTTAGGCCCCCCGGGCCAGGTAAGGTCCACCTCGAGCGCCCCACTGCGAGTTTGGATAACGGGTTGATACCCAAGCGCCGTCAGCGACTCCCCCAGATCGCCAAACCGCACTGCACCACTCAGACTGGTAAACCCCTCAGAACCCGACCTGTACCGCATCTGGGTCGTCCGGTCATCCGCAAAGCGAAACCCGTACAGCTCACCCTGGAGGTCATTGATTAGGTAGTCTCCATCGCGCTGCATAAAATTAAATGCCAGGGAGCCAAGGGTCTGATCCGCAGAGCGCAGCGACAGCACCGACACCTCAGCGTCCGGCAGCGTTAAACTCGCCCATTCGGCAGCGTCGCTCAAACTGTCCTGCGTGGCCGTACCCTCGCCTTCCACCTGATCCTCTGCAGGGGTCAACTCTGGCATGCCCGCCAGATCAAGTTGAGCAATGTCCAAACGCGCAGGGTCCGCAGCCGAAGTTAGGGACAAATCTGCCTCCAGCCAGTCTGACTGAATGGCCAGGTCCAGATCGCCGCCCGCCAACATCAAGTCAATCAGGACATTCTCAAACCGTCGGCCGTACACGTCCAGCGTCCGTACGTCCAGACCGCTAACGACAACCGCCAGGACACTCTGCTCATCCACGCCACCCGAGCGCTCAGTCGCTAACACCTCTCCGCTGGAGATTACGGCATTGGAATCCGCAGCAGCCGTCACCGCCTCAGTAAACAATGCCGCCTGCGGCGCAAAGTAGCGTTCCACGGTGGACAGCCAGGCCTGCAGCGGCACAGCCTGCGCCCGACCGGTGATCCGCACTTGCTCGTTTACAATCGGCGGGGCACTCTCTGCAAACGCGAGGCTGGCTCCGACCAGCCTGCGGTCGGCCACCGCCATGTCCAGAAAGACCTCTTCACCAAGGCGGATCGCCAGTTGCTGGGCTGGCCCGCCCAGAGGCATTTCCACCACCAGCTGCCGTTGCTCATCCGGTGACTTGCCGTACGGCGAGGGCAGATCCAATGTCACCCCCTTAAGATCGCTGAGAACCGTCAGAACGGGCAGCTGACCCGGGGCTATTTCGATGCGGACCTGCGCCTCCGTCTGCCCAGATGCAAAGGCCAGTGGCTCAAGCTGAAGCCACTGGCGTACCGATGCCAGTGGCACATTGCCGTCTACTGCAACCTCCAGTAATGACTCACCGGGATCATATCCGCCAGAGCCGGAGGGATGCCGCTGCCTGAGTTCAGCCTGCAAAGCCTCCCCCCACAAACTGGCCTGCAGCCCAGTGCTGCTGAAACCGGTCAGGGTGCTGTAACTGAACCCGCCACTGACATTCCTCAGCGGTAAGTCACCGGGCTGAACATCGATCGATACATCGCGCCAGCGAGTGGCCACATCGACCAGGGGTAACGCTGTCTGATCGGAGAGGTTCAGCCGCAATCTTAAATCTGCGCTCAACTCACCCTCCAGCCGCCAGTTGGCAAAAGCGGCGCCCACTGCACTTGCGAGAGGCGATTCGTTCACCACCTTCAGACCATCGCCCGCCGGACCTTCGATTTGACCGCGCACATCCAGCATCAGATCGCCGTCGCTTGCCACCCGTGTTTCTACCGATAGTGAGGTCGCATCCGAACGGTAAATGCTGGCCCGATCACTCCAGACGCTGACTCGAGTGTTGTTGATCAACACGACCCCCGTTTGCACGTCGACCGGAGGCCAGCGCGGATCATAGGTCAATTCCGTATCGGCAACATTGAAGGCAAGCTGTACCGTACGCATCGGTCCAGCACCGCTTCTCAGGCTGCCTCTCCACAGAAACGCACCGGCTTCGATTTCACCCTCGCCAATGCTGCTGCGAAGCCAGTCGAGTAATCCCGAGTCCAGTGAGTACGGGAGATACTTGGCGCGATACCTCGGATGAGACTCTGTCAGTCCGACCAGCAGATCCATTTCTATACCGGGGATACTCTCGGTCAGTGGCACGTTGAGGCCGAACAGGACTCGTGCGGTGCCCTCCTCTCCTCTGGCCGTCAGTAGACCGCTGTGCAGCGTGAATCGTTCGGCGTCCCAGGCCAAGTCGATGTTTCCAAACAGTTCTGTGTAGTCTAACGATTCACGATACACGGTTGGAAAGGACAGGCTGATGGACTCACTGTCCAATACGACCCTGCCGCGTTCCGCGTCCAGCTCAACGTAGCCCGTGGCCCCGGTGACACCCGGCGCTCCCCGCCAGGAACTGACCGTCACAGCGTCGAAGTTTGCCTCGAGCTCCCAATCTCCCGCGAGATTATCCATGTCACCAAGGTTTAGCTGCAAGGCAGCGACATTGCCATGCGGCTGCAACACCCGAAATACGTCACGCAGGTTATCAGGCACAGAGTCAAGACTGGTCAACAGATCATTCATCGGTGCCAGCGACAGCTGAGCGGCGCGCAACCGGGCCGCCCCCTGCCACACATCCAGCTGCAACTTGGGCACATTGAGCTCGCCAGTGGTGTGCTCGAGCTGAAGATCCGTCGCGTAGACTCGCCAGTGGTTGCGATGTTCTTAAATACGCGCCTGCGCCGCCAGCCGCCGCAAGGGCACCTGCCACCGTCCCGCATCACCACTGACGGTGAAATCCCGCGCTTCCAGGCTGGTTTCCAGGGTAGTTTTGCCCCGCTTCACATCCAGCCACAGCTGCAGATCAAGCTGCCCGTCCGCCCATACTGGCGGCGAACCCGCAGCCAACAGATCGCGCACCGCCGCCAGGTTGCTGGTTCGAATATTCAGGTACAGTTCTCCGTCAAACTCAGCCGGCTTGAAGGGGTTGCCCATCCCCTGGGCGATCACGTCGATAGAGGTGCCGGCGTTGGACAACAGATTGCCATCGATGAGCCTTCGGCTACCCTCACGTGTCAACTGAAGATCCAGATCAAAGTCTCTAACTTCTCCATTGGGCATGCGCAGCTGAAGCAGATTGTCGCGCAGCGAAACGTGCTCGACATTGAGCAGGAGCTCCTGTAACCATTGGCCCATCTCGCTGCCACCGCCGGCAAATCCAGTCAATCGAAACCGGCCATCCTCCGAGAGTTCACCCTGGAGATTGAGATCGGTGAGCTCGATGCGCGTAACCTGCAACGAACGGGTCCGCAAGCTATTGAGCACGTCGAGGCCGATTCGCCCTTCTGATAACTCTATTGGTGCATGGTCCAGACCGGGGATCGTCAATCTCAGGCCAGAGAGCACGATATCCGGGGCAAATGATCGCCAGTATCCAGTCACCGCCTCCGCCTCGATATTGAAGGGCACCCGGAGGTTTAGCTCCTGTAGTATGGCGGCCCGGTAGCTACTGATATCATTCGTCAGCATTCTCCCTACGCTGACGTACAGCGCCAGCACCACCAGGATCAGAATGATCAGCCCCCAGAGAACATCGCTGAGCTTATGAAAAATGGAGTTTTGCAAGTAGCCCCCAACTGCCCCGAGCGCACGCGACCTATCGTAGTTTAGAGCAGTATGATATCGAAGTGTTCCTGACTGTAAGCTGGCTCAGCGCGAAAACTGATGGTTTTTCCCACCAATTCCTCCAAATCTGCGAGATGGGCTGATTCCTCGTCCAGTAACCGGTCTACCACCCCCTGGGCCGCGAGCACCATCAGGGTGTCGTTGTCGTAGGCCCGCGCATCGCGCAGGATTTCACGAAAAACCTCATAGCAAACCGTTTCTGCCGTCTTGAGCACACCCCTGCCCGCACATACGGGGCATTCTTCACACAGCATGCGCTCCAGACTCTCCCGCGTGCGCTTACGTGTCATCTCCACCAACCCGAGCTCAGAAACGCCGGTAATCTGATTTCGCGCTGGATCGCGCAACATCGCCTTCTCGAGCGAGCGGTGGACCTGTCGCTTATGTTCGGTGTCTGCCATGTCAATAAAGTCGATGATGATGATCCCACCCAGATTTCTCAGCCGGAGCTGACGGGCCAGGGCGTTGACGGCCTCAAGATTGGTTTTGAGTATGGTATCGGCCTGCTTGCTGCGCCCGACAAACGAACCCGTATTGACGTCGATGGTCGTCATAGCTTCGGTTTGATCAATGATGAGATAACCACCCGACTTCAATTCCACTTTACGCTGCAGCGCACGCTGAATGTCATCTTCCACACCGTGAAGATCGAACAGCGGCCGGTCACCGCTGTGAAACTCCAGCAGAGCCTGCACCTGAGGAATGTATTGCTGACAAAATTCAGAAAGCGCTGCGTAGCCTGATTCGCTGTCGACGTAGATTCGACCTACCGATGCTCTGGCCAAATCCCTTGCCGTTCGCAGGTGCAGCGGCAAGTCCTCATACAGCAGCTCAGGGCCGGTAGCTACCTGCGCACGTCGTGAGACCGCTGCCCAGAGGCGCTTCAAAAATCGCAGATCAGCAAGGATGTCATCTGCGCTTGCACCCTCGGCTGCCGTTCGCAGAATGTAGCCGCCGACATCCGCCATGCCCTCCTGTTCCAGTACGTCAGCGAACAACGAATGCAAGCGCTGCCGCTCCTGATCGTCATCGATCAGCTGAGATATTCCGATATGATCAGTCTGTGGCATGAGCACAAGAAAACGAGTCGATACGGACAGCTGTGTGGTAAGCCGCGCACCCTTCGTGCCCATGGGATCTTTTGTCACCTGCACGATCACGTTTTTGCCTTCGTGCAAAAGACCGCGAATATCATTAGGCGCACGCGCCCCATCCTCTCGGCGGCCTGCCTCCCCCGAGACAATATCATTGACGTGGATAAAACTGGTTCGCTCAACGCCGATATCAACAAAAGCGGCCTGCATACCGGGCAGCACGCGCACCACCTTACCCGCATAGATATTGCCGACGATGCCTCTGGTGACCGTACGTTCGATGTAAACGTCTTGGGTGGCACCCTGTTCAACGACCGCTACGCGGGTTTCCATGGGTGTAATGTTGACCAGAATTTCTTCGCTCAACGGCTTACCTCAGTAATCCTGGGACGCTTCGCCGCCGAGCTTGGTTGCAATTCCAGCCTCGACCAGCAGCGCCTGGGTCTCGGCCATCGGCAACCCAACAACGTTGCTGTAACTGCCGCGTATGGCTTTAACAAACGCACCAGCCAGACCCTGAATCCCATAACCGCCCGCCTTGTCCCAAGGCTCATCGGTAGACAGATAAGCCTCACACGTTGCGCGGCTCAGAGTGACAAACTCAACATCGGTTGCAACGCAGATCGATTCGGTATCGGTGTCGCTGACCAGACACACGGCCGTCATGACCTGATGAATGCGACCGCTGAGACGTGCGAGCATCGCCAGACCATCGAGGCGATCAACGGGCTTTCCCAATACATCGCCATCCACAACCACCGTCGTATCCGCTGCGAGTACTGCGATGTGCTCTTGTGATGCATGCGCTGCGGCGACATTCAGCGCCTTCTCGTGCGCCATTCGCCGCACGTATTCCTCCGCAAGCTCACCGTCCCCCGGCGTCTCATCGATGTTCGCAGGTTGAATGTCGTAGGACGCTCCCAGCAGATTCAGGATCTCCTGCCGACGCGGTGAGCCGGAGGCAAGGATCAAAGGTTTGGTCATAAGCCTAACTCACCTGATAGCGGCGCCTTAAAGTCCGCAGTACTTGCAGAACAACAGGCCACACAACAGCGCTTGACAGCGCAGGCAGCAAAAACAGCAGTGAGTCCGCTCCTACGCCCTGGAGATTCTGCACCCACTGGCAGATCAGTTGATTGATACCGACCAACACAAACACAACCGCTGACTGTTGCAAAACGCTGTACACCCTCAAGCGCTGATAAAGCACGAGAGACAACAGTGCCACAACCACCAGCGCCAACGCGTTCTGGCCTAGCACGGCGCCTTCGAGCACGTCCAAACCGAGGCCTAACATCAGACCAGTGAAAACGCCTACGCGTTGCGGAAGTGCGATGGTCCAGTAAATGAGCGTCAACGCCAGACACTCCGGGCGACCCCACTGCAACCACTGGGGCAGCGGCACAAGCGCCAGCACGTAGGCCGCTATAAACGTCCCCAGGATGATGAGATAGCCGCTGCCCTCTTCGTCGGCCACGGGTCAGTCTTCCGTTGCGATAAACACAAGCAACACATGCCGACTGCGATCCAGTGCCGCAGTCGGAGCCGCAATGACATCTGCAAAAGCCTGACCCGGATCGCGCTCTACACGGCTGACGATGGCAACTGGATAGCCGACAGGAAATCGACCCCCCAGTCCAGAGGTAACCAGCAAATCTCCTTCCCGGATATCCGTGGTAGCCGCTACGTGATGAATCTCCAGTGAGCCCAGCACACCGGTCCCCTCGGCGATGGCCCGCACGCCGTTGCGCTCCACCTGCACAGGAATGGAGTGCGTTGCGTCGGTCACCAGTAGCGCCCGGGATACCGTCCCACTGACTTCTACCACCTGGCCCATCAACCCGTCAGCGTCGATCAGTGGTTGACCGACGAAGACGCCGTCACTTTCACCCTTGTTAAGCACCAGCTGATGGCGCACGGGGTCCGGAGAGACACCAATCAACTCCGCCACCAGTACGTCATCGCGAAGAAGTGCAGTAGAATTCAGCAATGCCCTCAGCCGAACGTTTTCTGCTTGCAGCGAGGCCATTTGCAAAGAGCGGCCCTGCAGAACCAAATTTTCTCTGTTCAGTCGATCGACGTCCTCCAGCAGAGCCGACCGGCTGCGCAAATTGCCGTCCATCCAATCGCCAATTCGAGAGGGGACATCAGCGATCCAGAAGATAGGAGTGGCAAAGGTTTCCAGTACGGCCCGACTGGACTGTAATCGGTTGAACTGCAGGTCGGCAAAGATTAAAGCGACGACGACAACCAGAGCGACGACCAAACGCACGCCCAGGGAGGACTGTTTGACAAATAGCGGCTTGATGTCGGTTCCTCAATTGCCCCTTCACGCCGACAGCACTGTCATCACTACTCGCCGCTCTTACTGGCAGCTCGCCGGCCACAAGACCCAGCCTATTCTGTGGACAGCAAATCCATCGTGTGCCGATCCATCCTTTCCATTGCCTGACCGCCTCCGCGGGCAACACAGGTAAGCGGATCGTCGGCAACAATGACTGGCAGACCTGTCTCTTCAGAGATTAACCGATCCAGGTCGCGCAGCAAAGCTCCGCCGCCGGTCAGCACAATGCCGCTTTCGGCAATGTCTGCCGCCAGTTCAGGCGGGGATTGCTCCAATGCAGACTTTACGGCCTGCACGATGGCCGTCAGAGGATCCTGCAAGGACTCAAGAATTTCGTCGCTGTTCAAGGTAAAGCTGCGCGGCACACCCTCGGCGAGATTACGGCCGCGCACATCGATTTCGCGCAGTTCACTGCCGGCAAATGCGCAACCCACTTCAAGCTTGATGCGCTCCGCTGTCGCATCCCCTATGAGACTCCCGTAGCGGCGGCGCACATGCGACACAATCGCCTCGTCGAAACGATCGCCGCCCACCCGAACCGAATCGCGGTATACCACTCCATTGAGAGAGATGATCGCCACCTCGGTGGTACCGCCACCGACGTCCACCACCATGCAGCCGGTCGCCTCTTCGACGCTAAGGCCCGCTCCGATCGCGGCTGCCATAGGCTCCTCGATCAGCCGGACGTCTCGCGCCCCGGCACTGTAGGCCGACTCTTTGATCGCGCGCCGCTCTACCTGTGTTGACATGCAGGGCACACACACAAGCACTCGAGGACTGGGGCGAATGAACTTTGTCTCATGGACCTTGGCGATGAAGTGCTGCAGCATCTTCTCCGTCACCTGAAAATCCGCAATCACGCCGTCCTTGAGCGGACGGATGGCCGTGATGTTGCCAGGGGTCCTGCCCAGCATTCGCTTGGCTTCAGACCCCACGGCTTCGATTGTCTTCTGTCCATTGTGAATGCGAATCGCCACCACAGAGGGCTCGTCCAGAATGATGCCCCGGTCGCGCACGTATATCAGTGTGTTTGCTGTGCCCAGATCGATAGACAGATCGTTGGAGAAAACCCCACGCAGCTTTTTCAACATTTAACTCTAACTACCCTATGAGCACGGCGGCGAACCCCGCTGCTTTATTCGTGTGCCTGTTCATCCAGTTATAAGCGCTTTACCGATGGGTTCCCCTGTGTAAAGCACCGCGGGGACAGTCTTTTTGAGGTTTTAGTTATTCCCGCAACTGTAACAACCAAGGGGATTTTGGGCAAGGCGCAAATGTGTTAAGTTTACGCCCCCCGCGCCTCTGGGGCTGTTTAAGCGACTCTGACATGGCCATTGATCAATCTGAAATCGAAAGCATTGCCGAGCTGGCTCGGATACGTATAGCACCAGAGCAAATGGCAGCGGTTACTGAGCGCATTGCCGAGATACTCGATATGGTTGCCCAGCTGCAGGCCGCCGATACCAGTGACGTCGAACCGATGGCGAATCCACTGGACGCCATCCAACAGCTGCGTCGCGACGAGGTCACCGAAGTGGACCGCAGAGACGCCTTCCAGCAGATCGCGCCCGCGGTCGAGGACGGACTCTATCTAGTGCCCCGGGTGATCGAGTAACACTCGTCGTATCGGAACTTACATGATGCACTACCAATCTGTTGTTGAGCTGGCCAGGGGTCTGCGCGAAGGAACGTTTTCCAGTGTGGAACTGACGCGACATTTCCTCGACCGCATACAGTCTTTAGATGACCGCCTCAACTGCTATATCACGGTCAGCGAGGAAGCCGCGCTCAGCAGTGCGCGATCCGCCGACCAACGCCTTGCCCAGGGTGAAGCGCCACTGTTGACGGGTGTCCCCATCGCCCACAAAGACATATTTTGCACCGACGGCACGCGCACAAGCTGCGGGTCTCGAATGCTGGCTAACTTTGTTCCGCCGTACGACGCAACGGTGGTCACTCGACTGGCTGATGCCGGCACAGTCTGCCTTGGCAAGACCAACATGGACGAGTTTGCCATGGGCTCTTCCACCGAAAGCAGCTACTACGGTCCGGTTCGCAATCCATGGCAACTCGATCTGGTACCGGGCGGATCCTCAGGCGGCTCGGCGGCGGCAGTCGCCGCTGGCTTGACCCCTGCGGCGACCGGCACAGACACCGGCGGCTCGATACGACAACCTTCGGCATTCTGCGGTATCACTGGATTGAAACCGACCTATGGTAGAGTGTCGCGTCTGGGCATGGTGGCATTTGCTTCAAGCCTCGATCAGGCCGGGCCGATGGCACGCAACGCAGAAGACTGCGCCCTGCTGCTGGCTGCAATGGCAGGACACGATTCCCTGGACTCTACCTCAGCGCCCAGACCGGTCGAAGACTACCTCGCGTCGCTGAACACACCGCTCGATGGTCTGCGTATCGGCTTGCCTGCAGAGTACTTTGCGGCAGGACTGGACGCCGACACTGGCAGCGCCGTTCAGGCAGCGCTTGCAGAGCTTGAGCGGTTGGGCGCAAAACTGATCGATGTTTCTCTACCCCACAGCCATCTGGCAACACCTGCGTACTATGTCATCGCCCCTGCGGAGGCCTCCACCAACCTGTCGCGATTTGATGGTGTGCGCTACGGCTACCGATGTGATGCGCCGAAAGATCTGCATGATCTGTACACGCGGACTCGGGGCGAGGGCTTTGGCGACGAGGTTAAGCGCCGAATTCTGGTCGGCACTTACGCCCTGTCGGCAGGCTACTACGACGCCTATTACAAAAAAGCGCAACAGGTCAGGCGCCTTATCAAGCAAGATTTTCAGGCCTGCTTTCAAGAGGTTGACGTTCTCGCGGGACCGACCACTCCTGGCCCGGCCTTTGCACTGGGCGCAAAAACCGATGATCCCCTCGCCATGTACCTCGAAGATAGCTATACGCTGGCGGTCAACATGGCAGGGCTTCCCGGATTGTCAGTACCGGCCGGTTTTGTGGGCGAGAGACCGGTGGGGATGCAACTCATTGGCAACGACTTCCAAGAAGCGAGACTGCTGAATATCGGTCATCAGTTCCAGCAAGCCACCGATTGGCACAACCGAACACCTGCGACAGATGGGGGCGCCGACTAATGCCCTGGGAAAGCGTGATCGGACTGGAAGTGCATCTACAACTTGCCACCCGATCAAAAATATTCTCTGGCTCTTCTACGGCCTTCGGTGCAGCGCCGAATACGCAGGCCAGCGCCATTGACCTGGCCATGCCCGGCATGTTGCCTGTGCTCAACGCTCAGGCGGTAGAGTTCGCGGTCAGATTTGGCCTTGGCATTGGCGCAGAGATTGGCCGGCGATCCGTTTTCGACCGTAAGAACTATTTTTATCCCGACCTTCCCAAAGGCTATCAGATCAGCCAATTTGCAGAGCCGATCGTCGGCCGCGGCAGCTTTGAGGTGAGACTGGATGACGGGAACATCCGTAGCATCGGCATCACCCGCGCACATCTCGAGGAAGACGCAGGCAAGTCTCTCCATGAGGATTTCCACGGTCAGAGCGGTATCGATCTGAACCGCGCTGGCACGCCGCTGCTGGAAATCGTCTCGGAGCCGGACATTCGCAGTGCTGAAGAGGCGGTTGCCTATCTAAAGTCCCTGCACAGCCTGGTCACTTACCTTGGAATATCGGACGGGAACATGTCTCAGGGGTCCATGCGTTGTGATATTAACGTGTCACTGCGCCCTACCGGCAGCGACCTTCTGGGGACCCGCACCGAAATCAAAAACGTCAATTCTTTTCGCTTTGTTGAAAAAGCAATTCATCACGAAATAGAGCGCCAGGCTGACGTACTCGACGGAGGCGGCGAAATCGTACAAGAGACGCGGCTGTACGATGCTGAACGCAACGAAACGCGCCCCATGCGCAGCAAGGAAGTGGCCAACGATTATCGCTACTTTCCGGAGCCCGACCTGCTACCCGTGGTTATCGACGACGCTTACATCGAAACGGTTCGCAACAGCCTGCCAGAGTTGCCGGCGGCCAAGCGCCTGCGCTTTCAGACCGACTACGGTCTCAGTGACTACGACGCAGGTGTCTTGTCCGATAGTCGGTTACTCGCGGACTATTATGAAACCGTCGCGTCAGGCTGCGGGGACGCCAAGATCGCCGCCAACTGGGTGCAAGTGGAACTGCTCGGGCAACTGAACCGCGACGAGCTGGGCATTGTTGAATGCCCCGTCCCCGCCGCCCAGCTCGCCACACTAATCAAGCGGATTCTTGACGACAGCATTTCGGGAAAAATCGCCAAGCAAGTGTTCGAAGCGATGTGGGACGGCGAGGGCGGCGCGGATGAGATCATAGAGTCTCGCGGCCTGAAACAGGTCAGTGACAGCGGTGAACTGGGGTCGATGGTGGATTCCATCATTGCCCATAACCCCGAGCAGGTGCTGCAGTATCTCGCCGCCGATGAGGGCAAACGAAAGAAACTGCTGGGATTTTTTGTCGGTCAGGTAATGAAACTCTCCAAGGGTCAGGCCAACCCCAAAATGGTCAATCAACTACTCGCCGAGAAGCTGATTTAGGGGATTGCCCATGCGCAAAGACAAAGAAAAGGTTTTGGACGAGGTGTGGACCGAGGACCACATACGGAGCTTCCTGAACGTCAGGTCACACGACGGCACGGACGAAGACTTCCACATGCTGCTGAAGGCCTATCAAAGCATGCGAGCGTCCGACTTTGAGCTGTTTGTGAATTTTTTTCGGGAGCAGAACCGCGACATCAACGCGCGCGGTCGCGACGGTCGCACCGTGCTTCAGATCGTCGCCACTCATCGCCATGGCATCGACTACGCAGCGGTTCTCACGGCGGCGGGCGCCCGTTGAAGCGTTACAACCAAACTCAGAAAGGGAAGTCCGAACGGAGGCCACCGTAGGAGCTCATCGGCGATAGAGCGGATGGCTCAGCCCTTACCTGGCTCACCAGAATCCCTGCCGCGTGAAAATCGCTCTCGATTCTCGCGTTTCTTCTCCTCGCTTTTACGCAACAACACATACAGGGCACCGGTGCCACCCTGATTCGGCTGGGCGCTGTGAAACGCCATCACAGGCGCTAGCTCACGCAGCCAATGATCTACGCAGCCCTTCAGCTGGGCACACTGTTGCCGCTGACTCTTGCTTTGGCCCTTGCCATGGATGATCAGAACCCCTCGCAGGCCTTGCTTGTAAGCCTCCTCAATGAACTCAAACACCTCGCGACGCGCACGCTCTACGTTCATACGATGCAGGTCCAGTCTGGCTTGCATATCGTAACGACCCTGCTTGAGCTTGCGAAACACGCCGTGCTGCACTCCCGGCCGCTTGAAGGACACCACATACCAGGGGTCCAGCGGGGCAATGTCCGATGTCGACAGCGAGTTGCGGTCGACCAGTAGGTCCGTGACCGCAGCTCGCCTGCGGTGCTGCAGTGCAGTATCCGGCTTACCGTTAGAGGCCTTGCTTCGCGGAACTCGATTCTCTCGGCGCAGGGGGATCACATCAGCCATCTCTTGCTCAAACAAATCGTCATCGTCGGATGTCATCATTACACCTCCTCGCCGGTTCGTTATTATAGGCACAGGTCGTCGAGAGAGAAGCCCATGAAGCATTCCAGCCCATTGCAAAGCCAATGCCCGTTGTGTGGCAAAAACAATGCCTGTGCCATGGCAGAGGGTAGCGAGGCCAACGAGTGCTGGTGTTTCACAGCGCGCATAAGCGAGCGGTTACTGGCCACCTTACCGGAATCAGCGCGTGGACGTTCTTGCGTCTGCCGCAGCTGCATCGCCGAGGACGCTTCCAATGAGCGGTGATCTGGCTACAGGTGCCAGCTACCTGGCCCGAGGCGCACGCATGCTGCGCCATCCCTCGCTGCGACTGTTCGTCATTATTCCGCTGTTGGTGAATGTGGTGATATTTGCCACAGCTTGGGGCATTGGCTTCAGCTATCTGGTTACATTGATGGACTGGCTTATTGCCAAACTGCCATCCTGGCTGTCCTTCGTTGAATGGATACTGTGGCCACTGCTGGCCATCACCTCGGCCCTGATCACAGGCTACCTGTTCACTGCCGTGGCGCTGATCGTTGCGTCACCCTTCAACGCTTTGCTGGCCGAAAAGGCCGAGGAACTCATCACAGGCCGTCCTGTGGACTCACTGGAGGGACTTGCCGCGGCGCTTTGGTCGGTACCAAGAGGCGTCGTGCGGGAATTGATCAAGCTACTGTACTACATCCCAATGGCACTGCTGGTTCTGGTGCTCTCGATCGTTCCAGGCATCAACGCCTTTGCGCCATTTCTTTGGTTTCTGTTGGGGGCATGGATGATGAGCCTGCAGTTCCTCGACTACCCGATGGACAACCACCAGCTGAGCTTTGCGGAGGTGAAGCTAGCCGCTCAGGATCGCCGCCTCAGCAGCATGGGTTTTGGCGGCCTGGTCGCTCTGTGCGCCGGCGTTCCCATCGTCAACTTTTTTGTTGTCCCCGCCGCAGTCGTGGGCGCGACGCTGCTGTGGTGCGAGGAGTTAGCCGAGTAACTCTTTGGGAGGATGGGTGCACTCCAGTTTTTCGCCCAACAATGCCTCCAAATCCGGCAGCAGAAACGCATCATCCTCGCTGGCAAAACTGATGGAAACACCACTGGCGCCTGCCCGTCCGGTCCGGCCAATGCGGTGCACATAGTCTTCCGGGTCTTCCGGGAGATTGTAATTGACCACATGGCTGACACCTTCAACATGGATGCCGCGACCAGCGACGTCGGTGGCGACCAATACCGTGATTTGACCGTTCTTGAACTGCTCCAGAGTGCGCGACCGCTTCGCCTGAGGGATTTCACCGGAGAGAATACCAGCCGGTACGCCGGACTTGCGAAGGCGCTCGTGTAAACGTCTCACCTGGTCGCGGCGATTTGCAAACACGATAACGCTGCTGGCCTGCTCGCTGCGCAACAAGTTGGTCAGTACCTGGTAGCGCTGCTGGCTGCTCACGAGGTAGATCTTTTGATCCACAGTATCGGTGGCCACGTGCTCGGGCTCGATTTCGACGTTTATCGGCTCATACGTCCACTGCTGCGCGAGGTTGATGATGTCCTGGGTGAATGTCGCCGAAAACAGCAGCGTTTGACGGCTTTCCTTGCGGGGCGTGGCCCGCACAATGCGTTTGACCTGGGGAATAAAACCCATATCGAGCATACGGTCGGCCTCGTCCAGCACCAGCGTCTCGACGTGATCAAGATAGAGATCCCTGCGACCCATGAAATCCAGCAATCTGCCTGGGGTAGCGACAACCAGATCGACGACATCACCATTGAGCCGGTTGAGCTGTTTCTGATAGTCCATGCCACCGATGAGCGTCACTACCTTGAGCGGGGTGTATTTCACCAGGTCCTGAGCATCCGCCGCTATTTGCATGACCAGTTCCCGCGTCGGAGCAATAACCAGCGCCCTGGGCTCACCCAGGAAACGTTCGCCTTCCAGTGGATGACAGAGCAAATCGTTGAAAATCGTAATCAGAAAGGCGGCCGTTTTGCCTGTGCCGGTCTGGGCCTTGCCGATGGCATCGTGCCCCTGCAGGGTTTGCGGAAGAATGCCCGCCTGGATCGGTGAGCAATACTCGAAACCGAGATCCGCGATTCCGTGCATGAGCTCTTCCCGCAGATCCAGATCATGGAAACGGGTCTTACCATCCAAGGGCTCGACAACAAACTGATCCAGCGACCAGGCTGCTGTGGCTTTCTTTTTACCGCGTCGTCGTCGACGCTTCTGCCCATCTTCCTGTCGGCTTCCGGACTGCCCGCTGGCGGATTCTTCGGCCGAAGTTACGGTCGCTACATCACTGGCCGCACCCGCGGAGGTACTGGTTTGTCGCTTCATTGAACGTCGAACATCCCGTGGCTGTTCAAAAAGTGCGCTAGTCTACCACTTCCGTTACCAAAAGGGAGTGCTGCAGCATCGCTGGGGAGGCTGCGGTTGAGCATTGGCGCCTAGGCGCGCGGCGGCCAGATTTTCGACAACAACCAGTCAACGCTGGTATAGCGACCACCGCCGGTGAAGAAAAGACTGAACAACATGACCAAATAAGTCACACCGAATTCGATGCCATTCTGAAGAATAACAAAATTGCCCTCACCCGTGAGCCAGCCATAATTGCCGTGCTCGCGCAGTATGTCCTTGGCCGCACCCAGCCGGGAAGCAATATCTGGGTCAGATGACTGAGCAATCGCAAACCACCCGCTATCCCAGTGCACGACAAATATCGCCACCAACATGGTGATCATCAAAGGTATGGTGATCCAACGGGTCGCCAGGCCAATCAGCAGCAGCCAGGCGCCAATGAACTCGGTGTACGCCGCCAAATGGGCGAGTAAAGAGGGAAACGGCAGACCAAGACCCCAGTCGGGATTGCCAAACCATGCGATCGTGTTTTCCATGCCGCTGATCTTTTGCTTACCCGCCATCAGAAAGGGAAAGAACAGATAGATTCTCAAAGCCAGGGGGGCAAGTCCATCGAAGTGCTGCAAACGCGGGAAGATCGCGTTGTGTATACTCTGGTACCACTGTGCAAGCGAGCTCATAAGTTCCTTCTCTCCAGGTTGCTGTTGTGGGATAACGCTTTTATCGGTTATCTGACAACGCCCCGGGGCAAAAGGTTTCTCAGTGCCGACCTCGCAGTCCCCTCTAAGCGATACAGGTCACAGTTATCCCGTGGACAAAGACAGCATAGCAGCCTATTGGCGTGAAAGCCGAGCGCTGCTGGCCATTGCCGGGCCCATGACCATCGCGCAGGTGGCTCAGATGGGCACGGGGGTGGTGGACACCGTGATGGCAGGCCGCTACAGCGCCACAGACCTCGCCGCCATTGCCATTGGTTACAACCTTTGGCTTCCCCTGTACCTGATATTCATCGGTGTCCTGCTCGGTACCACGGTGATCATCGCTCAGGATTACGGCGCAGGCCGGCTTGAGCCTATTCGTGAATCACTCCCACAGGCCCTCTGGCTGGCGCTTGCGTTAGGGCTGATCGCCGCTCCGCTGTGCTATTTTGCCGGTCCGCTGCTGCGCCTGCTGAACTTGGATGAACTCACCTACAGCGCCAGTCTGGGTTATCTCCAAGCGACTGCCTTTGGGTTGCCGGCTGCTGCCATCTTTCAGGCTCTGCGCTGCCATACCCAGGGCATCGGCATTATGCGGCCATTCGCCATCGCAAGCGTTATCGGATTCATCGCTAACATCCCGCTCAACTATGCGTTGATCTACGGCAAGTGGGGTGCACCTGAACTCGGCGCCACGGGTTGCGGCTGGGCAACGGCAATCTCTATGTGGTTGAGCCCAGTTCTGATCAGCATCTACATGCTGCGTGCCAACAGCCTCAAACCCTACTTGCCACCCCTGTGTTGGGTAACCCCACGGGTTAGCGCTCTGCGTGAGATTCTCCGGGTGGGGGCTCCTATGGGACTGTCCTTTTTTCTTGAGGTCGCAGTGTTCTCCGTCATCGCACTGATGATCGCAACATTGGGTACAGCGGCGGTCGCAGCACACCAGATTGCCTACAACGTATGGGACGTTGTTTACATTTTTCTGATCAGCCTGGGTTCAGCACTGGGCACTCGTGTCGGCCACCACATCGGCGCTGACAGCCCTGTTCTGGTGCGCCGTGCTGTGGCCACCGGTAGCTGCATGACACTGATCCTGGCCGCCCTTTCCACTGGCTTCCTGCTCACAGCACCCGGCAGCATCATCGCCTTCTACACCGATGATCCGGAAATTCATACCATCGCTACACGACTGATACAGTTGGCGGCTTTTTTTATCATGATTGACGCGCTGCAGGTGACGACGACGTTCACACTGAGAGCCTTCAAGGATACGCTGTTCCCGTTCCTGGTGTTGTGCGCCGTTTACTGGGGTGTGACGCTGCCGCTGGGTTACTGGCTGGGCATTGTTCGCGAAGCGGGACCCCTTCAGGGTACCGTGGGCTTCTGGCAGGCAATGATTGCAGGCATCGCTCTCAGCACGGTCATCCTGTCCTGGCGGCTATGGCAAACCATGACCCGAGCGCTGCCCACTGACAGCCCTACCACCAGCGCTGGAAACCCCCGCTGCAAGGCACAGCCCTAGAGCGGCTGGTACCCCGGCGGTATGTCAAATGTCTCTGCGGGAATGGTGACTTCGCTCCAGTCGGTGACCTCAGTCGAAATGCGAAATACGGTCACCTGCCCGCCCGCAGTGGCGGGCGGTGCCTCAGCGGGCTCGCTGCGGTCGGGTTTGGACTTTTTGAACATACCGGCTAAGCCACCGATGATTTCTCCAGCCGCCGCACCTACGGCTGCGCCGCCGATCGACCCCCCGATACTGTCGCCAAAAGACTCTCCAACGGCGCGACCCGCCGCATCGCCCGCCTCTACGCTAGCCTGATCAAGAGCAGCGTTGTAGGCAGACGTGGTGGCATCCGCCCATACTTCATCCAGCGCGATGGGCTGACCGCTGGCGGTGGTGCAATCCTCTCCACCGATGCCCATCTGCATCGTTGTTCGCAGCGGATAGCCCTCCATCTTGTCAAATTCATCGACAACTTTCTCCCAGCTGCCTGCGAACATCGATACCAATGCCTGACCGGTTCCCTGCAGGTGCTGCACGGCATCCCCTACGCCAAGTGCTTTGGCGTAGGCTTGCTGAAACGCCAGTGCCTCCTTTTGCGCGGGCACTTTTTTCGCGAGCCAGGTCTCCATTCGCCAGGTGATATCGCAGGTCTTGCCACTGTCCGGGTCCGTGCACGTCTGCGTGAGATTTACGATGTGTCGCTTGGTCTTGATACTAGCAACCCGCTCCGTGCCGCGGGGATGCTCAACCTGCAGATTCCCCTCATCGATTTTACAGGCCTCTTCCGATACGGGCAGTGCTCCGTCGCTCCCCTGTGGCAGCGACTGGCTGGCTTGCTGCATCTGAGCTCGCAGCTCAGCAAAGGTCAGTTCGGAGTAGCGTTTCTCGTCCGGCTGCAGACTCCAGGTCAGCTGCTTGTCCAGGCGCACAATGTTAGCCGTTCGGCCAGTGTCCATCAGCGAATTGAGCAGCCCTGACTGCATCCGAACATCGCTTTGAGAGCGCGATTTGTCGCCGGCGATCTGCACCAGCACATCACCCTCCGAGGAAAACATAGACATTGCTCCACCGGCTTCTACAACCACTCGCTGCGAGTAGCTGATATCGGCCTGAGCAATACCATTGTGACCTGCTGCTGCGCCCAGGGCCGTTAGGACCGGGACAATCTTGCGAAGGTTCATGAAAGCCTCCATTGCTTGCATGTGAAACATTCAAAATTCACGCCGCATCTTAGTGTAGCAACTGTGTGAGGAATGCAAGTTTCGGCTATGTCAGCGCTGCAGGTGGCCGCAGGCCGGGCAATCCTCCCGAGGCCCCAGTCGCAGTCGCTGTATGTCCATGTTGCGCAAATCCAGCTGCAGAATGGCCCCGCGCAAGGCATGCCCGTAATCTGTCAGCACCTTCAAAACTTCCAGCGCCTGCAGCGTGCCCAGCACTCCCACCACGGGAGCCAGTACCCCGCTGTCACTGCAGCGCAACGCTGAGTCTGCATCCACCTCCCGATACAGGCACTCGTAGCAGGGCCCGCCGCGATGGGGGTCAAACACAGCGACGTTGCCTTCGGCTCGGACCGCCGCCGCGCTTACCATTGGAATGCCAGCGGCGATACAGGCCCTGTTAAGCGCGAAACGTATCGGATAGTTATCGGTGGCATCCACCACCAGCGAAATGTCCTGCAGAAGATCGGTCAAGTCGCCCTCCTGCAGCCTTGCTCCCACTACCTCAACGCGTGTATCAGCGTTCAGGGCAGCAATCGACTCCGCAACGGAGGCCGCTTTGTTGCGACCGACATCCGACTGCGCATGAGCAATCTGGCGCTGCAGATTGCTCAACTCCACGGTATCTCCATCCGCCAGTCGCAGGTGGCCAACGCCAGCCGCGGCGAGGTACAGCGCAGAGGGGCAGCCCAGCCCGCCCAGTCCGACGATCAGCACGCTCGCCGACAGCAGTCGCTCCTGGGCGGCGATATCGAAATCGTGCAGCAGAATCTGTCGACTGTAACGTGACAGCTGTTCATCACTGAGCACGCCAACACCCTCCGGTGACTCGCTCCAGGCCCGCCAGATCTGTCCGCGTCTGCACCTTTTTAAAGCCGGCGGTCACCAACATCCTCCGCACATCCGCACCCTGCTTACAGCCGTGCTCAAACAGTGCCCAGCCGCCCGAGTGCAGATAACCCGGTGCCTCACTCGCTAGCTGGCTGAGATCTGCCAGCCCCCCTTGGTCTGACACCAGGGCGGAGCCTGGTTCATACCTGAGATCGCCCACCTCCAGGTGCGGATCACCAGGGTCTATGTAGGGTGGATTGGCGACGATGAGATTGAAACGGCGCTTGCCAACAGCACCGAACCAATCGCCCGACAGAAATTCAATCGCCGGTAGCTCTAGACGCTCTGCGTTTCGCCTGGCTACTGTCAACGCTGTATCGCTCTCGTCTACCGCGCAGATGTGCCAACAGGGTCGCTCTGTCGCCAGTGCCAACGCTATGGCGCCGGAACCTGTGCCCAGATCCACCGCGCATGCCTCCGCCGGCAGACCCAGTTCCAGCGACCAGGTGACCAGCATCTCAGTCTCGGGTCTAGGAATCAGCGTGTCGGTGGTCACCGAGAGCGACAGCGACCAGAACTCCCGCCGTCCGACCAGATACGCCACCGGCACACCCGCCCTGCGCTGGTTAAGGAGCTCTTTGAATTGCGCTTCGATGTCGCCCGGTACTGCTGCCTCAGGCCAGGCATACAGCCAACTGCGCGGCTTGCGCAGACAGAAGCCCAGCAGTACTTCGGCATCCCGGCGGGGACTGTCCCCCGGCAAGGCATCGCCGCGGCGTAGCAGGTCGCTGACCAGCGCCATCAGTCTTCAGCCAGTGCCGCCAGTTGATCCGCCTGGTACTCCTGTCGCAGTGGATCAATCACAGAACCTAGGTCACCCTCCATCACCTCAGAAAGTTTGTAGAGAGTGAGATTGATGCGGTGATCGGTCAGGCGGCCCTGCGGGAAGTTATAGGTACGAATTCGATCTGATCGATCACCCGTGCCAACCAGATTGCGTCGGGTTTCGGCCTGCTCATCGGCCTGCTGGTCCTGGGCGCTGGACAATAGCTTTGCCTGTAATAGAGACATGGCTCTCGCTCGGTTTTTGTGTTGTGAGCGCTCGTCCTGACATTCGACAACCACACCGGTCGGCAGGTGCGTAATGCGCACGGCAGAATCGGTCTTGTTAACATGTTGCCCACCGGCTCCGGAAGCGCGAAAGGTGTCTATGCGAAGATCCGCTTTGTTGACTTCTACATCATCCACGGTATCTGCTTCCGGCATGATAGCGACCGTGCAGGCGGACGTGTGAATGCGACCTTGGGACTCCGTTTCCGGTACGCGCTGAACCCGGTGTGCACCCGATTCAAACTTCAAGTGAGCGTAGACATCGCGACCTTCTACACGCGTGATGATTTCCTTATAACCCCCGTGCTCTCCCGGGCGCTCTGACATTACCTCGACTTTCCATCCCTGCTGCTCTGCGTAGCGAGCGTACATGCGGTACAGGTCACCGGAAAACAACGCGGCCTCATCGCCCCCTGTGCCCGCGCGAATCTCCAGAAACACATTGCGACGATCGTTGGGATCTCTAGGCAGTAACAGCGTCTGTAGCAGGGTCTCGAGACTGACCAGCCGCTCGTTACCGGATTCAAGCTCCTCACGCGCCAATTCGCGTAGCTCGGGATCGGAGTCCTCGAGCATCTGCCTGGCATCTTCCAGGTCTGTCTGCACCTGACTGAAATCGGTATAGCAGCTGACCACGGCCTCGAGCTCAGAGAACTCGCGCGACAGGTCTCGAAAGCGCGCTTGATCCGCGATCACCTCGGCATCCCCAAGCAGGGCCGATACCTCCTCATGCCGGTCTGTCAGGGTTTCCAGCTTGGTAATCAGAGACGCCTTCATTGCAACGTGCGCGGTGTGTTTTCGATTGTCGGGGTGGGGGCTTCCTGTGCAGAGGTCGCATCGTCCGCGTCGGCAGCGGTTTTTTCCTCCGTAACAGACACGCGTTCAGCCGGGGCTTCAAGGCCGAGTAGTGACACGGCCTGCTGCAGCAGGTCATTGCGCCCCTGAGCGCTCGCTCGTTTGAGTCCTGCTGTAGGACTGTGAATCAGTTTATTGGTGATTCCGCGTGCCAGCTGCGCCAACACAGTTGCCGGCTCTGCACCGCCGTCCAGAGCGCGCAGCGCTCGTTGCAACTCTTGCTCTCGAGTTTGTTCGGCCATAGTGCGGTAGCGTTTGACCGTATCGACCGCACCCAGCGCTCGCACTTCCTGCTGATAACTGTCCACCGCCTCGGCAATAATGACATCCGCCTTGCGTGCTTCGGTGTGCCGATGGCGCATGTTTTGCTCGACGATCTCCTGCAGGTCGTCAACGCTGTACAGATATACGTCACGCAGTTCAGCCACCTGCGGCTCGATGTCTCTGGGGACAGCAATGTCCACCATCAAAAATGGGCGATGCTTGCGTTGCTTCAGCGCGTGCTCCACTGCGCCTTTACCCAATAGCGGTAGCTGACTGGCGGTCGATGTAATAACGATATCCGCGGTGACCAGCTGCTCGGGGATATCGGCCAGTAAAACGGCTTCCGCGCCAAACTGCTGCGCGAGTTCACGCGCGCGGCCGAGCGTGCGATTGGCAATCACAATGCGTGGAACACCTGCGTCCACCAGGTGCCGCGCCACCAGCTCAACCGTTTCTCCAGCGCCAACCAGCAGCGCGTTACACGCAGCAAGATCGGAAAAAATATGCCCGGCAAGGTCCACCGCCGCATAGGCTACGGAGACGGGGTTTTCTCCGATGGCCGTATCCGTGCGCACTCGCTTGGCGACGGCAAAGACCCGCTGGAACAGACGGTCGAGTTCAGACCCCACCGTACCTGCCTCGCTGGCAACTGCGTAGGCGGACTTCATCTGGCCAAAGATCTGCGGTTCACCCAGCACCATCGAATCCAAACCGGACGCCACCTCGACAAGGTGTTGTACGGCGCGGCCATCCTGATGCCGGTAGGCACACTGCGCAAGCTCTTCCGCCGACAAATGGTGATAACCCGCGACCCACTCAATCAGCGCCGCAGCCGTCAACGGCGCGGGGGCCACTGCGTAGAGCTCCGTACGGTTGCAGGTCGACAGAATGACGGCTTCTTCGACGCCCGCGCTCCGACACAGGTCCACCAGAGCTTCACCCACCTGCTCGGGCGCAAACGCTACGCGCTCACGCACTTCGATGCTGGCCGAGTGGTGGCTGATTCCAAGCGCAATAAGATTCATCGGGTTGACCAAAAGCTCCTGGCTGTCCGCTACCCACTGTGATGTCACTGCCGCCCAAGGTTCATGGACAGCCATCGGCAACCGCCGGCCCTGGCTCCTCTCAATCGCTCAAAACCCAGGGAAATGTTCCAATATTTTAACAAGTTACGCGGCAGATGGCACTCGTTATGAGGCCGCTTCCTACCCTACATTGGGCTTCACGCACGCCTTGTGTCATGATACCACCTGTATCTTCGCTGGACCGTCCCGCTCGACTGAATGATGTTTGCCCGCCTCGCTTTACTAGCCTTTTCCTGTGCGCTGCTGTTTGCCTGTTCGGGGGCCGCCGATCGGATAGCCGAAGAACCAACGCCCGCGGAGGCGCCGCCTGCGCCAGTAGCGATTTCCGAGCCGGAGCCAGCCCCGGAACGACACTTTCCTGACGATAGCCTGTATGACCTGCTGGTCGCTGAGTTTGCTCTGCGCCGAAGAGCCTATGACGTCGCACTGGATGCCTATCAGAAACAGGCGCCGCAACTGCGTGACGCAGGCGTAAGCGCCCATACCACGCGCCTCAGTCAATTCCTGCAACAAGAAGAAGCGGCACTGGACGCGGCGTTGCTGTGGGTAGAACTGGAGCCGACCAACCTGGAAGCCCTAAACGTAGCCGCCGCACTGCTGGTCAATGACGGGCAGCCGGTGGCCGCTCTGTCGCATCTGGCCACCATTGAGTCTTTGGGAGGTGCCGCGAACTTCCCTATGGTGTTGAGTGATTTCGACAACCTGGATTCGGCCACTCGCGAAGCTCTGGCGCAGCAAGTCGAGGCCTTGCACAGTCGCTTCGAGGGCAGCGTGCGTCTGAATCTGACACTGGCGTTGTTGGCCACCGAGCAACAGGACTATGAGCTGGCACTGCAGCGACTGGAAACAACCCTGGCGCTTGAGCCCGGACTGCACGAGGCACTGCTGGTGGAGGCTCGCATACTGACGGTCATGGGTGACTCCAATCCCTACGCACGCATTCAACAGACGCTTAAACAAAACCCGGACGATAAGCTTCTCAGGCTGCAATTCGCTCGCCTTCTTGCCGCCACAGATATGGAGGGCGCCCGCGACCAGTTTGAAGTTCTGGCGAAGCAGGAACCTAACGACCCTGATATCTTGTACTCCCTCGCCCTGATCAGCCGCGAACTGGGAGAGCTTGACGCGGCAACAAACTATCTGCAGCAACTCATTGCAACCGGACAACGCACCAACGAGGCCTACTACTACCTCGGTCGCATCGAGGAACAAAATGCTCAACCTGAACGAGCGCTTGAGGCGTATCGACAGGTAGGTAACAGTCGGGAGTTCATCGCTGCCAATAGCCGCATCGGCAATATCCTGATCGAACGGGACGATCTGCAAGAGAGTCGAGACTGGTTCGCCGATCTGCGCATACGATACCCGGCCCGGTTGATCGATCTCTACGGTCTCGAAAGCGAAACTTTGACGCAGTACGGATACATCGACGATGCCAAGGAACTCGTCGACGAGGCGCTGGCGATTGCGCCGGAGTCCAGCGCGCTGTTGTACAACCGCGCCATGCTGAGCGAAAAACAGGGCGATCTGGACGCCATGGAGAAAGACCTTCGCACCATTATCGACAGCGATCCTGACAACGCGACGGCACTGAATGCACTCGGCTATACGCTGACTAACCGCACCGACCGCCATGAAGAGGCGTTGCAGCTCATTACGAAGGCTCTGGCTTTGCAGCCGAACGAGCCGGCGATTCTCGACAGCATGGGCTGGGTGTTGTTTCGAACCGGTCGCTACGAAGAGGCGCTGGATTATCTCAGTCGAGCCTACGAGGAGTTTCCCGACCCTGAGGTTGCCGCTCATCTGGGTGAAGTGCTGTGGGTCATTGGAGACCGGGATATGGCCAGAACCATCTGGCTGGACGCCGCCGCACTCAACCCTGACCATCCTGTGCTAAGCGAGACGCTGCGTCGATTCGGACTGGACATGTCGGGCGCCGGAATCGACTCAACAACACCCCAACAGCCATGAGTCCATCAACGCCGTTCCGGGCGATGCTTTGGCTGGGCCTGGCCCTTAGCACAGGCTGTGCCTCTGTCTTCCCGACACCGCCAACGGGTTCGTCGACCCAGGAAGGGGTGGCCAGTCTGACCGACTGGACAGCAACGGGCAAAATTGCGCTGCGTCAACCGGGCGCATCCGAATCAGCCAATCTCGTCTGGGAGCAGCAGGGTAGCCATACCCTGCTGCGATTGAGTGGACCGCTTGGCCTGGGGAACACACTTGTGGAGAGCGACGGCTCCATGCTGACCATCGCGCGCGGCGATGAACGACAGCGAATCGACATCTCCAGTCGGGCAGCCATCATCGCGAGTACCGGGTGGGATCTACCGTTACAAGCGTTGCCGCACTGGCTGCGTGGTCTGCCATCACCTGACTATCCGGTGGACGAGGCAACTCGATCGTCCGCAGATGGAGCACTGGAGAGTCTGCAGCAGGACGGCTGGCGAATCTCCTATCAGCGCTATGGCAACTTCAATGGCCTGACATTACCCACTCGGCTGCGAATCGAGGGCCACAACACGCTGGCTACCTTGTTGATCCGCAGCTGGCAGCTCGCAGATCGCACATGACGCAGCCGCTTGTGCTCCCCGCGCCCGCCAAACTGAATTTGTTTTTGCATATCACCGGTCGACGGGATGACGGCTACCACACGCTGCAAACCCTGTTTCAGCTTCTCGACTGGGGCGACACACTGAGCTTCACCGCCAATCGCTCGGGCCGGATACGTCTGAGTGGAGACGGCTGCGGGGTCGCTGATGAAGACAACCTGATTACGCGCGCGGCTCGTCTTTTGGCCCAGAGTGATCTGGGTGCCGATATTATTGTCCAGAAACGCATCCCGGCCGGAGGTGGTCTGGGCGGGGGCAGCTCCAATGCCGCTACGACGCTGCTCGCTCTAAACCACCTGTGGTCGCTCGGACATTCGACTCACCACCTGGCGCTCCTCGGCACGCAGCTGGGTGCCGACGTGCCGGTGTTTGTAAGGGGGCGATCGGCCTGGGCCGAGGGTATTGGCGAATTGCTCACCCCGGTCAAGCTGCCGCCCGCCTGGTACCTGATTGTGGCACCAGATTGTCACGTGGCGACGGGGGAAATATTTTCCCATCCACAATTGACACGCCACTCGCCACCCATCAAAATGGCGACCTTTTTTGACGGGGACTCCCGAAACGACTGCCAGCCTCTAGTGCGAAAGCTCTACCCTGAAGTCGATAGGGTATTGAATTCGTTAGAAAAATTAGGCGAGGCCAGACTGACAGGCACGGGCGCATGCGCGTTTGTGAGCTTCACCAGCGAAGCCGAAGCCCAGGCTGGCCGCCAGCAGCTCCCACGGCAATGGAACTGCATGGTCGCTCAGGGCGTGGATGCCTCTCCGGTCACAACCGCACTGGAGTGAGCCGTCGGACTAATTGGGGTGTCGCCAAGTGGCAAGGCACCGGGTTTTGATCCCGGCATTCGCAGGTTCGAATCCTGCCACCCCAGCCACACAGGCGAGACGAGATGCGCGCTGCACCCGTGGTGGTGACAGCGGCGCGTCGGCGCGTGCGGGAATTCAGCCAACAACCGGGAGTGCAACACATTGTCCTCGAAAATGATGGTGTTCACGGGAAACGCCAACCCGGAGCTGGCCAGTAAAGTCGCCAGTCGACTGTATTTGTCTCTCGGCAAAGCCCGGGTGGGTAAATTCAGCGATGGCGAGGTCATGGTAGAGCTGCACGAAAACGTGCGCGGCAAAGATGTGTTCGTTCTGCAGTCAACCTGTGCACCGACCAACGACAATCTCATGGAACTGGTTGTCATGATCGATGCACTGAAGCGAGCTTCAGCGGCACGCATCACGGCCGTTGTGCCCTACTTCGGTTACGCGCGACAAGATCGACGAGTCAGATCGGCGCGCGTCCCCATCACCGCGAAGGTCGTTGCGGGCATGATGGTCACGGCAGGCGTCGATCGTGTGCTCACCGTGGACTTACACGCCGAACAGATCCAGGGCTTTTTTGACTGTGCAGTGGATAATGTTTACGGATCGCCTGTGCTGAATGACGATATTCAGGCGTGCCATTACGAAAACCTGATCGTCGTTTCACCGGACATTGGCGGCGTGGTTCGCGCAAGAGCCATTGCAAAACAGCTGGACGATGCGGACTTGGCCATCGTCGACAAACGCCGACCCCAGGCAAACGAAGCGCAGGTAATGAACCTCATCGGCGAAGTAGAAGGGCGCACGTGCCTGCTGGTTGACGATATGGTCGACACTGCGGGCACTCTGTGCAGTGCGGCTGATGCATTGAAGGAGCGCGGCGCATCCAAAGTCGTCGCGTATTGCACCCACGCCGTACTGTCCGGAAACGCCCTCACGAATCTGGGAGAATCGCTGCTCGACGAACTGGTCGTCACAGACACGATTCCGCTGAGCGAGGAAGCGAAGCAGTTGAACAAGATTCGCCAACTCACTATTGCCGATCTGCTGGCTGAATCCATGCGCAGAGTGGCCAACGAAGAATCCATTAGCGCGCTGTTCGAGTAGAGCAGCGTTTACAGCAACCCACTGCCCGTGCTGGTCGCAAGCCAGGCAGTGCAATCAAAGGAGTCAAGACCATGTCTGACCAATTTGAAATTTCCGCACAACTGCGAGAAGACATTGGGAAAGGTGCGAGCCGCCGCCTCCGTCGTCAAGCAGACCACATTCCAGCGATCATATACGGTGCCGGTGAAGATCCGCAGCCACTGACGCTGGTTCGCAAGGATTTCGAGAAGGCGCTGGAAAATGAAGCCTTCTACTCGCACGTGCTGACCATCCACGTTGGGAAGGACAGGCAGAAAGCTATTCTTAAAGATTTGCAGCGCCACCCTGCCAAGGACCGCGTGCTGCACGCCGACTTCCTGCGAGTTGACGACAAGGTTGCGATCAAAGTGAACGTCCCCATCCACTTCCTCAACGAAGAGAGTTGTGTGGGTGTGAAAATGCAGGGGGGGCTGGTCCAGCACCAGGCCACGGACATCGAAGTTCAGTGTCTGCCCGGCGACATTCCCGCCTTTATTGAAGTCGACATGCAGGAAGTTGAGGTCGGCCAGATCGTACACCTGTCGGACATAACGCTTCCGGAAGGCGTGAATTCGGTTGCCCTGTCTCTGGGTGAAGACCACGACCTGGCGATTGCGTCCGTCAACGCACCGCGCGGCGGCGATCTGGAAGATGACCTTCAGGATGCTACCGGTGAGGAAGGCGCCGAGGAGTCCAGTGATGGCGCTGCCGACGGCGAGGGCGCCGACGACTCCGGCGAGGACTGATTAGCAGGCAACAGGGCGTGCTATGGCATCCCCGAAACTGATTGTTGGATTGGGTAACCCCGGTAGCGAATACCGGGGCACTCGTCACAACGCCGGTGCAGACTTTGTCGAGGCACTGGCTCGCAAGAACGGCGCCACACTGCACGAAGACAGCAAGTTCTTTGGTCTGTGCAGTCGCGTCACGTTCAGCGGCCACGATCTGCGGCTTTTGATCCCCACCACCTTCATGAACCTGAGCGGCAAGTCGGTAGCAGCAACAGCGGGTTTCTACAAAATTCCGGTGGAGCAGATTCTCATAGCACATGACGAGTTGGACGTACCTGCCGGCTGCGCACGCTTCAAACAAGGGGGCGGTCACGGGGGCCACAATGGTCTGCGCGACATCGTACCCGCACTGGGCAACAACAAGGACTTTCATCGCCTGCGCATCGGCATCGGACATCCGGGTAGCGCGTCTAAAGTGACCGGCTACGTCCTAAGTGCGCCCTCAGTGCAGGACCGGAAGCGCATTGACGACTGCATCGACGAAGCGATCAACGCACTACCACTGCTGTTGAACGGTGACAGCACCAAAGCCATGACACAGCTGCACAGCTTTACCGCGGCCTGAGCTGCCGCACGATAGGATAAGACTATGGGCTTTAACTGCGGTATCGTTGGACTGCCAAACGTAGGCAAATCCACCCTGTTCAATGCCTTAACACGCGCGGGGATCGGCGCCGAGAACTTCCCGTTCTGTACCATCGAACCCAACGCCGGCGTCGTTCCGGTTCCCGACCCCCGCCTGGACACAATCGCCGAGATCGTTAAACCGCAGCGTGAAATAGCCACCACGATGGAGTTTGTCGACATAGCGGGATTGGTTGAAGGTGCGTCCAAGGGCGAAGGGCTGGGCAATCAGTTTCTCGCAAACATTCGAGAAACCGATGCGATCGCCCACGTCGTCCGCTGTTTTGACAACGACAACGTGATTCATGTCGCCAACAGAATCGACCCGCGCGCCGATATCGAAATCATCAATACCGAGTTGGCGTTGGCCGATCTGGAAAGCTGCGAAAAGCAACTACAGCGATTTAGCCGCAGCGCCAAGAGTGGTGACAAGGAAGCCAATGCCATGAAGGATCTACTGGAATCGCGTCTGCTTCCGCACCTTAATGAGGCACGTCCGGTGCGGTCCCTTAACCTCAGCGGAGAAGAGCAACAGCGGGTCAAACAACTCTTTTTACTGACAATCAAACCGACGATGTACATTGCCAACGTCGACGAAGATGGTTTTGACAAAAATCCTCACCTGGATACCGTCAGAGCGATGGCCGCGGAGGAAAACGCTGTGGTCGTCGCCATCTGTAATCAACTTGAGGCAGAGATTGCGGACCTTGAGGACGAGGAGCGCAGTGAGTTTCTCCGCGAGTTAGGTATGTCAGAGCCCGGTCTCGACCGGGTGATCCGCGCCGGCTATGAGCTGCTCAACCTGCATACCTACTTCACCGCCGGCCCGAATGAAGCTCGAGCCTGGACCGTCAAGATTGGGGCCAGCGCACCGGAAGCAGCGGGTGTTATCCATACGGATTTTCAAAAAGGATTCATTCGAGCCGAAGTGGTAGGCTACGACGACTTCATCTCCCTTGGAGGTGAACAGGGCGCCAAAGACGCCGGTCGCTGGCGACTCGAGGGCAAGGACTACATCGTCCAAGACGGCGACATCATACACTTCCGTTTCAACGTCTAAAGCGCGTCAACGGGGTGGACGCTGCAGCAGTTCTCGAAGCTGCTGGATCTCCATCTGCAAGTCCTTCAGCGTCGGCTCACCCGCCGCGAGCGCTTCCTCTTTAGCCTGCTGTGCGTGTTCTTCCTCCAATACGTTGACAACAATACCAATGATCATGTTTAGAAACGCAAACGCTGAGAGAAAGATAAAGCTCAGGTAAAAAGTCCAGCTCAAAGGATACACCGCCATGGTTTCGTACATGACATCTGTCCAGTCCTCAAACGTCATTACACGAAACAGCGTCAGCATAGAAATTGCGATGTCACCCCACAGCGCCGGGTTGACCTCAGCAAAGAACGTACTCCCTATAGCCGCGTAGATGTAGAAGATAATGAACATCATCAACATCACATAACCGAGCTGAGGCATAGCTGCCAGCAGGGAGTTCAGCAAGGTTCGCAGTTCGGGGATGATCGATACCATCCTCAGCACCCTGAAGATGCGCACCAGCCGGCCGATCAATGCCAGCTCTGAGTCCTCGATGGGAATCATGCTAACCACCACGATCAGGGTGTCGAACACGTTCCATCCGCTATGGAAAAATCGCCTTTTGTTTGGCTCACCCATAAAACGTACGGTGATTTCAACGAGAAAGAAGCCAGTGATCGCAGCATCCAGATACGGTAGCAAAGCGTCCAACAGGGGCGGCAGTGAGTACGTTCTAGCGCCTATGGTCAGCGCGGACAGGATAATAATGCTGACAACCAGCAATTCGAACAGCTTGTTTGAGCGCAGACGCTCGAATCGGGCCTGCAATTGGGTGGAAGTAATCACGGGTGAGAAATTCTCGATATCAGACGATTAACTGAGCAGCCTGCGCCCATAAGGCGCAGTTGCGAGCGCGACGCTGTCCATTATAAATCGAAACCCTCCAAGACACAGGTCATGAAGGTATAAGAACACCTTACCAGGGGAGCGGCTCGCCCTGGTAATCGACAAACCCGCCATTGTCCTTCGGCTCAAGCTCGAGAATCACCGCCACCATTCCCGCAACGCTTTCGGCAGTGGGTACGGGGGCGCTATCACCACCCATGCGAGTTTGCACCCAGCCTGGATGGATGAGAACAATGGTATAACCACGCGGCCCCAACTCGGAGGACAGCGAAGTCTTGAACATGTTCAATGCGGCCTTACTTGCCCGGTAGCCATAGTAGCCGCCGCCGCTATTCTCCAGACTGCCCATGATACTGGTGACGCCAACAATGGCCTTGTCAGACCCCGCCTCCAGATTTGGCAGAAGCGCCTGAGTTACCCGCATGGGACCGAGACTGTTGACCTCAAAGGTGTGAGCCACCTGATCAAAATCCGTCGCCTCAAAGCTCGGTGCTGCATGCCCACTAATACCGGCGTTGTTGATCAGCAAATCAATCGGCTGACTCTTGAGCCGTTCTGCCAGTGCGCGGACACTGTCACCATCGGCAACGTCCAGCTGCTGCACCTGAACGCCCAGCGCGCGCAGATCGGCCGCCTCCCGGGGCTTGCGCGCCGTGCCAATGACCTTGTAACCGGCCGCCTGCAGCTGTTCGGCAAACTCCAGGCCAATTCCTCGATTGGCACCAGTGACCAGCGCGACTTTCTCATCTGCCCCCTCCGCAGCGATCAGGGGCGCACTCGAAAAGAGTGACATCAACAGCCAGGGCACCACGAAAAGCACTTTACGCAACACGTCGCTCATCTCCGATCGAACAGTCGCTTACGAGTGTAACGGGAATTGCGCTGCCGGTCATCGCGATCGTCTAGGACGATCTGCAGATAATGTCATGCACAGTCAGTCAATCAGCATCCGGGAGGTAGAGGGTCGTTTTCGCCAGGGTCGTTGACCAGGTCGTACTCAACCATGTGATCGGTGCCAGGTCGATTCAGATCATAGTCGATCAGCTTGCGCTCGGCGTTCACTAAAGCCCTGCCGTCGTTATAGTAGACCTCTACCGGTGAAGCGCCGCTTCGCAGCGATACACCCTCGAACTGGACGGAAGGTTCGAGTCCAGCGAAATCGAGAATCGTAGGCCCCACGTCCAATAGACTGACCGGCACGTCGACATCACCCTGCGCAAGCCCAGCGGCACGGATGATCAGCGGCACGCGCACCGACTCTTGCCAGAGCGTGTTTTTCTTCCAATGCCTGTGCTCGCCGAGATGAAAACCGTGATCTGACCAAACCACAATGTCTGTCGTTGCATCATGACCGTGAGCTACCAGTGCATCCAGGACCTGCCCGATCATCGCGTCTGTATGAGTGATCGCCGCCAGATAGTAGCGCGTATAGTCCCCCGCTTTGCCTGCGTTCGCGATCCAGTCGTACAACGGTATGTTCGCGATTACGGGATGGTTCGCCAGCGCAAGCGCTTCCTCAGGCTCCCCTTGCAGCACCGTCGCCGAGGGGATATGTGGCTGGGTAAAATGGTACAAATCGTAGTACTCGGCGGGCAAACGCCACGGTAGGTGCGGACGATAGAAGCCCACTGCCAAGAAGAAGGGTTGTTCCTGCTCCGCCAGGAATTCCACGGCCCAGGTTGCGGTCAGCTGATCTGGGTGTGTTTCACCATCGGGCAGGGGCGCCGCGTCGATGAAGGTACCGTCATCTCCAGCCGCGAGGGGGCCATACTGATCGGTATAGGGAATGAAAGGCCCCACTTCGTCCCACTGATCGGCCAGCTGCCTGTGAAAGACTTTCCCACCCGCGGCGGTGTAGTATCCCGCACTTGCCATGAGCCTGGGCACGGTTTCAATTTCCGGATCAGCAAAGAACGCATCGTGCAGCTCTACGAAGCCGATGCCCGATCGGGTAAAGCCGTGCGTCGCGGGGCTTAGCCCGGACAGCACACTGGTGCGTGACGCAAGGCAAGAAGGTACCGTGGTGTAAGCGTTTCGGTAACGAGTAGACTGAATCGCCAGAGCGTCAAGGTTGGGCGTCTCAGCCCGCTCGTCGACACGCATATCGTCAATGACGATCATCAGCACATTTCGCGCTGCCAACTCAACAGGCAGCGTCAGCACTAAAAAAACGAGAACGTGTTTCATCTGAGCACTCCCGGGACCTCCACTCGATCCTGGCTACGCGCACGGTTGATGTGCCGATGTATGGAGACTCTCGACCGAGTTCGGACGAATACTGCGCTCGTCGCGCTTTTCTTAGAATGCGAGAAGTGTAGCAGATGGGCTATCCAATAACCTAATCACGGCGTAGAGCCCGTAAACCCTGTCTCTGCGCCGGGAAGATTCCATGCGTTGCAGCAACCACCTGTGTTACCGTCACGGTTGCAGGCGCGTACGTTAAAACAGGGAGTGAAACTTCGTGAATGAGCCCGCGAACAAGCAGCGGTGGTGGATTCTCGGTGCGATGGGGGCGATTCTGGGCGTCATACTGCTTGATGAGACCGTCATTGCCGTCGCCCTGCCTACCATACAGCAGGAACTGTCGGTTACGACCCTGGCCGCACACTGGTTCGTCAACATTTACCTGCTGGTATTGGCGGTTCTGGCAGGGGCCGCCGGCCGACTCGCGGACATTGTCGGAGCACGCTGGCTATTGATCAGCGGCCTGCTGATCTTCGGCTGCGCGTCGACGTTCGGCGGCTTCGCGACGAGCGGTACAGAGCTGTTTGCCGCCCGTCTAGTGCAGGGCGTGGGGGCAGCTCTCATTTTCCCGCTATCCATCTTTGTCGTCACCGCAGCGTTTCCGGAGGAGGAACGCGGCCTTGCACTGGGGCTGTACGGCGCTATCGGCACTTCGCTACTGACACTCGGGCCGTTGGTGGGTGGACTGCTGACAGAGTTTCTCTCCTGGCGGTGGATTTTCTGGGTCAATCCACCGATCGTGCTGGCGGTGGCCCTCATCACATGGGTGTGTTGGAAAGATC
>JBCCYE010000017.1:0-87417 GCA_039190425.1 Pseudomonadota bacterium | reverse complement strand
GTGAGTTCGTGTCTCTCATTCCGCACCACATTCAACTGGTAGTACATGCTCTGCGCCCGCGAACACGCGGGGGCGCAGTGCTTTAGTCACCTTCGGGCCTAGGCCCGTGGTTGGAATTTGAGGAAATACCATGCAGGTTTCGATTGAAACGACGTCAGGTCTTGAGCGCCGTTTGACCGTTGGTGTGCCCGCCGAGCGGGTCGATGTCGAGGTGGATAGTCGGCTCGCAAAAGCGGCTCGCACGGTCAGATTGCCGGGTTTTCGACCGGGCAAAGTGCCTATGAAGGTCATGCATCAAAGGTTCGGCGCGGGCGTTCGCCAGGAGGTGCTTGGCGAGGTGATGAGCCAATCCTTTCAGGAAGCCGTAGTACAGGAGAAGCTTCGTCCAGCCGGGCAGCCGAGCATTGAGCCGCGTAATCTGGAAGCGGGGAAGGATGTGGAGTACGTTGCGACCTTCGAGGTGTTTCCCGAGGTGGAGCTGCTTCCCATGGACGGCTTCGAGGTAAACCGACCGGTTGCTGACGTCGCCGCGAGCGATGTCGACGAGATTATAGAAACGTTTCGGAAACAGCAGGGTGAACTGGAGGTGGTAGACAGGGCAGCCGAGGATGGCGACACCGTAGATATAGATTATGCCGGCACCCGGGACGGAGAGCCTTTTGAGGGTGGCAGTGATCAAGGCAGTGAACTGGAGCTCGGTTCCGGGCGTATGATCGCAGGGTTCGAGGCGGGCATCGTCGGCATGACGGCCGGTGAGCAAAAAACGCTAGACCTAAGCTTCCCGGAGGACTATCACGCTGAGGAGCTTAAAGGTGCCGACGTTCAGTTCGAAATCACTTTGAACTCCGTAAAGGAACTGATACCGGCACCGTTGGATGAGGAGCTGTTTGCCAAATACGGCGTCGCTGAAGGTGGTGAGGAGAAATTCCGCGAGGAGGTCTCCGCCAACATGATGCGTGAGCTCAAAAATGCAGTTCAAGCGAAGGTCAAGCAGCAGGTCATGGATGCACTTCTCGACGTTCATCAGTCGCTGGAAGTGCCCCGCGCTCTGGTCGCGCAGGAGGTGGACGTCATGCGCAATCAGATGTTCCAGCAGTTCGGTGGCGCGGGTGCCCAGGATCTGGATTTGGAGAGCTTGTTGCCAGACGAGATGTTCAGTGAAAACGCGGAAAAGCGGGTCAAACTAGGCTTGCTGATGGCGGAAGTGATCGCCAAGCACGATGTGAGCGCTGACGCCGAAAAAGTCCGCGCGGCGGTAGAGGAAATGGCGTCGACCTACCAGGATCCAGAAGAGGTCATTAACTACTATTACGCCAACCAGGAGCAGCTGGCCGCAGTTGAATCGCGGGTGCTAGAGGACGAGGCGGTTGAAAAACTGCTTGCTGATGCCAACATAGTGGATAAGGCGTGCAGCTATCAGGAGGCCATGAGCCAAGAGCAGCCCGCAGAGTAAGGCTTGGCGGGGAGCCCACCACCACAGAGATTGTAGGCCAACCGGGGACAGAACGTATGGCAGAAGTTACAGCAGGACAGAATCGTAACACCATCAATAATCTGGGCCTGGTGCCCATGGTGGTAGAGCAAACTGCGAGGGGAGAGCGCTCCTATGACATTTACTCGCGGTTACTGAAGGAGCGGGTCGTGTTTGTCGTAGGGCCGGTGGAAGATCATATGGCCAATCTGATTGTGGCTCAGCTGCTCTTTCTAGAGTCCGAGAATCCCGACAAAGATATCCACCTGTACATCAATTCGCCGGGCGGCTCGGTCACGGCAGGCTTGTCCATTTACGACACGATGCAGTTTATCAAGCCGGATGTGAGCACCATGTGCGTCGGACAGGCCGCATCCATGGGCGCCTTCCTGCTGTGCGGTGGCGCTGCCGGCAAGCGCTTCTGTCTGCCCAACGCACGCACCATGATTCACCAGCCCAGCGGTGGTGCTCAGGGTCAGGCGACGGACATCGATATCCATGCCAAGGAGATTCTCATCATCCGCAAGCGATTGAATGAACTCATGGCGGAACATACGGGTCAAAGTCTCGAGGTTATAGAGCGGGATACCGAGCGAGACCGCTTCATGGATGCCGCACAGAGCAAGGAATACGGGCTTGTGGACGAGGTGGTAGAGCGCCGTAGCAGCGCGATGGAATAAATCGGAATATCGTGATTTAGTTCCCTTGGGGACTTGCAAATACCTCCGAAAAACATCATCTTAGAGTTGGAAAAAGGTGAATTGAGTGGCGACTTGGATTAGAGCGTTTGCATGAGCGACGAAACCACGACAACGACTGACGATGGCGGCAAGCTGCTGTACTGCTCCTTCTGTGGAAAGAGCCAGCACGAAGTCAGAAAACTCATAGCTGGCCCATCGGTATTTATCTGTGATGAATGCGTTGACCTCTGTAACGACATCATCCGCGAGGAAGTGCAGGAGAGTGCAAGCGGCTCCCAGCAAGACCACCTGCCCGTGCCTCAGGAAATCAAGGGTATTCTGGATGAGTATGTGATCGGCCAGCAGCGCGCAAAAAAGGTGTTGTCGGTGGCCGTATACAACCACTATAAGCGTCTGCGTCACGGCCAGGGTCGAGACGATGTGGAGCTAGGCAAAAGCAATATCCTGCTGGTCGGGCCCACGGGAAGCGGTAAAACACTGTTGGCCGAAACCCTCGCCCGCCTGCTTGACGTGCCGTTCACCATCGCGGACGCAACGACACTCACCGAGGCTGGATACGTCGGCGAAGATGTTGAAAACATCATTCAAAAGCTGCTTCAGAAGTGCGACTACGATGTGGAGAAGGCTCAGGTGGGCATCGTCTACATTGACGAGATCGACAAGATTTCACGCAAGTCCGACAACCCTTCGATTACCCGAGATGTGTCGGGAGAGGGTGTTCAGCAGGCGCTGTTGAAATTGATCGAAGGCACCGTCGCATCTGTGCCGCCGCAAGGGGGGCGCAAGCACCCGCAGCAGGAGTTCCTGCAGGTCGATACCTCAAACATTCTGTTCATCTGTGGTGGCGCTTTCGCTGGCCTGGAAAAAGTCATTCGCAACCGCTCTGAGAAGGGCGGTATCGGTTTTGGCGCCGAGGTCAAGAGCAAGGACGAGAGCAGCAACGTCGGCGAGGTGTTGACACAGCTGGAACCCGAGGACCTTGTTCAATACGGTTTGATACCAGAGTTTGTCGGGCGCCTTCCGGTCATAGCCACCCTGGAAGAGCTTGATGTCGATGCGCTCGTACAGATTCTAACCGAGCCCAAAAACTCTCTCACCAAGCAGTACAGCAAACTGTTTGAAATGGAAGGCGTTGAAGTCGACTTCCGTGAAGACGGTCTGCGGGCCATCGCTGAAAAGGGCATGGAGCGCAAGACGGGAGCGCGCGGTCTAAGATCTATCCTGGAAGGCGTTCTGCTTGACTCGATGTACAATATCCCCTCTCGCGACGATGTCAGCAAGGTGGTGATTGATGAGTCCGTCATTCGCGGAGATTCGGAACCACTGCTGGTCTATCAGAACAGCGAACCTGCTGCACTTGCTGCTGCACCCGACGAGTAAGCGGCCCTAGAGGTTCGCCGGGCCGTCGCGGCCTTGAGTCCTGCGCGATCGAGCGGCACAGCGAGCCGTATCGATCCCGCAGATTAAGTATCTCGCAACCCGGAGACTGGTATGGGTTCATCCTCTGTCATTGAGCTTCCACTTTTGCCATTGCGCGATGTCGTGGTCTATCCCCATATGGTGTTACCGCTGTTCGTCGGTAGAGAAAAGTCCATCGATGCACTCGAAGACGCCATGGCGAACGACAAGCAAGTGCTCCTGGTGGCACAACGCAACGCCGCGGAAGACAACCCTGAGGCCGACGACCTGTATCAGGTTGGAACAGTATCGAATATCCTGCAGTTGCTGAAGTTGCCCGACGGTACGATCAAGGTGCTGGTAGAAGGCGGCTATCGTGCCGCGGTATTAACGCTGGAAGACGGTCCGCGCTCCACGGTTGCAGGAGTGCGGGAGATTGTCAGTGAGGACATCCCCGAAAGTGAAGTCGAGGCGCTGCTGCGCTCCACCGTCAGTCAGTTCGAAAAGTACGTCAATCTCAGCAAAAAGGTCCCTGCTGAGGTGCTGACTTCCTTGACCGGGATTGACGAACCCGGTCGCCTGGCCGACACCATCGCTGCGCACATGAGCGTGGATCTCGAAGAAAAACAGCGGATTCTGGAGATCGCTGATATTCGAGCTCGCCTTGAGCACCTTATGGGGCTGATGGAGGCTGAGATCGATCTGTTCCAGGTGGAAAAGCGAATTCGTGGGCGCGTTAAAAAGCAAATGGAGAAGAGTCAGCGCGAGTATTATCTGAACGAACAGATGAAGGCGATTCAGAAAGAACTCGGCGACATGGATGAAGCGCCCAACGAACTCGATGAACTTGAAACACGCATTGAAGAAGCCAAGATGCCTGAGGAAGCGCACGACAAAGCCATGGCAGAGCTTGGTAAGTTGAAGATGATGTCGCCCATGTCAGCGGAAGCGTCGGTGGTGCGCAGCTACATCGATTGGATCGTCAGCGTTCCCTGGTCCAAGCGCAGTAAAGTGAAGCACGACTTGAAGCGAGCACAGACGATTCTCGATGAAGACCACTACGGCCTGGAGGAAGTGAAGGATCGCATTCTGGAGTATCTCGCGGTGCAAAAGCGCGTGCGTAAGGTAAAAGGGCCTGTGCTGTGCCTGGTAGGCCCTCCCGGAGTGGGTAAAACCTCCTTGGGTGAATCCATTGCGCGTTCAACCAATCGCAAGTTTGTGCGCATGGCGCTGGGTGGCGTTCGAGATGAGGCTGAGATACGCGGCCACCGCCGAACGTACATTGGTTCGATGCCGGGCAAACTGCTGCAAAAGATGTCGAAAGCAGGTGTGAGAAACCCACTCTTTTTGCTCGATGAGATCGACAAGATGGGAATGGATCACCGTGGAGACCCCGCGTCAGCCATGTTGGAAGTGCTGGACCCGGAGCAGAATCATGCCTTCAACGATCACTACCTCGAGGTAGACTACGATCTGTCCGACGTCATGTTCGTGTGCACCTCCAACACCATGAACATTCCCGGCCCACTTCTTGATCGTATGGAGGTTATCCGTATCCCCGGTTATACCGAGGATGAAAAGCTGAACATTGCCGAGCGTTACCTGATCCCGAAACAGATCAAGTTGAATGGCTTGAAGAAAGGCGAACTGGACCTCGCTTTGGAAACCGTCACCGATATGATTCGGTACTACACCCGCGAAGCGGGTGTGCGAGCACTGGAGCGTGAAATCGCGAAAGTGTGCCGCAAACTCGTGAAATCCATCACACTCGGTGAACATGAAGCGGGAACCGTTGTCACGCCGGAGATGCTGCCCGACCTGTTGGGAGTGCGCAAGTTCAACTACGGCATCGCCGAGGAAGAGAACAAGATTGGTCAGGTGACTGGACTTGCCTGGACATCGGTGGGTGGCGAGTTGCTAACCATTGAAGCCGTTGCGGTGGCAGGGAAGGGCCGCCACGTCAAAACAGGTTCTCTTGGTGACGTAATGCAAGAATCCATACAGGCGGCTACGACGGTAGTCCGCAGCCGGTCACAGATGCTGGGCATACCGGCCAACTACCACGAAAAGCACGACGTGCACATTCATGTGCCTGAGGGTGCGACGCCAAAAGACGGCCCCAGTGCGGGCGTCGCCATGTGCACCGCCCTGGTGTCTGTTCTCACCCAGATTCCCGTGCGAGCCGATGTTGCCATGACGGGTGAAATCACTCTGCGTGGCGAAGTGCTGCCCATTGGTGGGTTGAAAGAAAAGCTGTTGGCGGCCAGGCGCGGTGGCATCAAGACGGTCATTATCCCTAAAGAGAATGAACGGGATCTGAAAGAAGTGCCCGACAACATCAAGTCGCATCTGGATATTCGTCCAGTGAAGTGGATAGATGAAGTGCTTGCCATCGCGCTTGAGTCGATGCCAGAGTCCATTAGCGACGAAGAGTATCTCGCGGATTCAATCGGTGCAGCCGGTGATGCAGAAGAGGACGAAAAAAGTCGCATCAATACGCACTAGCGGCGTAAGATCAACGTTGACCGGCATTCCCGCTCTGGTATAAAGTCCGCAGGGTAAGCGAGCCGGGCTGTACCGGGCAGTATCCGGAAGTGCGCAGCCCGCCGTATTGCACATAATTCCGGAGGAGGGTCGACCGCGCAAACCCACCTGCCGTGACAGAATTCCAACTCAGCCACTACTAATGCATTCAAGGGGATAAGTGTGAATAAGACTGAATTGATAGACGCTATTGCATCTGCCGCCGATCTTTCTAAAGCGGATGCTGGCCGGGCATTGGATGCCGTTGTCGACGGCATTACCGATGCGCTGAAAAAAGGTGAGCAGGTTGCCCTCGTGGGGTTTGGCACGTTTCAGGTCAAACACCGTAACGCTCGAACGGGTCGCAACCCGCAGACCGGCGCGACCATCCAGATCGCTGCGTCCAATGTTCCCAGTTTCAAGGCAGGTAAAGCATTAAAAGACGCCGTAAACTCCTGAACTCAAGGGGTTGTAGGCTGTAATCGACCAGTAGCCGGCTCAACTGGGGAGGGTCTGGCGGTCCTCTCCGTGATCTAGCGTAAGGCGCACGTTTCAGTGCGCTTTTTTTTAGTGTTCGAGAGTAGATCGCATGCTTCAGAATATTCGTTCAAACGTGCAGGGCACAGCAGCTAAAGTAATTATTGGGCTGATCGTTGTATCGTTCGCCCTGTTTGGAATTGAGTCGGTGTTGTTTGGCGGTTCTGGTGCCTCCATCGCTGAAGTCAACGGCCAGGAGATCGGGCCCCTAGAGTTGCAGCAAGCCGTCGAGACACTGCGTCGACAGATGATATCGGGTATGGGCGACAATCTCGATCCTGCGATGTTGGAAGAAGAGCGACTCGCCCCCCAGGCGATTGACTCCTTGATTCGACGAACTCTGCTGATGCAGTCCGCCGAAGACATGGGTCTGACGGTCTCCAACCAAGAGGTTTCTTCCCTTATCGCCAGCATGGGTCAGTTCCAGCAAGATGGCGTCTTTTCACCCGAACTGTACCGCAACGTGCTCGCTGGTGCGGGGTACACCCCGGCTTTTTTTAAAGTGAGCCTGGCGGAAGATATGGTCGTCAATCAACTGCGCAGCGGCCTTGCGGGTAGCGAGTTCGCAACACCTTCTGAATTGGCAGTTAACGCGGGTATCCTTGGCGAGCAAAGAGACGTTCGATTTATGATGATTCCATCCAGCGCGTTTGCCGATGATAGCCCCATTGGGGAGAGCGATATCGACGCCTACTATGCCGAGCATCAGGGTCGCTTTATGACTCCGGAATCGGTTGATCTTGAGTACATTCAGCTGTCGCCAGACGATCTGCGTCAGCCAGTCGATGAAGCTTCCCTGCTGGCAGCGTATGAGGATGCTATTCAGGGCGACGTTGCCGCGACAGAAAATCGCGTATCGCATATTTTACTAGTTAATGATGAGACTGGTACGTCCGCGGAAAAACTGACCCAGGCCCAAGATGAACTGGCGCAAGGCACACCGTTCGCGGAGGTGGCCGAATCCTTCTCGGACGACCTGGCGTCAGCCCGGCGCGGCGGTGATTTGGGCTATTCAACGGGTGATGCATTTCCGACCGAAATCGAATCCGCGATTGCCACCTTGCCGGCGGGTGAGGTGTCGAAGCCCGTAGTGTCTGACGCGGGCACTCACCTGCTGCTGGTGACGGAGCGGCGCGACCTGGACGTTTCATCCTTTGAAGAGCTGCGGCCACAGTTGGAGGAGGCCTTACAGCTTGAGGAAGCGCGTGCGGAACTTCTCCTGACCGTTGAGGCATTAAGGGACTTGGTCTTTAATGCGGACGGGCTGGCTGCGCCCGCGAGAGAATTGGGGCTCGAGGTACAGAGCATTGAAGGCGTGACTCGGTCACAATCGGATGGTGTATTTGCTAACCCTGTGCTTCTCGATACCGCATTCTCTGAAGAAGTCCTGGGTAACGGTCACAACAGTGATGTGGTTGAACTGGCGGGCGAGCAGTTTGTTGTTCTGCGCGTAACCACCCACCACCAGCCGGAGACCCTACCCGTAGATGACGTGCGCGAAGAGATCGTAACCAGCCTCCAAAATGAGGCAACCAGGCAGGCAGTACAGGCGGAAGCTGAAGCCCTGTTAGCTGACTTGCGAGCAGGCAAGAGTCTTACAGAGCTTGGTGAAGCTGCCGGCTATCCCGTGGAAACGGAACTAGGCGTAGATCGCCGCAATACCACGATGTCCCCGCTGATTCTTCGCCGAACCTTTGAACTTCCAGCACCCCCGGCCGGACAGGGTCTGGCAGACTTCATACTCACCCCACAGGGTGACGCGGTTGTCATGGAACTGCTGGCCGTTGTACCGGGCAATGTCGTAGATCTTGAGCCTGTTGAGTTGGATATGCTGCAACGCCAGCTCAGCAATGAATACAGCGGTCTCGTGGACAATGAGTTTCAGCAGGGTCTGAGGAACAGCGCTGACATCTCCGTAATGTGACCGAGAGGTAGGCATGGCCAAGCAGGTACTAACCCTTAATCAAATTTCTCTGAAAGGTTTGGAGCGATTACCGCGGGACGGCTACGAAGTCGCCAGCGAGTTTGCTCACCCTGATGCAATTTTGCTCCGTAGTCACAAACTGGCTGCAGAGGACATCCCCGACTCCATCCTCGCCATTGCAAGAGCCGGTGCCGGTGTGAATAACATTCCGGTGGCATCCTGCACCGCCCGCGGTATTCCCGTGTTTAATTCGCCGGGTGCAAATGCCAATGCAGTGAAAGAGCTGGTAGCGACGGGACTGCTGCTTGGCTCGCGAGGCGTTGTGGAAGGCATTCAGTACGTGCACACTCTGGACTCCATGCAGGATGCTGCGGAACTGAACAAGACCCTGGAGGCACAAAAAAAACAGTTCAAGGGAAGCGAACTGGTGGGCAAGACGTTAGGCGTCGTGGGGCTTGGCGCCATCGGCTCACTGGTGGCTGAAATGGCCTTAACGCTCGGTATGGAGGTGATCGGGTTTGATCCTGCGCTATCGGTGGAAGCGGCCTGGCGCCTGTCAAGTCAGGTCCGTAAGGCAGATACGTTGTCGGCACTGTTTGCCCGCAGCGACTACGTAACGCTGCACTTGCCGGTTCTGGATTCTACACGCGGTTTGATCAATGCCGAGTTGCTTGGCGTAATGCCCGCTGACAGTTGCCTGCTGAACTTTGCCCGCCAGGAGATAATCGATGAAGCCTCGCTGCTCGACGCACTCAATAGCGGACACTTGCGCAAGTACATCGCAGACTTTCCCAGCCCGTCATTGATCGGTCGAGACGATGTGATACTTATGCCCCACATCGGTGCCAGTACTGAAGAAGCCGAAGACAACTGCGCCATTATGGCAGCGGAGCAGCTGCGAGATTTTCTGGAAAATGGCAATATCCGGAACTCAGTCAATTTCCCGACTCTTCAGCTCGAGCGGGTCAGTGGGTGTCGACTGTCCGTAACAAATGAAAATGTGCCGAAGATCCTTGGTAATGTTCTGTCGATTCTCGCGGATGAAAACATCAACGTCATAGATATGCTCAACAAAAGCCGTGATGAGGTAGCTTATAACCTCATTGATGTGAGCGGCGGGATAGGCGAACCGGTTTTGGATCGAATGCGAGACATCGGCGGTGTCGTCAACGTGCGGCTGATCGGCGACTGCGCCTAAGCCCTGCCTACCGATCACTTCTGGGCGGCCGAGATGAGCCCGCTCTTGGCCGATACCCGTGACCTGGCGGGTGCGGCGCTAAGCAGGTCGCGGGTCGAGCGCGTGCGACCACTTGCTCCTCCTAATCTGTTCACGCCGTGCACCCGTATTTCTTAGACTGATAGGTGAACGAGACAGAGTCTGGCATGGAGATTTCGTTGTCATCACTGGAGAAAAAGGTTCTGCTGGCGCGCAACTCCGATGCGCCACCGCTGCATTTATGGCAGCCACCCCTGTCGGGCGACATTGATATACAGATTGATCGTGAGGGGGTCTGGTACCACGAGGGTATCCGTATACAGCGCGCGCCATTAGTGAATTTGTTTGCCAGTATTCTGCGGCGTGAAACCGACGGGGAGTACTATCTGGTGACTCCGGTGGAAAAATGGCGAATACAGGTTGCTCTCCACCCTTTGATGGTGATTGATGTGAATCAAGTACAGCGAGAGCAGGGAGAACATCTGGAGGTCGTCCTGAACACTGGCCGCACCGTTCGTGTGGATGACGAACACCCACTCTCCCTGGACCCCGTAGAGGAGGGAATTCCTGTAGTGGCCCTGCCACATGGTCTCAGTGCCCTGTTTTCGAGGGCGGCCTGGTACCGACTCGTTGACCTGGCGTATGAGGAAGAGGGGCGAGTCGCGGTGAGGTCGGGTAACCGCGACTACGTTCTGCAGGAAGCGTAGCCGCTCCCCTGCGGATTACATATTGGGGTAGTTCGGTCCCCCAAAGCCTTCCGGAGTTATCCAAACGATGTTTTGTGAAGGGTCTTTGATATCACAGGTTTTGCAGTGTACGCAGTTCTGCCCGTTGATCTGAAAGCGTGCTTCTCCTTCTTCCTCGATCACTTCGTAGACACCTGCCGGACAGTAGCGCTGTGCCGGCTCATCGTACAGCGGCAGGTTTTTGCTGATTGGTATAGACGGATCCTTTAGCGTCAGGTGGCAGGGTTGGTCTTCTTCATGGTTGGTGTTGGACAGGAACACGGATGAAAGTTTGTCGAAACTGATCTTTCCGTCTGGTTTGGGGTACTCGATTTCTGGCATGTCGGCGGCCGGCTTGAGGCACGCGTAGTCTGGCTTTGGGTCCCTCAAGGTGAAGGGCAGCTTGCCTTTGAAGATGCCTTGATCGATGAACGCCAGCGCCGGCCCAATAAAGGTTCCAAACTTGTGCAGATAGGCGCCGAAGTTACGCCACTTGTGCAGTTCTTCATTCAGCCATGAGCCATTGAACTTGTCTGCATAAGCGGTCAGATCTGCGCCGCCCTCTGAGCCGCCCGTCAGCGCCTCATAGAGTGTTTCACCGGCTAAAGAGCCCGATTTTAAAGCCGTGTGCGAGCCCTTGATGCGGGCAAAGTTGAGCGTCCCAGCATCGTCGCCCACGAGCAGACCGCCCGGGAAGCTCATCTTGGGACGTGAAGTGGGCCCGCCCTTTATCAGTGCCCTCGCGCCGTAGGCGACGCGGGTTCCGCCTTCAAGGTAGTGCTGGATCTTTGGGTGGTGTTTCCACTGTTGAAACTCATCGAATGGCGACAGGTGCGGGTTGTCATAGCTCAGGGGAACGACGTAACCGATGGCAATTTGGTTGTTCTCCGCGTGATAGAGATAGGTCCCCGATGCCGTATTCTTGGTGGAAGGCCAGCCGGTCGTATGGATCACCAGCCCGGGTTTGTGCTTGTCGGGATCGATATCCCAAATCTCCTTGAAACCGATGCCGTAGTGCTGGGGATCGCAGCCCTCGTCGAGATTGAACTTCCGGATCAGTTGTTTGCCCAGGTGACCACGGCAACCTTCGGCGAACACGGTGTACTTGGCATGCAGTTCCATACCGGGCATGTAGGAGTCTTTGTGGCTACCGTCTTCGGCGATACCCATATCCCCGGTCGCGATACCTTTCACGCTGCCGTCTTCGTGGTAAAGCACTTCTGAGGCGGCAAAACCTGGATAGATCTCGATACCCATCGCTTCCGCCTGCTCCGCCATCCATCGACAGACATTACCCAGGCTGATGACATAGTTCCCCGTGTTGTGAAAGCCGGGAGCGAACAACAGCGGCACGTTGATAGCACCGCTGTCCCCAGTCATGAACATAACCTGGTCTTCGGTTACCTCGACGTTCATGGGTGCGCCACGCTCTTTCCAGTCGGGAAACAGCTCGTTGATCGCCCTTGGATCCATGACCGCACCGGATAGGATGTGAGCCCCAACTTCCGAGCCTTTTTCGACCACGCAGATGGTGGTTTCCTTGTCGTTTTCCTGCGCGAGTTGCATCAGTCGACAGGCGGTGGCAAGTCCTGCCGGACCGGCACCAACGATCACCACATCAAATTCCATCGATTCACGTTCCACAGGGCTCTCCTTCTGATTCAGGCGGGTGACCGGGCTGTGTGGCCGCGCCGATGCGTCGCTACGGCTGGGCTGCTGGCCGGTCCGTGAAAGGTGCGCAAGTATATAATTTTCAAAGAATAAAAACTATAAATCTGATGAATAGCAGGAATCTCATTAGTGTCGTGATTGGGCACAGATTGTCGCGTCTGAGGCTATTGACCCCAGTATCAATTGTGGGCAAGATACCCCGCCAGATTCGCCGCCGGCCGCCCGAACGCAACGGTGGCAGCCCTTAAATTCATCTATTAGTTCTATGGAGAATGCATGAAGGTACTCGTTGCCGTAAAGCGCGTGGTTGACTACAACGTCAAAGTTCGCGCCAAAGCAGATGGTACTGACGTTGATCTCAATAACGTCAAAATGGCCATCAATCCCTTCTGCGAAATCGCAGTGGAAGAAGCCGTTCGCTTGAAAGAAGCCGGCACCGCAACCGAAGTGATAGCCGTATCGATCGGAGATAAAAGCTGTCAGGAGCAGATTCGAACTGCGTTGGCGCTGGGCGCCGATAGGGGTATTCAGGTCGAGACCGAAGGGGCTGTAGAGCCTCTGGTCGTAGCGAAGTTGCTAAAAGGTGTTGTCGACAAAGAGCAGCCACAGTTGGTGATATTGGGTAAACAATCCATTGACGGCGACAATAACCAGACCGGACAAATGCTGGGCGCTTTGGCCAATATGGGCCAGGGCACTTTCGCATCAGAGGTGGTGATTGACGGCGACAAGGTGAACGTGACCCGGGAAATCGACGGCGGATTGCAGACCGTCAGTCTCAGTCTTCCCGCGATCGTGACAACCGACCTGCGCCTCAACGAGCCGCGCTACGCGTCTTTGCCGAACATCATGAAGGCAAAGAAAAAGCCTTTGGACGTGCTGACACCTGAGGATCTTGGCGTTTCGGTGACCACACACCTGACTCAAGTGAAAGTCGAACCGCCCGCAGAGCGTCAGGCAGGTATCAAGGTTGAAGATGTTGATCAACTGGTGGACAAACTGAAAAACGAGGCGAAGGTGATCTCATGAGTACTCTGGTTATTGCAGAACACGACAACAGTAGCCTCAAGGGTGCAACCCTGAATGCGGTCGCAGCCGCACAGGCGCTCGGGGCGGACATCGACATTCTGGTCGCGGGTGCCGGCTGCCAAGCTGCGGGTGAAGCGGCGGCCGCCATTCCCGGTGTGGGTAAGGTGCTGGTGGCCGACAATGCGGCCTACGAACATCAGCTGGCGGAGAATGTCAGCCTGTTGGCCGCTGAGGTGGGTGCCGCATACGACAACGTCGTGGCGCCGGCCACTGCCAACTGCAAGAATTTCATGCCCCGCGTCGCGGCCCTACTCGATGTTGCGCAAATTTCCGACATCACTGGAGTTGAGTCGGCTGACACTTTCCAGCGGCCTATCTATGCGGGCAATGTGATTGCCACGGTCAACAGTGCCGACGCGAAAAAAGTGATCACCGTGCGCACCACGGCGTTCGATGCCGTAGCGGCGGAGGGTGGCAGTGCTGCCATCGAGGCATTGGACAGTGCACACGATGCGGGTCTGTCCGCCTTTGTCGGTGAAGAAGTTGCTGAATCTGATCGCCCTGAACTGACCTCTGCCGATATTGTCATTTCCGGCGGTCGCGGTATGCAAAACGGGGACAATTTCAAGCTCCTCGAAGGTATTGCGGATAAGCTCGGCGCGGCCATTGGCGCTTCCCGCGCGGCGGTTGATGCGGGCTTCGTCCCCAACGACATGCAAGTTGGTCAAACCGGAAAGATCGTTGCACCGGATCTGTACATTGCGGTGGGCATCTCCGGAGCGATCCAACACCTCGCGGGCATGAAGGATTCGAAAGTGATTGTCGCTATCAACAAGGACGAAGATGCACCGATCTTTCAGGTCGCGGACTACGGGCTTGTTGCGGATCTGTTTGAAGCCTTGCCGGAGCTCGAAGCGAAGATCTGATCGCTGCACGACAGCGCGGCTTCTGGCGCGCTTTTCTCAAAGACCCGCTGTCTGACAGCGGGTTTTTTGTATCCGCACGTTCCGTGCATGGCCTGACACATCAACAAGGTATCCCTGTATCTCGTGCTGGTACGGCAGATCAGTCCCGGCGTAGTTTGTCAGAGATGGCGATCGGTGTGGGGTAGTTCAGCACGACAATGTAGGACGACACCAGCAGCGTCAGTATGGTGGTCGCCTGAATCAGCAGCGAAGCCTGTTCGGAAATCAGCGCACTGCCCGCGGCGATGTACGCGATCAGCAACGAAAACTCGCTGCCTTGTCCCAGACGAAATCCCAGGTCCCAGGCCAGTACGCGCTTTTCACTGACACCCTTGAGTAGGAAGCGATAAACAACCGGTTTCATTCCAAGTACCAGCGCCGACATCAAGAGCGTCGGCAACAGTATTTGATCGAGAACTCTGAAATCGAATCGCGCGCCGACCGAGAAGAAAAACAGAATCAGAAAGAAGTCGCGCAGCGGCTTCAAATTGACGGCTATGTACTGGGAGATCGGGCTTGTGGCGATGGTGATGCCGCCAATGAAGGCGCCTATTTCTTCCGACAGGCCAATCACACTGGCGGCTTCTGCCATGCCCAGACACCAGCCGATGGCCAATAAGAAAATGTACTCATGAAACCGATCGAAGCGAGTAATCAGGGGCAGTATGAGATAACGCACCACCACAACGGCGCTGCCCACCAGAAGCGGCAGGGCCAACAGTGTCTTGCCGACTTCGCTTGCGACGGTTTCAGCGCCGCCGGCCGCGTAGCTGTAGAGAACCAGCAGGACCAGGATTGCGAGTAGGTCCTGCAGCAGCAGCAGGCCAATCATCAGCTCGCCAATGTGACGGTGGTGCAGTACGGTTGTCGGCAGCAGTTTGATACCAATGATGGTGGAAGAGAACATCATGGCCATGCCAATCACCAGTGCGTCGGCCTGACTGAAGCCGGACAATAAGGCGACTGCGTATCCCATGGCCAAAAAAATGGCTGAACTGAACAGCGCAACCACCGTCGACTTCCGCAGCGTTGACCAAAGTGCTTGCGGCTGCATATCCAGCCCGAGCAAAAACAGCAAAAATATGATGCCGATGTGACCGATTTGAGAGAGCTGATCCAGGTCGGTCACGAGTGAGAAACCGTAGGGTCCGATACAGGCGCCCAGTGCGATGTAGGCAATGATCAGTGGTTGGCGCGTGAACAGGGCAATGGACGCGAAGATCGCGGCACCACTGAAAATCAGGAAGAACTCGAATGTGACCGTCGAAAAATCCATCTAGATCTGCCGTTGAATAGCGCGTGGGCCAGTGTAGCCGCGCCCGCGGTCCAGAGGCAATGCAGATGCGCCTTCGCGCATATCGGTTAGAACTCGTCTGCCGATTCAGGCTCTGCGTCGAAACAGTGGCAACGGTTGGTCAGGCGCTGCCTGATAAAACTCGGTGAAATCCTGCAGGCTGGAGAGTGCCGCCTCCAGGTCAGTATCCTGTGCGAATTCGAAACTGTTGAATCCGACGCGGGTCAGATACGTTAGCTGGTCTCTCATGAAGTGGCCGCGCGCCCTAAGCTCTCCCATGTAGCCGCGCTCTCTGAGCTCCCTGGCATAGGAAAAGCCGCGTCCATCGGTCAGCAATGGAAAGTGCACGGCAACCAGGGAGAGGGCATTCAGATCCTGCAGTAACGTTGACGTATCATCGCCGGGTTCTAATTGAACGGGCAGACCCGCCTTGGCATCACTCGCCTGCCATTGGGCCAGCGTAGCGAAATGTCCTGCGGGAGCGATCGAAGCGTCCGGTGCGGGGTCTAGCCAGGTGCTCTGAGTGACAGCGCCATCTTTAATCAGCTGTGGCATACACCTTCTCCTTGAAAGGGGCGATCCCGACGCGGCGGTAGGTCTCGAGGAAGGTTTCGTCTACCTCTCGCAGATCGAGGTAGGTAGAGAGGATCTTGTCAATGACCTCAGGCATGTCCTCCTGCTTGAATGAGGGGCCGAGAATCTTGGCGATGGACGCGTCCTTGGCCTGACTGCCTCCCAATGCCACCTGATAGAACTCCTGGCCTTTCTTGTCCACGCCCAAGATGCCTATGTGTCCTATGTGATGATGACCACACGCGTTCATGCAGCCTGAAATATTGAGATCCAGCGGACCTAAATCGTAGAGATAGTCCAGGTCGTCAAAGCGTGATTGAATAGCTTCCGCGACGGGAATGGACTTGGCATTGGCCAGTGAGCAGTAGTCGCCTCCCGGGCAGCAGATCATATCCGTGAGGAAGCCGATGTTGGCGGTTGCCAGGCCCATGGCCTGCAGTCGCTGCCACAGTGCGTAAAGGTCACCTACGGAGACATCGGCCAGGACAAGATTCTGCTCGTGGGTTGTGCGCAGTTCTCCAAAGCTGTACTCGTCGGCCAGCTCAGCGACTTCTTCGAGTTGTTCAGCGGTGATGTCGCCAGGGGCGTAGCCGGTCGCTTTCAGAGAAAGCGTCACAATCCGATAGCCGTGTACGCGATGAGCGTGGGTATTCCGTTCCACCCAGTTGGCGAAGATTTTGTTTCCGTCACGCTGTTGCTGTAGCAGGTCATTCGCCTGCTGCTCAGATAGCGGCGTGTACTTGGGCGCCGTGAAAAACGCCCGAGTACGCTCAAGTTCCTCGCCGGATAAGGTCATCGGCCCATCTTTCAACGACGCCCACTCGCGTTCAACCGCCGCGCGAAACTCGTCAACCCCCATAGCGCGTACAAGAATTTTAATCCTCGCTTTGTACTTGTTGTCCCGCCGACCGTGTTGGTTGTACACGCGTAGAATTGCTTCCAGGTAGGTCAGCAGGTGGTGTTTGTCCAGCCATTCACAGATGACTGAACCGATCACGGGAGTCCGGCCCAAACCGCCGCCGGCCAGTACCTTGAAGCCAATCTCACCCTGATCGTTGGGGACCAGCTCCAGGCCAATATCGTGTGCGTGGATAGCCGCTCTGTCCTGCTCGGAGGCGCAGACTGCAATCTTAAATTTGCGCGGTAAAAAGGCGAACTCTGGATGGAAGGTAGACCACTGTCGAATGATCTCGCAGTAGGGTCGCGGATCCTCCAGTTCGTCCGTAGCGACCCCTGCGAACTGATCGGTTGTCGTGTTGCGGATGCAGTTACCGGAAGTTTGCACGGCATGCATTTGTACGCTTGCCAATTCGGCCAGAATTTCGGGTACCTCCGCCAGCTGCGGCCAATTCATCTGAACGTTCTGGCGGGTACTGATATGGACATAACCTTTGTCGTACTGCCTGGAAAGCTCAGCCAATTTGCGCAATTGGGTTGTGTTGAGCAGGCCGTAAGGTACAGCGATGCGCAACATGGGTGCGAGGCGTTGGACGTACAGTCCATTTTGCAGACGCAGTGGTAGAAACTGGTCCTCCGTAATGTGACCGGCCAGATAACGCTCTGTCTGATCGCGAAACTGTGCGACTCGCTGGTTGATGATGTCTTGATCGTGCTGGTCGTAAACGTACATTCACAGGTCCTGGAGGCCTTCGCGGGCGTGCTCTGTCGGCGAGAGGCGCTACCTTACCAGAAATTAGAGCCCAGTAAATAGCCTGATTTTTCATATGCTTAGACCCGATAGCCAGTCGGTCGCCAGGTGCTTGTTAGGGCTTGGGAAAGTGCCGCAGACTGGTATAATGCGCGCCAAGCGAACCAGTGGGAGTGGGCAACAATGACAGACGAACCGAATCCGCAAGATAACGACGACGGATCTGCAGACGCTTTCGCGGCCACGGCCGTGATCGCCTTGGTGGTGCTTACGGTGTACTTCTGGTTGTCGGGAATGCCTTCCTAGGGGTCCCGGACCGCTGACCTCTGTGCCAGTAGCCGCAATTACCCTACCTACCCTGTAGCAGGTGCTGGCAGATGCATGGCGTATCAGTCAGCACTGCGTACTACCAACTGCACGACCGTTACCAACACCGCAATAAACAGCAAAGTAAAGACGATCCCGGCCGCAATAAAGACGCCAACGCGGCCTTGTTTGAAGTCTCGCTCCCGGTTGCGGCTGCTTTGAACGCCAAGCGCCGCCGCGAAAACGCTACCGACGACCTGCCAGGGTTTGAGTCGCGGCTCCTCCTTGGCATGTTGGTGCGAGTCTGTTTCATGTTCGTGCTCGGACACGCTCAGTAATCCAGGTTAGGTCTCAGCCACCGTTCAACGAAGTCAGCCGGCTCGCCTTTGCGGGCCGCCAGACTCGCAACCTGGTCGCGACCGATCTTGCCCACATTGAAGTAACGACTGTCGGGATGTGAAAAGTAAAAACCGCTGACGGAGGAGGCGGGCGACATGGCAAAGTTCTCTGACAGTGTCACGCCGCAGTTGGTCTCAGCGTTCAGCAACCGAAACAGAGTCGCTTTTTCGGTATGGTCCGGGCAGGCAGGATAGCCGGGTGCAGGACGAATGCCTCGATAGTGCTCTCGTATCAGGTCGTCGTTGCTGAGAGATTCTTTCGCATCGTACCCCCAGAGTTCCCGGCGCACGGTTCTGTGCAGGTGTTCAGCAAAGGATTCCGCTAACCGATCCGCTAGTGCTTTTAACATAATACTATTATAATCGTCGTGCTGGGCTTCGTACTGGGCGGCGAGTTCCTCCACCCCCAAACCCGTCGTCACGCAAAACCCGCCGACATAGTCCTTCAGCCCGGCCGCCTCGGGAGCAACAAAGTCGGCCAGACTCGCGTTTGGCTGACCATTGGGACGCTTCGATTGCTGCCGCAGATGGTGCAGCGTGGCGATTGGCCTCTGTCTTTCTTCGTCGGAGAACAGAATAATATCGTCTGTACCGCTGCGCTCGGCGGGCCAGAATCCGACGACCGCCCGTGCCTGCAACAGCTTGTCCTTGACGATTCGCTCGAGCATGACCCGAGCATCCTGGTACAGCTCCTGAGCCTGTTTGCCTACAACCTCATCATCGAGAATGGCGGGAAACTTGCCGCTTAACTCCCAGGTGATAAAAAAGGGCGTCCAATCGATGGTCTCGAGCAATTCATCGAGTGGAAAATCGTCGTACACCCGCAGACCCGTAAATGCTGGCTGCGGCGGCTTATAGTTTTCCCAATCAAAGGTAATCGCATTCGCGGCAGCGTCTTGATAGCTCAATTGCGGTGTCGCGGGCTGCCGATTTGCCACGCGTTCGCGCACGGTTGAATACTCACGCTGCAGTTTGTCGACGTAGTCGGCTTTCCCGGTGCCCATCAGGTGTGTGGCGACTGCCACGCTGCGCGATGCATCCGGCACATAGACGATGGCGTCTCGGTTGTACTGGGGTTCAATCTTGACCGCGGTGTGCGCCTTGGAAGTGGTCGCGCCACCAATGAGCAGCGGTACGTCATAGTCCAGGCGTTGCATCTCGCTAGCGACGTGTACCATTTCGTCCAGTGAGGGTGTAATCAGCCCGCTGAGGCCAATGATGTCGACGGCTTCCTTGCGCGCGGTCTCAAGGATTTGCTCGCACGGCACCATCACACCCAGATCAATCACTTCAAAATTATTGCACTGCAGGACCACGCCGACAATGTTCTTGCCGATATCGTGCACGTCGCCCTTCACAGTGGCCATCAGTATCTTGCCGTTACTGTTGGACCCTGCATCTTTTTCGTCCTCGATGTAAGGTTGAAGATAGGCAACCGCCTGCTTCATAACACGGGCGCTCTTGACGACCTGTGGCAAAAACATCTTGCCGTCGCCAAACAGATCCCCCACCACGTTCATGCCGTCCATAAGCGGGCCTTCAATCACCTCGATTGGCCGCTCTACCTGCTGTCTTGCCTCCTCGGCATCTTCCACAATATGGCTATTGATGCCTTTCACCAGAGCGTGTTCCAGCCGCTTGGAGACGGGCTGCTCGCGCCAGCTGAGATCTTCCTTGCGACCCTCTGCACCGCCGCTGTCCCGGTAGTTTTCCGCGACCTCAAGCAGACGCTCGGTGCCGTCCTCGCGGCGGTTGAGAATGACATCTTCCACCGCCTCGCGCAGGTCGTCGGGCAGTTCGTCATAGACCGCGAGCTGGCCGGCGTTAACAATCCCCATGTCCATGCCTGCTGCGATGGCGTAGTACAAAAACACCGAGTGAATCGCCTCGCGAACTGGATTGTTACCTCGAAAAGAAAAGGACACATTCGACACACCGCCCGAGACCAGTGCGCCTGGGAGGTTTTCCTTGATGTATTGCGTGGCTTCGATGAAATCAACTGCGTAGTTGTTGTGTTCTTCGATGCCAGTCGCGACCGCAAAAATATTTGGGTCGAAAATAATGTCGTTGGGGTTGAAGTCCAGCTCATTGCGGAGCAGATCGTAGCTGCGCTTGCAGATGTCTTTGCGCCGTTGCAGGTTGTCCGCCTGTCCGTCCTCGTCAAACGCCATCACCACGACCGCCGCGCCGTAACGCTGGCACAGTCGGGCCTGGGTCAGAAACTCGTCCTGGCCCGCCTTGAGACTGATCGAATTCACGATAGCTTTGCCCTGAATGCACTTGAGACCGGCTTCGATGACGTCCCATTTAGAGGAGTCCACCATAATCGGCACTCGGGCGATGTCCGGTTCGGATGCCACGAGGTTGAGGAATGTCACCATGGCTTCTTTGGCGTCCAGCATGCCTTCGTCCATATTGACGTCGATGATCTGCGCCCCGTCCTCAACCTGAATGCGGGCGACGTCCAGCGCCTCTTCGTACAGGCCCTCTAAAATAAGCCGCTTGAATCTGGCTGAGCCTGTCACGTTGCAACGCTCACCGACATTGACGAACAGCGTATCCTGGAAAATATTGAAGGCCTCAAGCCCGCTCAGGCGACAGGCAGGCTCTTTGTCGGGCAGGGCTCGAGGGGAAGCCTTGTGGGCGGCATCGGCAATTTTCCGTATGTGCTCCGGCGTAGTGCCACAACAGCCCCCGGCGATGTTCAGGAACCCGCGCTCGGCGAACTCGACGAAATCGTCGTGCATGACCTCGGGTGTCTCGTCGTACTCGCCAAAGGCGTTGGGGAGCCCGGCGTTCAGGTGGGCGCTGAAATAGACTTCTGTGGCGTTGGAGAGATCCTCCAGGAACGGGCGGATCTCTCGATACGGGCGGCCACAGTTGCCTCCAACGATGAGCGGGCGGGCGTGGCGACGGCATTCCAGAAGGCCTCCGGATTCTGTCCGGACAGCACGCGACCGCTGATATCGGGAAAGGTGACCGCGATCATGATTGGCAACTCTTTGCCAACTTCCTCAAAGGCCTGTCTGACAGCGTAGATAGCGGCCTTCGCATTCAGGGTATCGAATATGGTTTCGATCATAATGAAGTCGGAGCCGCCCTCTATGAGGCCTATGGTTGCCTCGGCGTAAGCGTCCTTCAACTCGTCGAACGTGATGCTGCGCGCACCGGGGTCGTTGACATCGGGCGATATCGATGCTGTCTTCGGCGTTGGCCCGAGTACCCCGCCTACGAATCTGGGCTGATCCGGCGTCAGCGCGGTGACCTCGTCCGCGACGTGACGGGCAATCTGGGCGGACACCAGGTTTTGCTCCTTCGCCGTGTGACTCAGGCCGTAATCAGCCTGGGCGATGGTGGTGCTGCCAAAGGTATTGGTTTCGATGATGTCAGCGCCGGCGTCAAGGTAAGCCCTGTGGACTTTGGCGATGATGTCAGGCCGAGTCAGGCTGAGCAGTTCACCGTTGCCCTTGACGTCGTGGTCGTGATCGGCAAAGCGGTCTCCGCGGTAGTCTGCCTCCTCCAGGCCCTCCGCCTGAATCATGCTCCCCATGGCACCGTCGATGACCAGGATGCGCTCTCTCAGCGCCTGCTCAAGTGCCCCGCCTATCACGCTCTCGCTTGCCATGCATTGGCCCCGTAATGACACCACGGAGGCCTGCCTGGCCCCCGGGCCTGTTATTAAAAAAAGCTCGGCATATTAGCAGATTATAGCGACTATGTGATGCAAATTGGGGGCAAGTTTACGGTGATGGCTCACACTTTTGTCGACAGTTTTGGTAACATTGAGGTAACGAGGAGGCGGTGTAGACAGCCATGATCACTATCACTGAATCAGCCCAGGATTACCTGGCGGAATTGCTCTCCAAACAGGAGGGCACACTGGGGGTCCGAGTCTTCATCAACCAGCCCGGCACACCCAGAGCAGAGACCTGTATTGCCTACTGTCGAGAGGGCGATGTTCAGGAGGGCGATGAAGAGCACGCCCTGGACAAATTCATCGTCTGGTACGAGGGTCGGAGCCTGCCCTTCCTGGAGGATGCCCTGGTGGATTACGCCCAGGATCGCATGGGAGGGCAACTGACCATCAAAGCCCCCAATGCGAAAATGCCACGCGTGACCGACGATAGTCCCATTGAAGATCGCATCAACTATGTGCTCTATAACGAGGTGAACCCGGCGCTCGCGGCACACGGCGGCGAGGTCAGCCTGGTCGAAGTCACCGATGAAATGTTCGCTGTGTTGCAGTTTGGCGGCGGCTGTCAGGGGTGCAGCGCGGTCGACATGACCCTCAAAGGGGGCGTCGAGAAAACCCTGCTGGAGCAGGTGCCCCAGTTAGTCGGTGTGCGCGACATCACGGATCATACCGATACCTCACAGGCTTATTACTGAGCGCGGTCTGGCAGCACACCCCGGAGCTTGTCGCGCATCGCTCTCAGGCTCTGCTCGGTGGTTGCCCAGTCGATACAGCCATCGGTGACGGACACGCCGTATTGCAGATCTGCCAGGTTCTCAGGTATCGACTGGTTCCCGGCATGCAAATTGCTTTCGATCATCAGTCCCACGATGGAGCGATTGCCCTCCAGGATCTGATTGGCCACATTCTCCACAACTAGCGGTTGTAACTCCGGTTGCTTATTGGAGTTGGCGTGACTGCAGTCAACCATAATGTTGCTTGATACGCCCGCCGCTGCAAGTGCCTCCTCGCAGAGTTTGACGTGCACCGAATCGTAGTTGGGACCGGAACTACCGCCGCGTAGAACGATGTGGCCATAGGCATTGCCTTTGGTCGTGAACACCGACACCTGACCTTGCCCATTGATACCGAGAAAGCGATGCGGTTTGGCGACTGAGTTGAGGGCGTTGGTGGCGACGGTGAGGCCGCCATCGGTGCCGTTCTTGAAGCCGACAGCACTGGAGAGCCCGCTGGCCATTTCACGATGAGTCTGCGATTCCGTTGTGCGTGCCCCGATTGCTGTCCAGCTGATCAGGTCCTGCAGGTACTGCGGCGAAATGGGGTCAAGCGCCTCGGTGGAGGTTGGCAGGCCCAGCTCGAGGATGTTCAGCAATACAGTACGGGCGATGTGCAGCCCTTCCTCAATTTTGAACGAGTCATCCAGGTGTGGGTCGTTGACCAGACCCTTCCAGCCTACGGTGGTACGCGGCTTCTCAAAGTACACACGCATCACGATGTACAGTGTGTCGCTGACTTCATCGGCCAGCGCTTTGAGTTTGCGAGCGTAGTCCAGTGCCGCTTCGGGATCGTGAATGGAGCAGGGGCCCACCACCACAAACAAACGATGGTCTTTGCGGTCGAGGATGTCCTCGATCGTACGCCGGCTGCCCACGACCATATCGTGAATCTGCTCCGACATGGGTAGGGCGGACTTGAGCTTTTCGGGCGTGATCAACACGTCCTGGGCATCGACATTGACGTTGTGTACTTCTATGTTGCTCATGCTTCATTACCTGCTAAAGTGGCGATGCTCGTCCCGCACGAGGCACTGCCAGGCGCGCCGTAGAGGCTGGTCGGGCGCGGCATTCTATAGCAGACGGTTCACTTTGTGTAGGTACTCAGGGATTGCCTCAGGAGTAGAGTTTGGCGCTCAGCCTTTACGATATTGAACCTCTCCTGTCGAATGTTGCGGCAGGTCATACGCTTCTCACCCCAAATGCTCGCCTCGCGCGACGGATCAGTTCGCAGTGGAATCTGCGGCAATCCGCGACGGGAGCCAAAGCTTGGGAGTCACTGTCCGTGATGCCAGTGGAAGCCTGGATGCTTAGCCAGTGGGATGCTGCCGTGAGCCGTGGTGAGCTGCCGCCGAAAGCGCGCCTGTCCGCCTTTCAGGAGCAACAATTCTGGCTGCAGGCCATAACAGCGCATGAAGCTGCGGCGGGCACGTTTCATCTGCTGCGCCCCGAGCAGGCAGCAAAGCTGGCTGCCGAGGCGCGAGACCTCCTTGGTCGTTGGCAGGTGAATTGCCAGGAACCGGCCATTCGTCAGCTGTTCGCGCTGGAAGAGGACTGCAGAATCTATCTCGAATGGCTGAATGGCTTTGAGATGCGTCTGGAGGTGAACAACGCTGTCACGGCTGGGGATTGTCTACAGCAGCTGCTGCAAGCGGGGGTCGATCGGGTGGCGAACTCGGTGACCTTGGTCGAAGTGGAGGATCTGACCCCACTGCAGGAGGCGGTTCTGGCAAAGCTCGCCTCGACAGTGAAATCGCATCTGGCCGCTAGCGAGGCCCCGGCAGCCTGCGAATGGAAGGCCTTTCAGGGACGTCGGCAAGAGCTCCACGCCGCTGCGCAGTGGGCAGCGAGCCGCCATCGAGAGGCACCGGATCGAACGCTGGGCGTCGTGCTCAGCGAATCGGGTACGGACCGTGTGACTCTGGAGTATCTCCTGAGGCGGGAGTTCGGCTGCTTGGGGGCGAGCTATACCCATCTCCCGGTGAACTTTTCAACGGGTATCACTCTGGATGAGGCGCCCGTGGTGCGACACGCGCTGGCCGTGCTGAATTTTGGTTTGGAGCATGTCAATGTGCGCGCGCTGACCTCGCTACTGCAGTCTCGTTTCTTACCGGCCATGTGGCGCTCTGATGAGCTTCAGCAGCGACTGATCAAGTGGGTATTCGATCTGGGACGAGAACAACTGAGCGTTACCGAACTGCGCCAGTACTGTGCCGGTATGGCTCGACGTCGAGGTCTTGGCGTTGAGCTGGCAGAGTGTCTGCAAGCGCTACATGGCATGCGCGAGCTGCGCCGCCCGGCGTTACCCTCGCAGTGGGTTGAGCGCTTCTATCGCGTGCTGGACTTGCTGCAGTGGCCAGGCACAGAGCCCCTGGACTCCCTGGAGTACCAGCAGGTGGAACTTTGGCACCGCAGCCTCGAAGAGTTTGCCGGTCTGGACGGCTGCTGCGATCCTCTGGATTATACAGCGGCGTTGGCGTTACTGGTGTCCTTCTGCGGGCAACAGATTTCGCAGCCTCAGACCAGCGATAGCGCCGTGCAGGTGCTGGGCCCCCTGGAGGCAGCCGGACTGAGTTTTGATGAACTGTGGGTGTGTGGCATGCAGGCTGACAGCTGGCCCGCACCTGCGCAGCCCAATCCCCTCTTACCGGTGTCACTGCAGCGTCAATTGTCAATGCCCCACTCAACGGCGGAGCGTGAATGGCGCTTCAGTCACAGCCTTTGGCAGCAGTATGCTCGTACCTGTTCAAGGATAGTCGCCAGCTATTGTTGGGAAGAGGAGGGGGTACCGCAGTTGCCCAGTCCGCTGTTGGCGGAAATCGACGGCACACAACAGCAGGCGCCCGCCGTCATTGACCCTCTCTGGCCGAGTCAGGCGGGTGGCATCACCCTGGAGAGATTGGTGGACGAAAAAGCACCTGCCTGGACCGAAGTGGGTGCGGTTGCCGGTGGCAGTGCGCTGCTGGAGCATCAGTCTCACTGCCCGTTTCGAGCGTTTGCGCGATGGCGATTGAAGGTGCAGCCCCTGCCCGAGCCTCAGGCGGGTCTGTCCGCGGCTCAGCGCGGATCGCTGTTGCACGAGGCCCTGTTTCAACTCTGGCAACGACTTTCAGATCACAGCGCGCTGCTTGCGCTGACCCTGGCGCAACAACGTCAGCACATTGGCGAGGCGGTGGCGACTGTGTTGCGCGATGTCAACGCCGATCTCAAGATGGCCCATCCGCACAGCTTATGGCTACTGGAACAACAGCGCCTGGAGCGGGTGCTGGATCAGTGGCTCGATCTTGAGCGCACCCGAGGCCAGTTTGCCGTGTCCGCTCTGGAACACACGGTAGAGCTTCCTTTGTTGACGCTGACCCTCCGTCTCAAAGTGGATCGGATCGACACCCTGGCCGACGGCAGCACACTGATACTCGACTACAAGTCGGGTCAGTGCACGATCAACGATTGGCTTGGAGCGCGTCCACCGGCCCCACAGTTGTTGCTCTACGGTAGCGCTCAAAGCGGTGTCAGCGCGCTGGCGTTTGCGCAGGTGCGCAACGGAGAGTGTGCGCTAAAAGGGCTCGGCAGCGTTCCCGCAGAACAGGGCATCCTTACCGATATTCGCAAAGCGACCAGGAAACACTTTGAACCACCGCTGGATACCTGGGCCGCGCTCAACCGGCACTGGCAGAGTGTATTGCAGGAACTCGCACAGGAGTTCATCGATGGCGAGGCCAGGGTCGACCCTCTGCGAACCGACAGCTGCCAATGGTGTGGCCTGCAGCCGCTGTGTCGGGTCGCGGTGGCAGCCGAAGCGACGGAGTGCGATTGATCATGGCTTCGATTCCAGACGCCGGGCCGCGTCGAGAAGCACTGGATCCAACCCGCAGTTTCTGTGTCAGTGCCCCTGCCGGTTCAGGCAAGACCGAATTGCTGATCCAGCGTTATCTGTGCCTGCTGGCCCGGGTTGAGAGGCCAGAGCAGGTGCTCGCTATTACCTTCACGCGTAAGGCGGCGGCTGAGATGCGGGAACGGGTGGTCGAGGCGCTGGAGGAGGCCAGGCAAGGCCAGCCCTGCAGTTCGGAGCATCAGCGAGTTACCAGAAATCTGGCGCTCGCTGTCGTGTCAGCGGAACAGCGGGGCGACTGGCAGCTTGCCAGGCATATCAGCCGACTCAACATCAAAACCATTGACAGTTTCTGTATGGGGCTTACCAGACAGATGCCCGTATTGAGCCAGCTTGGTGGTCAGGCCGCCGTGCGCGATGACACCGAGTGGCTCTACTCGGAAGCGGTGACGGAGCTGTATCGACACCTTGATGAACCCGGGGCTGTGGGTGAAGATCTGGCTGCGCTCTTGCTGCACTTCGACAATGACTGGGAAAAGGTGCGAACACTGCTGCTGGGGATGCTGCGATGCCGTGAGCAGTGGCGAGTCTATGTGGCCGCAACGCGAGAAGCCGACGCGATAGACGCGTATCTTGTCGAGGTCGTCAATGGGGTCGTGAGTGACTATCTACAGCCGATACACACCAAGCTAACGCCCTTTGCCAGTGAGCTCATGACGTTGCATCAGTTTGCGGCGGCGCAACTCGATCGACCGGCACTGGCAGCCTTGCCGGGTCCGGGGTCGGAGCATTTGCCGGCCTGGCGGCAGCTCTCGGAGCTGCTGTTAACAAGAACTCACACCCTACGGCAGAAAGTCGACATCAATCTGGGCTTTCCCAATGACGCGTCGGACCTCAGTCGAAAGCGCAAAGAGGATATGAAGGGGTTGCTCAAAGCGCTGGCCGAGGTGCCTGGTCTGGAAGCCGATCTTGCCGCGCTGGCTTTTTTACCAGAGGTTGCCAATGGCCAGCACGACTGGGATCTTGTTTTGAAGATCTCCAGATTGCTGCCTGTACTTGCCGCAGAGCTGTTGCTGGTTTTTCAGCGTTGGGGCGTTGTCGATCACAATCAGGTAGCCGAGTCTGCGCTGTTGGCGCTGGGCGATGAGAATGCCCCCACTGAGCTTGCGCTGCGTCTCGATTACCAGATCGAACACATTCTTGTGGACGAGTTTCAGGACACCTCCGTCAACCAGTACGAGCTGCTGCAGAAGCTCACACTGGGTTGGGGAGACCATAATGCGCTGCAGGTCGACTCGCCACGGACACTGCTGGTAGTGGGTGATGCCATGCAGTCGATCTACGGTTTTCGAGGGGCCAACGTTGGCCTGTTTCTTAAGGCGAGGCGAGACGGGTTCAATGGGGTTCCGCTGGACTACCTGGAGCTGCAGAGCAACTTTCGCTCCCAGCAGGGGATTGTTGACTGGGTCAACGCGAGCTTTCGGCGGGTTTTTCCGCCTCACGATGACATCAATCGCGCACAGATCAGTCTGCGTACCGCCGTAGCCGTCAAGCCAGCGGAGGCGGGGGCCGCGGTCACGGTACATGGATTCACCGGAGAGCAGAGTCGCGACCATGAGGCTCGATTCATAGCCGACCGTGTCACGAATTGTCTAAGTCAGGGCTGCGGCAGCATCGCGATTCTTGGTCGCGGTCGGCCGCATCTGCAATCCATCATGGCGGAACTTCAGAGCCGCGATGTACCCTTCAGCGCCCAGGATCTGGACAGTCTTGCCCAATCTGAAGTGGTGATGGATTTGCTGAACCTGTGCATGGCGCTGGCGAATGTCGCGGATAGACTGGCCTGGATGGCGCTGCTGCGAGCGCCCTGGTGTGGTTTGCAGCTGGCAGATTTACTGGCGATCGCGCAGGCTGGAGCGTCCGGCGAACAGGGCACGATCAGCTCGGCGATGGCAGATGACGAGACACTTGCAAACCTCTCGCAGGACGGTCGAGATCGTGTCCAGGGTGTGCGGTCGGCGCTGCAGAGGGCGGGATCACAGCGTGACCGGCTCGGACTGCGCGTGTGGGTAGAGCAGCTTTGGCTTGATTTAGGTGGGCCAGGCTGTGTGCCCGAGCATCAGTGGTATGACGCAGAGCGGTTTTTCCAGCTGTTGGAGCAGGCGCAAGCGGAGGGTTTGGGGCTGGACGTCGCCTGGTTGCGGAATCAGGTCGAACTCGGCTACGCGGATGCTCGCGGAGCAGAGTGTGTGGTACAGATCATGACATTGCACAAAGCGAAGGGCCTCGAGTTTGAACAGGTGTTCATCCCACAGTTGGACCGCCAGCCACCCCCCAATACCCGATCCCTTCTACTCTGGGACGAGTACACGACGGAAGCGGGCGAGCGGGCGTTTCTGCTCGCGGCGGATGATCGTGAGCAGAGCGGGTCGCACAGTGTCTATGGGTACTTGCGTGAACAGCTAAAGCGCAAAACGTCCCTCGAGTCAGCTCGGCTACTGTACGTGGGTGCTACCAGGGCTGAACGGAAACTGACGTTGACGGCGAGTGTGCAAGAGGATGATCGCGCCGGCGATGGCCGCCTCAAATCGCCGGCTGCGGGCAGTTTGCTAAAGCAGCTATGGCCTGTTGTGGAGGATGCAGTCCATGTCCACCCGATGGATGACAAAGAGCAGCAGTCTGCATCGACACAAACCAGGTCGCGTACATTGAAACGCAGACGATCCTGGCTGGCGGAGCCGGCCAAGGCGGCGGCTACCGTCGGCGGTGATCAGGCACCGGTCAGAAGCGATAATCGAACCGATCGCTATATTGGCACGGTCGTTCATCTGGCGTTGGAAGAACTGTCCAATCAACCGGTATTGCCTGACCGGCTCACGGCGGCGCAGCGCCAGCGTTGGGACCGTGCTTTGCAGGCACTGGGGTTGTGGCACGATGTGAGGGCGCAGGCGCTGGAACGCGTCGTGACCTCGGTGGAGACTACGCTGAGCGGCGACGGTCCTGGTCGCTGGTTGCTGTCCAGCGAGCACCTGGATGCACACAGTGAATGGGCACTAACGTCGGTTGGGACCGAACAAGAAGCCCGCCTGCTGGTCATTGACCGGACGTTCATCGATCGGCACACCGGCGTGCGTTGGATCGTTGATTACAAGAACAGTCGACCGGGTGTTGACGAATCGCTGGCCGCGTTCACCGCCAGAGAAGCAGCGAGCTACGTCGGCCAGTTGAAACAGTATCGGGATGCTGTGCGTTCACTGGGTGACGAAGAAATTCGGTGCGGTCTTTATTTCACCGCTCTGGATCATCTGCATCCACTGGATGAACTGGACTCGCCCGCGGGAGGTAAGTGCTGATATGCCCAGCTTCTACGGCCGATCCATCAACACGATCGTTGTACTTACCGGCGCCGGTATCTCAGCCGAATCCGGCTTGCAGACTTTCCGTGATGCCGACGGTCTGTGGGAGGGTTACGATCCAATGGCGATCGCCACGCCGGAAGCTTTCGCGGCAAATCCAGAATTGGTGTATCGGTTCTACAACGCCCGTCGACGGCAGTTATCGGATGTCCACCCCAACTCTGCCCACAGAGCCCTGGCCCGATTACAGCATGAGTTCAGCGGTACGGTCTTTCTGGTCACTCAGAATGTCGACGATCTGCACGAGCGTGGTGGTAGCGATCAGGTTTGCCATATGCACGGACAGCTCAACTTCATGTCGTGTCAGCACTGTCTTGCACAAATGCCTGTGTTGGCGGATTACGATGCTCAGACCGCCTGTCCCGATTGCGGAACGGTTGGAAAGTTGCGGCCCGACGTCGTCTGGTTTGGTGAAATGCCTTACCACATGAGCAGAATCAGCGCGCAGCTGGCCTCCTGTGATTTATTCGTTGCCATTGGCACTTCCGGGGCTGTCTATCCGGCGGCGGGTTTTGTGCAGGAAGCGCGTCTGGCGGGCGCAATCACCGTCGAAATCAACAAAGCGATCAGCGATGTCAGTGGCCACTTCCACCAGCAGCGCCAAGGTCTTGCCAGCCATGAAGTGGCTGCGCTGGTGGAAGAATTACTGTAGCAACAGAGCGTCTGGCTACTCGGCAGCCTGCGTTTCCAAACTCAATGCGACTGCCTGGGCAAAGACCAGCACCGCGGTCTGGCCGAGTGTCACGCCTTCCATCTTTTCTGGTTCAACGTCACCGATGACGTGAACCTTGCCGCGCGCGTCCAATATGGTCACCGTGCCCAGCAGTCTGTTCATGCCTTCAATGGTAACGACCGCTCGAACGACCCGAGCAGTGCCGACCCCAGGGTGCGCTGCGTCGTCCGATATCTCGCTCTCGGTCAGTTCGACCCAGGGATCTTCCAGTTCCTCTGCAGTGGGTTCACGCAGTTCGCCTTCCAGCGCGGCAACGTAGCTCACCACAAGCGCGTCACCAACGCTGACATCCTCGAGCTTGACCACCTCCTCCGGGGCGGTCAGCGTAACGATATCTCCAGCGGGTCCCTGCAAGCTCACCTGCCTCGTATCCAGATCAATGTCCGTGACCACGGCCTCCATCTCAATGGCGACAGCGCGTCCTCCGACCGCCGGGTCACTCTGTTCCTCGGCCGCACCCGCCGATAAGCCCAGTGCAAGCATCAGCAAAGCCGCTAGGGCTGTAGTCACCCGGTAACCTTGTGTACGAATCATATAAACTCTCCTTAGTATGAGCCCCGGCTTCTCATGGCCGGACGCAGTAAACGACCTTCTCCATCTGATTTGCAAGCGGCAGTGCCGCCGGTTTGGACAGCTCTGGCCCGCGCGCAGCTGGGTCGGACGACGCAATGCTGCCCTTAATGTAGCAGGCGCATGAGCATAGTCCAGCGGACGAAGGTGGTCGCCGTGATCAATGAGGCCGCCGCCTCGTGGTGTGCGTCAGCCGCCCCCGACGTAGAGCGTAAGCTGTTGGCCTGGTTGTAGGTAGGCCCTCGGATCCAGGCCGTTCCACGCAATGATATCGCTGATGGACACTTTGAACTTGCCAGCGATCCGATACAAGGAGTCGCCGCGCTTCACCCTGTAATCTCTGGCCGTCGGGGCTTCCGTTCCAGCCAGTGCCAGACTGTCGGCCCAGGCGCTGCCCCGGGCAATCATCAATGTGTCGCCGGCACGGATGTGGCTACCACGGATTCCGTTTACCTGCTGCAACATGGCGACCTCGGTATCGAAGGCGCGGGCGATGCCGATGAGCGTGTCGCCACGCTGTATGCGGTAGTGCTGCCAGCGCACTCGGTCGTCGGGCCCCAGTGAGGCGATGCCCTGCTCAAACTGTGTCGCGCTGCCTACGGGAAGCAACAGCTCTTGCCGTGCATCGGGAGATGTGGCCCAGCGCAGTTGCCCCGGATTGTAGGCGCGCAGAACCGAAATCTCGACGTCCGCTAGCTCCGCTGCTCTGGCGAGTTCGAGCTGTCCACCGGTTGCGGTGACGGTAAATGCGGGTGCGTTCGGCACGTGAGGTATGTCGATACCGTATCGTTCAGGATCGGCGATGATCTGACTGAGCGCGTACAGCCGAGGTACGTATTCACGAGTCTCTCGAGGCAACTTCAGGGACCAATAATCCGTTGCCTGGCCTCGGCTGCGATTCGCACGCATGCTGCGCATAACCCGGCTCTTACCGGAGTTGTAGGCCGCCAGCGCAAGCAGCCAATCGCCATCGAACTTCGCGTGCAGCTCTTCAAGATAATCAAGCGCCGCTCTCGTCGAGTCGCGAAGGTCTCGCCGCCCGTCGTACCACCAGTCCTGGCGCAGCCCCAGTTGTTTGCCCGTTGCCGGCATGATTTGCCAGAGGCCCGCAGCACTGGATGGCGAATCCGCAAAGGGATTGAGAGTGCTTTCAACGACAGGCAGGAGGGCAATTTCAATGGGCATCTGCCGAGCTTCTACCTGCTCCACGATGTAGTAGAGATAGTAATGGGCCCGTCTGGAAATCACATCCAGATACTGCCGTTGGCGAAGCAGCTCACCGCGCTCATCGGCAATGCGCACGTGATTGAAATCCTGCCAGGTTAGCTGCGCACCCACTCGCTGCCACAGGCCCCCAGGCTCTGCTCCCGCCGGCTCAACCACGGTGGGGGGCTCAGGCAGCACCTGCTCGAGTTCCTGTTCAAGCACAGGGTCCGGGCTAGCGTCTTCTGCCATGATGCTTTTGTCAGATTGTGTCGCACAACCTGAGGCAAGCACTAATGCATAAAATACTGTAAGAAAAGCTCTCAAATTCATGTTTTTGTTGTATATTTAATTCTATCCTTGAATGGAGCGCTGAGCTCAGTCTATGCGCTGACCGTGGAATTGCCAGGGAAAAGTCCGAAAAACCGCTAAAACTGATCCTTCCAGCCGCGCACGGTGGCAAACACTTCCGCGGCACCATCTCCCTCCAGTCGCCCCTGTTTGCGTAAGCTATCAACCAGCGCTGGCGTGTCGCAGCGCAAAAACGGGTTGGTGGCCAGTTCCAGAGCCAGTTCTGACGGGACGGTGGGTTTACCACGCGCTCGAGAGGCCTGAGCTTGAGTGAAACGCAGAGCCAGGTCGGAGTTATCGGGTTCCACTGCCCGTGCAAACTCGAGGTTTGCCAGGGTGTATTCGTGGGCACAGTAGACTTTGGTGGACGCGGGCAGGGCCGCGAGTGATCGCAGGGAGGACAGCATGGTCGGCGGGTCGCCTTCAAACAACCGTCCGCAGCCACCCGCGAACAGCGTGTCGCCGCAAAAGAGCACTGGCGGTTCGGCCGCCCTGAAGTACGCGATGTGGTCCAGGGTGTGCCCCGGAACTTCCATCACGTCAAAGGTACTGCCGAGCACCGCAATCTGTTCACCTGCCTGAAGCGGTCGGTCGATACCGTCGATCTGCGGGTTGACCGGGCCGTACACGGTGGGTGCGTAGCGTTCGCGCAGAGTGCTCAGGCCCCCGACATGATCAAAATGGTGATGTGTGATCAGGACATCGGACAGGGGCAAACCCAGCCGTTCCAGTGTTTCAATGACCGGCGCCGCATCGCCTGGGTCGACCACGCAGGCCCGCTTCTCGTCGTGGAGCAGCCAGATGTAGTTGTCACTGAAGGCGGGAATAGGGTGTATCTGCAGCATGCTGAGCGTTCCAATATGTTTGAAATGCAGTACTATTGTGTTCAGGGCGTCTGTGGCCGTTACCGGGCCGTATTGTTCGTAAAAGTTCCGCAAGCAGGCCAGGCATGATCCAGGTCGCCTGTCGTGAACCGGCTGGTGGACCAGCTCGCGGACGAGTCAGCGGATCGGCGCAATAACCGCCCACAGGGACGGCAAGGGGTACGTTGCAGCGGCATCTTTCAATGCAGACCAAGTGTAGCGACATTTCGGCGGAACTGGAATCCTGGTACCTGAGGGAAAACGGCCGCTATCTGCTGGATGCCACTCGCAGAGCGCTTGCGCGGCGTCTCGACACCACCTTTGGCTACCACATTTTGCAGCTCAGCCCGTTGTACGATGCGACCCTCTGCGAGGCCAGCCCAATCCACCATCGCATCCACTGTGGCGAAGTCCGTTCCAACTGTGTTGATCTGATGGCCAGCGCTCAGGCGCTGCCCCTTGAGAGTGACAGCGTTGACGCGATCGTGGCGCATCACAGTCTGGAGTTCGCGGTCAATCCGCACGCGGTGCTGCGGGAAATACAGCGTGTGCTGACGCCCCAGGGTCGCCTACTGATTGTGGGGTTCAATCCGCACAGCCTGCACGGCGGCTATACCGCCGTAAGAGGCTGGTTGCGGAGCCCACTGTGGAGTGAGCACCGGGCAGTGAGTGAGGGCCGGCTGACAGACTGGTTGCATCTACTCGGCTGTGAGGTGCAGGAGGTCGTGCGGCTATACGGTGTGCCGCCCATCGGCAGAGGGCGAGTGAGACGATCGTTGGTTCGCATGGACCAGTGGGCGGGTCGACACAACTTGCCTGGCAGCGGTCTTTACTTGCTCAATGCCACGAAACAGGTGGCAGGATTGCACCGCCCAAGGCGCCGGGTGTACAGTCGCCAGCGTCTGATTGGTTTGGTGCCAAAACCGGCCGCGGCGCCCAGCTCGCCGGCCGCTCAACCTAATGTACAAAGTAAGAAAAATAGTACAGCTGCTTGAAAAACGTAGAAATATTCACTGACGGCGCATGCCGCGGCAACCCTGGGCCAGGCGGTTGGGGTGCGCTGCTACGCTACGGCGATGTTGAGAAGGAGTTGTTTGGTGGTGAGTTGAACACCACCAATAATCGCATGGAGCTGCTGGCTGCAATCGAGGCCCTGCGCGCACTTTCTGAGCCCTGCCGGGTGCGTTTGACGACGGATTCGGAGTACGTGCGCAACGGCATCACCGTGTGGATGGACGGATGGAAGGCCAAGGGCTGGAAAACCGCCGCTCGCAAGCCGGTAAAAAATGTCGACCTGTGGCAGGCGCTGGACGAGCAGAATCGGCGCCACGCAGTGGATTGGCAGTGGGTCAAGGGGCACAGCGGGCACCCAGGCAATGAGCGCGCTGATGAGCTGGCCAATCGCGGTATCGATACCTTGAATACCTAGACCACGGCGCGTCGCAGGAGCATGAGTTTTGAGACAAATCGTACTGGATACTGAGACCACGGGGCTGGAAGTTGCTCAGGGACACCGCATTATTGAAATCGGCTGTGTTGAGCTGGTCAATCGGCGCCTGACCGGCAAACACTACCATCAATACGTCAACCCACAGCGCGACATCGACCAGGGTGCGATCGAGGTTCACGGTATCACTGAGCAGTTTCTCGCCGACAAGCCAACCTTCGATCGGGTGGTCGATGAGTTTCTGGAGTTTGTGCGGGGTGCCGAATTGATCATCCACAACGCGCCGTTCGATATCGGTTTCCTGGACAGTGAACTGCAGCTGGCAGAAGTCTCCGACGGCAGGATGGAGCAGCTGTGTACCGTTATTGATTCCCTGGTGATCGCGCGTCGTAAGCACCCGGGCCAGCGCAACAATCTCGACGCACTGTGTGTTCGCTATGGTGTCGATCACTCGCAAAGAGACCTGCATGGGGCGTTGCTCGATGCGGAAATTCTTGCCGACGTCTATCTGGCGATGACCGGTGGTCAAACGGCTCTGCAGCTGTCCGACGGCCCTGGTGCGGATAGCGGTCCTGGTCGCGCGGAACAGCTGCGCCGCCTGCCGGCAAGTCGGCCGCCGCTGATTGTCATCGAACCGACAGCGGATGAACTGGCGAACCACGAGGCACAGCTTGCCGCCATTGGCAAAGCCAGTGGCGGCGATGTTCTGTGGCGCGGCAAAGACGACACGCAGTAAGCGGTGTTTATGAACCGGTGGGTGTTACAGGAACAGCGTGACGCAGGTCAGGCCGACCAACGTCATGACGACGGTGTATGGCAGCGCCATCACTACCATGCGCCCGTAGGACAGGCGAATGAGTGGCGCCAGCGCTGAGGTAAGCAGAAACAGGAAGGCCGCCTGGCCATTGGGAGTTGCGACGCTCGGCAGGTTCGTGCCGGTGTTGATGGCGATGGCCAGATGATCGAACTCCTGTCGGGAAATTTCGCCTGCATCCAACGCGTCCTTTACCTCGTTGATGTAAACGGTTGCCACAAACACGTTGTCGCTGATCATCGACAGAAAACCGTTGGCCAGAAAAAACATAGGAGGCCTGACGGTGGCGTCCATTGCCAGCACGGCATCGATCACTGGCGTGAATAAGTGCTGATCGTGGATGACCGCCACGATCGCAAAGAACACCACCAGTAGAGCGGTAAACGGCAGGGCCTCCTCAAAGGCGTGCCCCAACTGATGCTCCTCTACCACGCCGTTGAAGGCCGTCAGCAGCACAATCACCATTAATCCAATAAGACCCACAGCGGCCCAGTGCAGGGCGAGGGCGACAATGAGCAGCACCGCGACCAGCGCCTGGACGACGAGGCGGGCGTTGCTGCGCGGACTTCGATGAGCTTCCTGTTTACTCTGGTAGTCCTCGAGAATCGCTCGCACTTCGCCCGGTAGCTGTGCTCCGTATCCGAAAGAGCGGGTGACTTCCAACAGGGCGCAGGTGGCCAGCCCACAGATCAGCACGGGAATTGTCACGGGCGCCATAAGCGTGGCGAAAGTGACAAAGTCCCAATCGGCTATGGTGGCGATCAGCAGGTTTTGTGGCTCGCCGACCAAGGTGCAGACTCCACCCAGGGCGGTGCCTACCGCACCGTGCATCAGCAGATTACGCAAAAAACCGCGGAACTGTTCCAGATCCTCTCTGTGGTGCTCGTGTATGGCCTGGTCGTTAGCGTGGTCGTGGTCGTCATCGGTCATCTTTCTACCCGAAGCCACTTTGTGATACACCGCGTAAAAGCCTACGCCCACGCTGATCAGAACCGCCGTGACCGTCAGTGCGTCCAGGAATGCCGACAAGAAAGCCGCCATCATGGAGAACATCAGCGACAGCAACAGCTTGGATCTCACCGTCAGTAGAATTCTGGTGAACACGTACAGCAGCAACTCCTTCATGAAGTAGATGCCGGCCACCATGAACATCAGCAGCAGAATGACCTCGAAATTTCCGACGGTTTCCTGAAACACTGATTCGGGGCTCGTCATTCCCAGCAGCACAGCCTCCAGCGCCAGCAGGCCACCGGGCTGCAGCGGATAGCAGCGCAGCGCCAGGGCGAGCGTGAAGATGAATTCCGCGATCAGAATCCAGCCGGTGACAAACGGCCCTAGTACGGTCAACAAAATGGGATTGATCAGCAGGAAAGCGACGATGGTCTGTTTGTACCAAGTGGGAGAGGAGCCCAGGAAGTTACTCCAAAAGGCAGCAGCGGTACTATCAGACATGTTGGCAGAGGCGTGGGAACGATCGATGGCGAGCATTCTACGGCATTCGCGTAGACATTCCTAAACATTCCTCGTTGCGGTACGCCCTTGCTCCGACCTGTGGGCATGCATACCATAGCCGATCCTTTTTTTATGAAACGCGGAGGCCAGATGTTCAGGCCGGATAATAAGATACCGGAACCCAGCGAGCGGGAGCTTTACGTGGTGTTCCAGCAGGGTGAGTTGCTCAGTGACATGCGCTCTAGAGAACCCTGCCTGCTGGATTACGCTCTCACTCGCCATCAGGGTTGGCGCGAGGTCAGGCGGCAGTTCCTTGGTTACTGGAGTGATCAGCCCTGTTACGCCGTTGAGATAGATGACGGGGACCATGCTGACCCGATGGTGTTTCAGCGCGGTAACCTGTATTCCATCTTGGGGCGGGTGGAGGACAGTCTGTTTGCGCTGGCGGGTCGCGCTTCCCAGCTATTGGCCTGGGAACGGGAGCACCGATTCTGCGGAGAGTGCGGCACGGCGATGGTACTGGATGTCCAGGAGCGTGCGATGCGGTGCGAACCCTGCAACAGCATCAGTTATCCGCGCATCGCGCCCTGCGTGATTGTGCTCGTAACGCGCGGAGAGGAGCTGCTGCTGGCCCGCAATGCCAACTTCCCCGGCCCCATGTACAGCACATTGGCTGGGTTCATTGAAGCGGGTGAATCGGTGGAGGACACCCTGGTAAGAGAGATCCGCGAGGAGGTGGGGGTTGAGGTTGATAATATCCGCTACTTTGGCTCCCAATCCTGGCCGTTCCCGAATCAGCTGATGCTCGGCTTTTTCGCAGACCACGCGGGGGGCGACATTGTCTGTGATCAGGTGGAGATAGCGGACGCGCAGTGGTTTCACTACAGTGATCTGCCAATGACGCCGCCGGCCGCGTCGATCTCGGGCCAGCTTATTCACCACTACATTGACAGCTTACGATAGCAACGGGGGCTACTTTGGAATATCTCTACGAATACGGCCTGTTTTTCGCCCAGGCACTTACCATGGTCGCAGCGGTGTTGATCGTTGTGGCCGGCCTGATGGCCATCGGACAGCGGCAGAAGGCGGCACAACACGAGGGTCAGATCGAGATACGACACCTCAATGACCGCTATCGTCAGATTGGGCAAACCATCAGCAGCGTGACGGAAGATCCCGAGGTCGTGAAAGCTCAGCGCAAGGCCGATAAAAAGGCAGAGAAGAGCAAAGCCAAGGCGTCGAAAAAGCAGCTCAAGCAGAATTCTGAAGAGTCACACGATGACCGTCGCAAACGCTTGTATGTGCTCAACTTCGACGGCGATATACGCGCTGCAGCTGCGGACAGTCTGCGCGAGGAGATTTCCGCGATACTGCCGCAGATCAACCCGGGCGACGAAGTGGTGGTGAAGGTTGAGAGTCCCGGAGGCTTGGTGCACGGCTACGGTCTGGCCGCCAGCCAGCTGCAGCGTCTCCGCAACGCCGAGGTGCCTTTGACCATCGCCGTCGACAAGGTTGCCGCCAGTGGGGGTTATATGATGGCCTGTGTAGCGGACCGAATCATCGCCGCACCATTTGCTGTGATCGGGTCGATCGGAGTGTTGGCACAGCTGCCCAACTTTCATCGATTGCTGAAGAAAAACGACATCGACTTCGAGCTGCTGACCGCGGGTGAGTACAAGCGTACCTTGACCATGTTTGGTGAGAACACGGACAAAGGCAGAGAGAAGTTCACTGAGGAGCTTGAAGAAACGCACCAACTGTTCAAGGCCTTTGTTAAAGACAATCGTCCGCAGCTTGACGTGGATAAGGTGGCGACGGGAGAGGTCTGGTATGGCCAGAAGGCGATCACCGAGGGGTTGGTCGATGAACTGCAAACCAGCGACGACTTTTTGCAGTCACGGATGTCGGACTGGGATGTGTACGAGATCCGCTACGTGCACAAAAAGAACTGGCAGGAAAAGCTCGGTATGGCAGCGGAGTCCGCCTTGGAACGCACCTTCTATCGAATTTGGCAACATGCCCAGAAACGCGGCCTTCACTGAGTCTTGGTGGGCTCCTCGCAGTCACCCTGCACGAGAATGGCGCGGTTTACCAGAGCGTCTTGATCGTTCGAATCATCAGCGAGTACCGCCGCACCGACGTCCTGTCGCACCGACTGGCAGGGATCGGGCGCTTCTTCCAGGGTCAGCCAGTACAGCGCCGCAACAAGTGCGATGACTGCGAAAAACACGATGCCAATGCGTAGGCCTGAGGTCAGTGCCACGACATCCCCCTGAATGAGCGGTGTGGCTGAATACTCGCACATCCACGGCCATGTCACTAGCGGTTGCGGTGCGCCCGGGGTCAGGTATCCATGTGGCGGCAAACACTCATCCACGACTCCACCGCTTCAACGGCAAAGCGCTCGCGGGGCAAGGCAAAGTAAAAAGTTCGGCGCATGGTGCGACGAGGTAGCCTGAGCGGGACGAGGTCACCGTTGGCAAAGTTCTTCTGTAGCACAATCCGTGAGAGGCAGCCTATGCCCAGGCCCGACTCGACGGCGTTCTTGATGGCCTCGTTGTGCTTCAGTTCGAGATAGATATTAATATCCGGCAGCAACTCTGCCATGGCGCGATCGAAGGTGTAGCGGGCGCCGGAGTCGGGCTCCCGCAATATCCAGGCGGCCTCTTTTATGTCGCGAGTGCTGAGAGACTTCTTTCTTGCCAGCGGGTGGTCTGCCGCACAGAACACCACTAGCTCGTCTTCGCGCCAGGGGATCAGTTGCAGGTCACGGTGTTGGACCTCGCCTTCTATCATGCCCAGGTCCACTTCGAAGTTGAGCACGCGGTGAACCACATCGGGTGTGTTGGCGATGTCCAGCTGTACATCGGCTTCCGGGTAGCTGGCCAGGTAGCCTGCAAGGTAGCGGGTCGCCAGATGGTTGCCGATCGTAAAGCTGGCCCCGACCTTGATATGGCCTATCTCGGGGTGATCCTTTAGCACGGTCTCAAATCGCTGACAGTGCGCCAACAAGCTTTCCGCCTCGCGGCGCACCGTATGCCCGGTGGCGGTCAGCGCAAGCCGGTTGCTGGCGCGGTCAAAAAGTTTCACCGCGTAGGTGTGCTCGAGGTTGAGCAGTGCCTCGCTGGCGGCGGATTGGGACATATGCAGGCTTTGCGCCGCTCGCGAAATGTTCTGGTGGCGCGCCACTGCAAGAAAGATCTGCAGTTGGCGAAGGGTGTACTTCACGTGTGACTGGCCCCCTTGGGGAGCTCTCCTTGGTATCGGATAAACCGGTAAGGGTATCCATGATATCCTGTTTTACATGGAGGTATAAACCCCTTATGATCGCGCGCCACCGGCCCTGAACGGGTGCGCCGGAAACACACGGGTCACGGACGTGGCGCGGACTGACAGCGAGGCAAGACAATGACCGATCAAAAAGCAACCAATGTCCACTGGCACGAGGGCGACATCACCCGAGAGCACCGCGAAAAGCTGTTGAATCATAAAGGCGCCACGCTCTGGTTCACTGGCCTGTCGGGCTCGGGAAAGAGCACGGTAGCGGTGGAGTTGGAGGGTACCCTGCACGAGATGGGCATCCTGTCCTACCGGCTCGATGGCGACAACGTACGCATGGGGATCAATAAGAACCTTGGATTCTCTGCGGAAGATCGTACCGAAAACATCCGCCGCATTGGCGAGGTCGCCAAGCTGTTCGTTGACAGTGGCGTCATCGCATTGAGCAGTTTCATCAGCCCTTACGTTGCCGACCGCGATCAAGTACGCGCCTTGCACGAGGAGGCCGGCATGGAGTTCATCGAGATATTTGTCGACTGTTCCCTGGAGGCGGCTGAGAGTCGCGATCCCAAAGGATTGTATAAGAAGGCTCGGGCTGGTGAGATCAAGAACTTTACCGGTATCGACGACCCGTACGAGGCGCCGCCCAAGCCCGAAATCCACCTGCATTCCGATCAGCAGACTCTCGAAGAAGAGGTTGCTGAAATTCTTAAAGTGCTGCGTGATCGCGGCATCATCAAACAGTAGGAGATACTCACAATGATCAAGCCTCACGGTTCCGATGAGCTCAATCCCCTGTTTGTCTACGACACCGAGAAGCGCCATGCGCTGCTGGCAGAGGCGGAGAGCCTGCCGTCACTGCTGGTCAATTCCGCCGCTGCGGCCAATGCTGTCATGCTGGGCGGGGGTTACTTCAATCCGCTGACCGGGTTCATGAATCTGGCCGATGCCATCAGCGTCGCCGATACGATGCGCACAACGGACGGTTTGTTCTTTCCTGTACCGGTCGTCAACCTGACGGAAGAAGAGGGCGTCGAGGCGGGTAGCCGAATCGCACTGAGGGATCCCAACGTAGAGGGAAATCCTGTGCTGGCGATCATGGATGTGGCTGCGGTTGAGCAGGTCACTGACGAGCAAATCAATGGCATGGCTGAGAAGATTTTTCGCACGCTGGACGGCCAGCATCCCGGCGTCGCGACCTTTACAGGCCTTGGTAGAAATCTTCTGTCAGGACCGATTCAGGTGCTGAGTTTTTCTTATTTCCAGACGGATTTCCCCGACACGTTTCGTACTGCGGTGGAGATCCGCAACGAAATCGGTGAACACGGCTGGAATAAAGTGGTGGCTTTTCAAACTCGCAATCCTATGCATCGTGCGCATGAAGAGCTTTGCCGAATGGCGATGGAACAACTGGAGGCCGACGGCATTTTGATTCACATGCTGCTCGGCAAGTTGAAGCCGGGGGATATCCCTGCAGATGTCCGGGATGCATCCATTCGCAAGATGGTCGAAGTGTATTTCCCGCCCAACACGGTGATGGTGACGGGTTATGGCTTTGACATGCTGTACGCCGGACCCCGAGAGGCGGTGCTGCACGCCGTATTCCGCCAGAACTGCGGCTGCACCCACTTGATCGTGGGTCGCGATCACGCGGGAGTGGGTGATTATTACGGCGGGTTTGATGCTCAAACCATCTTTGACGAAGAGGTACCCGAGGGAGCCCTTGAGTTACAGATTTTCAAGGCAGATCATACAGCTTACAGCAAGAAGTTAAACAAAGTTGTCATGATGAAAGATGCACCGGATCACGACAAGGAGGATTTCGTGCTGCTGTCGGGCACCGCCGTGCGCGAGATGCTCGGCAAGGGCATCGCACCGCCGCCGGAGTTCTCTCGTCCCGAGGTGGCAAAAATTCTGTCGGATTACTATCAGTCGTTGGACGCGGGTTAATGGATTACGACCTCTTCAATGGTGACGCCGACGGTATTTGTGCCCTGCTGCAGCTGCGCAAGGTCGAGCCCCGGGACGCGGAGCTGATCACCGGGGTTAAGCGGGACATCAACCTGCTCGACCGGGTCCAGGCCAAACCCCAAGATCGGGTCACGGTACTCGACGTATCCATGGATAAAAACAAGGTGGCGCTGGAGAAAACGCTGGAGGCAGGCGCGACGGTGTTCTATGTGGATCACCACAAACCCGGTGAGATACCCGACCATCCCGCACTGCAGGCCATCATCAATGAGTCACCTGATGTCTGTACGGCTGCCTTGATCAATGGCCATCTGGGCGGCGCCTACCTGGACTGGGCCGTGACGGGTGCCTTTGGCGATAATCTCAAGGACACAGCCCACACTCTGGCCAAGGGTCTGGACATCTCGGACACGGACCTGAGCCTGTTGGAAGAGTTGGGGACCTACATCAATTACAACGGGTATGGGCCCGCGATAGAAGATCTGCACTTTGATCCTCAGGCACTGTATCAACGCCTCTACCTGGCCGATGGTCCACTGGACTTTGTGGCCAACTCAGAAGACTTTCGCAAACTCAGTGACGGTTACCGCGAAGACATGGGGCGCGCCGAAGCCCTGCAGCCGAGTCACAGTTTGGCGGGCAGTGCAGTGTTCGTGCTTCCCAATGAGGCCTGGGCGCGTCGCGTCAGCGGTGTCTACAGCAACGACCTGGCCACTGATCATCCTGACCGCGCCCACGCCGTTCTCACGGAGAAGGACAGCGGAAACTACCTGGTCAGCGTTCGAGCCCCCGTGAGCAATAAGCAGGGAGCGGCAGATCTGTGTTCACAGTTCCCAACCGGCGGCGGGCGAGCAGGTGCAGCGGGCATCAACGATCTGGCGGCGGACCGTCTCGATGCGTTCGTCGAGGCTTTTCAAACGGCTTACCCCAGTTAACCAACCGCCGACGAGCGTCTCGTCTCACTTGGCGTCAGGCCGTAACGAGCACTGAACGCACGGGTTAAATGGCTGTGGTCTGCGAAACCCGTTTCCAGCGCAATGCGCCCAACGGGCTTGTCCGTCTCCAGCAGCATTTTTTTCGCATGCTCCAGACGCACTTCAATGATGTACTGGCGAGGCGTCTTGTTGAGATGCTTGCGAAAACGACGCTCGAGGGCGGATACCGAGAGGCTGCATGCGTCGGCGAGTGACTGCACGGACAGCTTGTCAGAGAAGTTCTGGCTAATGTAGTCGACGGGCGCCCGCAATTCCTGGTAGGAGGTCGCGGCGCTTTCAGTGCGCTTCAAGTGGCGGCTGAATCCAAACGTGCCCAAGACGCAAGCCCGCGAGTCATAGATCGGCCGCTTGGAGGTCAGGAACCAGTCGCTGCTCTGTTCGGGCCCGAGTATCAGTTCCAGGCGATCCGTGACAATACCCCCTTGCAGCACCATTGCGTCATCGGCCGTATACTGTTCTGCCAAATGGGATGGTGCGATGTCAGCATCACATCTCCCCACCAACGCGGCCATGGAGCGAAAGCCGAAGCGCTCGAAAAACAGGCGATTACCACAAACGAATTGACCCTGCGCGTTCTTGACCCAGGCGTGAGTGTCCGGAATAACGTCCAGGAAGCCAAAGCTTTGCTCAACTTGCTCAAGACTGCTGAACACCAGTTTTTTCATGGCTGCCTGCACCGTTGCGCGGTTCGAACAAGGCGCTCCAGTATCGCCTGAATCCGCCTGCGAGCCCAGCGGCTAACCACCCGTTTGTTCGGCATCGCTGCCTGAGTTCAGCTGACGCACCCTGGACAAGCTCGGGTCGTTGGCGCGCAAGTGTGACCAGTAGGCACTACACTGACAGTACAGCGGCGAAGAGACGGGTCAAAGAGGAGGTGTGCGGGTGAACATTGGCTTGATGGGTTTTGGCCAGATCGGTCGACAGATATACGATTTAGCGGCGCGGCGCGACGCTGTTGAGATCACCGCTATCGTGGATATCGGCGACCCCGCCATCTTGAACTACCTGCTCAAATCTGAGGTATCGCAGCCGGCGCGCTTTCGCCTGGAGGGTAATTTTCTTCTCGACGGGGATCGTGCGACCCGCATGCTGCAGATCGACAGACCGCGTGAAGTGCCCTGGGATGTGTTGGGAGTGGATGTGGTCGTGGATGCGACCGGTAAGTTTCGAGATCGCCAGTCCATGGGGGATCACCTGAGCAACGGCGCTGAACGCGTCATATTGCGAAATCTGCCCGCAGAACCTATTGATCGCATCGTCGTGCCTGGCGTCAACGACGCGAGGATCGATCCGGATGATCGTATGATCAGTGCCGGGTCACCAACAACGAATGCACTGGCCATTCTTCTTAAATCCCTGTCGGCGAGCTTTGATATTGAGTGCGTGAGCATGACCTCGGTGCACTGCTACACCTCTGATCAATCCTTGCAGGACTATGCAGGCAGTGATTACCGGCGCAGCCGGTCTGCTGCCAAAAACATCATTCCCAACGGACACGAAGCATCCAATTGGCTTCATACACTGTTGCCTGAGTTTGAGGGCAAGGTGCTGACCTCGGCGTTGAATGTCCCGGTACAGGATGGATGTCTGCTCGATACCAATCTGGTGTTGAACGATAGCCAGGTTACCGTCGAGGATGTGAATCAGGCGGTTGCGGATGCCAGTCAATCGCTGGGTGGCATCCTGGAGGTGGTGGAAGATCCGATCGTGTCGTCTGACGTGATTGGGCGTACCTGCTCTTTGCTGTACGACCGTTGCGGCACCATCAAGGCCGGCGACAGTATCGTCAAGACACTGGGCTGGTATGAAACTCTGGGGCACGCGGCGCGTATTCTTGACGTGGTAGAGCTGTACGCTGCAGTGGGTCACAAGGAGGTGGTGCAGTGAGGGTAGCAATCAATGGGTTTGGACGGATTGGACGTTCCGTGTTTCGAATTCTCGATGCCAAAGCAGACGTCTCAATCGTGGCGATCAACGATCTGTTCGATGACGAGGCGCTGAGGTACCTGCTGAAGTACGATACGGTGATGGGTCCGTTCGCCGGCGAACTGCAGCTCGAGGGCAATACCTTGGTGACCGCGAGTAATCGAGTTCAGATGCTCAGTGAAAAAGTGCCCTCAGACTTGCCCTGGGGCGATTTGGGTATCGACGTGGTGGTGGAGTCAACCGGTGTTTTCCGAGCCCGAGAGCAGCTGCAGCAGCACCTCGATGCGGGTGCACAGCGGGTCATTCTGACCGTCCCAGCCAAGGACGCTATCGATAGCACGGTGGTCCTGGGGGTCAATGACGACACGCTGAAGCCTGAGCACCGCATTATTTCCAATGCCAGCTGCACGACAAACTGTCTGGCGCCTATGGCAAAGGTGTTGAACGATGCGTTTGGTATCGCGGAGGGCGTTATCAATACGGTGCACGCCTATACCAACGATCAGCGGTTAGCAGACGTCCCGCATTCAGATTGGCGTCGCAGTCGCGCGGCGGCGGAGAACATCATTCCCACGTCCACGGGCGCGGCCAAGGCCGTGGGTGAAGTCTTACCGGAACTGCGCGGCCGATTGCATGGCCTTGCCGCGCGAGTGCCAGTCCCGGATGGTTCGGCCGTAGACCTGTTTGTACGCCTGCAGAAATCCGTATCCCATACGGACGTGCACGCGGCGGTGAAATCGGCATCGCAGGGTGCCTTGTCAGGTATTCTCGAGTTCAGCGAGCGGCCTATTGTGTCCAGCGATATCATCGGCAATTCCCACTCTTCCATCTACGACTCGGGTTTTACCGCCGTCACCGGCAATGGGCATTGCGTTAGGGCTCTGAACTGGTACGACAACGAATGGGGCTACGCGAGTCGGGTCTGCGACCTGATCGGGACATTGGCCCAGTGGTCCTCCTAGCGTTCGTTTGAGTCTTGTCGTATCTTGTCGCGAGCGCCGATTTTATTCTAACGCCAGAGGAATCTATTCAAGACAGCCCGCTCTTTAGCCGAGATGATCCTCACAGATTGACGAGGCGCGGTGTGAAGCGACACAGGTGACCGGGATGGTGTCCGGATCGCCCAACGGTCTGAGGAGCGTGCATGCAACGGGTCAGAATGGGTATGGTAGGAGGCGGTGAGGGTGCTTTTATCGGTGCCGTACATCGCATGGCCGCGGCTCTGGACGGCGACGTTGAACTGGTCTGCGGTGCCTTCAGCGCGGATGCCGAGCGCTCCCTGCGCTCCGGCCTGGCGCTCGGCTTGAACGCAGAGCGCTGTTACCCGGACTACGGCTCGATGATGCGCACAGAGGCGGCGTTGTCCGCCGCGGAGCGAATGCAGTTCGTGGTCATCGTGACACCGAACGCAACCCACTATCCCGTCGCTGAGGCAGCGCTGGAGGCAGGCTTTCACGTACTGTCGGACAAGCCCGCCACCTTGAATCTTGCCGAGGCCCTGCGCCTGCGCGAGCTGGTGCAACGCACGGAGCGGTTGTACGGGCTAACCCACACCTACACGGGTTATCCCCTGGTGAAAGAAGCGCGCCGGCGCGTGACCTCTGGAGACTTGGGCAGGCTCCGCAAAATCAACGTCGAGTATACCCAGGGCTGGTTGTCGGATCGGCAGGAAGAGGCCGACAACAAGCAGGCCGCCTGGCGTCTCGATCCAAGTCAGGCCGGACCCAGCAGTTGCATGGGTGATATCGGTGTTCACGCTGCGAATTTGGCCGAGTACGTCAGCGGCTGCAGGATCACGGCATTGTGCGCCGACTTGACGTCTTTCGTTGAGGGTCGCGAGTTGGACGATGACGGTTCAATTCTGCTGCGCTTTGACAACCATGCCCGCGGTGTCCTTCAGGCCAGTCAAATCAGCGCAGGAGAAGAAAATGCGCTGCGCATTTGTGTATACGGCGAACGGGGTGGGTTGGAATGGGCGCAGCAAGAGCCTAATTCTCTGGTACTCAAGTGGGCGGATCGACCGCGTGAGGTGTTGCGTGCCGGTGCAGATTACCTGGGTGCGTTGGCGCGGGCCAATACCCGCACGCCCATGGGTCATCCAGAGGGCTACATCGAGGCCTTCGCCAATGTGTATCAGGCCTTCGTCGGTCAAATTCGCGCCCTGGAAACCGGCACGGTGATTGATGCGCGCAGTACAGATCTTCCGGGCATCCAGGAAGCGGTCCGCGGTATGACGTTTATCGAACTGGCGGTGGCGTCGAGCGCCTCGGAGGTCAAGTGGCATCGCTTCGAGCAACTCTGAACCGAAACAGGAGGTTGGCAGCATGGGGGATGTAAAAGGCCCGGCGATATTTCTCGCCCAGTTCACTGCAGCGCAGGCGCCTTTCGACAGCCTTGAGAACATTACGCGCTGGGCTGGAGAGCTCGGCTACCGGGGTGTTCAGGTGCCTACCTGGGAAGCGGGTTTGATTGATCTCGAAGCCGCGGCCAACAGCGTGGATTACTGTGATGAGCTGAAAGGTATCTGCGCGGACAATGGAATTGAAATCACAGAGTTATCCACGCATTTGCAGGGCCAGCTGATTGCGGTGCACCCAGCTTATGACACGCTGTTCGACGGTTTTGCTCCGGAGCATGTGCGCGGCAAACCACGGGCGCGTCGGGCCTGGGCGGAGGAGCAACTGCGCCTGGCCGCGCACGCGAGCCGGAATCTGGGGTTGGCTGCCCACGCGACGTTTTCAGGGGCATTGCTGTGGCCAACGGTTTATCCGTGGCCCCAGCGCCCACAGGGTTTGGTCGAGACCGGGTTCAAGGAACTGGCCGCGCGTTGGCTGCCGATTTTGAATGCCTATGACGAGGCCGGCGTCGATCTGTGCTACGAGATTCACCCCGGCGAAGACCTGCACGATGGCGTGACCTTTGAGCGGTTCTTGCAAGCGTGCGGAGAGCATTCGCGCTGCAACATACTATACGACCCGAGCCATCTACTGTTGCAACAGCTGGACTACCTGCAATTCATCGACTTTTACCACGATCGCATCAAGATGTTTCATGTCAAGGATGCCGAGTTCAATCCAGATGGGCGCCAGGGTGTCTACGGCGGATATCAGGCCTGGGTGGATCGGGCCGGACGTTTTCGTTCGCTGGGTGACGGGCAGATTGATTTCAACGGTATTTTCAGTCAATTGGCAAAATACGGCTACGAAGGTTGGGCTGTCCTGGAGTGGGAGTGCTGTCTAAAACACCCAGAGGACGGCGCCCGTGAGGGCGTGGAGTTCATCCAGCATCACATGATTCGTGCCACCGATAAAGCCTTTGATGACTTCGCCGGGGTCGGTACGGACGAAGCCGCAAATCGGCGTATACTGGGCATCGATTAAATCGGGCCGCTGTACATCGGTCCGAACGCAAACGACGCGAGTGGAACTGGGCGAACGGGACTCGGCTCAAAAGCTATAACAATACGTGGAGTAGATGCTAATGAACGCCAGCGACGTCGACCGCAGACGACTGTACTACGTCGGCAATCTGTCCATCTTCATGATCGGCCTGGGCTTCGCGGTTCGCGCTAACATCGCCCCAGAGTTGCAGAACAACATCTACGAGCCGATCGATCCTGCTAATTCTGCGGCCATGGTGGGGCAGGCGATCGGCATCACCTTTACCGGCTTTGCGTTGACCCTGCTGTTTGGCAGCGCGCTGGTGGACTGGATTGGCATGAAGCGCATGCTGCTGCTGTCTGCAGTGGGCTACGTGCTCGGTTCGCTGGGCTTGCTTGCGGCAACGCAGCTGCCGGTGGGCTCAACCGTTGAGGCCCTGGTGTTGGGCAGCCTGTTGCTCACCGGATTGGGCTGGGGTGCGGTGGAAGCGGCCGCCAATCCGATGATCGCTGCGCTGTACCCCGAAGAGAAAACGCATCGACTCAATATACTGCACGCCTGGTGGCCGGCCGGCATCGTGATCGGCGGTCTGTTGGGGGTGCTGATCGATATTGCGGGGTTGCCATGGGAGCTCAACATGTTGGTGTTGCTCCTGCCTGCCGTGCTGCTTGCCTGGATGGTTGCTACTGCGGCCTTTCCTGTGACGGAACGCGTTGCCAGCGGCGTCAGCTATACCGACATGCTGGCGGAGCTGTTTCGGCGACCTCTGTTCTGGGTGTTCTGGGTCTGCATGTTTTTTACCGCGGCTTCCGAGCTGGCGCCGGGAGCCTGGGTTGACATCTCGTTGAGCAATACCGTTGGTATGCCCGGCATTCTCGTGCTGGTCTACGTCAGTGCGCTGATGTTTGTCATGCGCCACTTCGCCGGCCCGATTGTTGAGCGCATCTCTTCGGTCGGTCTTATGTGTGCGAGCTGCGTCGCGGCGGCTGTCGGGCTGTACATGCTGAGTCTCGCCCATTCCCCCATCATGGCCTTTGCCGCGGCGACGGTATGGGGCATCGGAGTCTGTTACATGTGGCCGACCATGTTGGGCATCGTCGCAGAGCGTTTTCCGCGCGGCGGTGCGGTGGCACTGGGGTTGATGGGATTTGCGGGGGGTATGTCCATTCAATTTGTGTTGCCGATGATGGGTGCCATATTTGATGAGGCAAAGGCCGAGGCAGTGGGTGGCTCTGACCGATTTGCCGCGATGTCTTCCGAAGCCATGGCGGAGGCCATTCGCTACGCCTCAGTCGAATCCTTTCAGGCGATCGCTGTGGTGCCACTGGTGCTGTTACCGATCTTTGCGATCATCTGGTGGTCGGACAGACGCAGCGCACCGGTGCCCGCGGGCTCGGTGGGAGAGGGTAGCGCTTGAAACCTCGAGGGAGCAACCGATATGCGTGATTCGAAACGTGCGACCGCTGATGTCGATTTGTATTACGACCCATACTCCTTCGAAATCGACGAGGATCCGTATCCCTACTTCAAGCGTCTGCGCGATGAGGCGCCCGTGTATTACAACGCTAGGCACGATTTCTTCGCGCTGAGTCGCTATGCCGATGTCGACGCTGCCTCCAAAGACTGGCAGACCTATAGCTCGGCGCGCGGCACGGTGCTCGAATTGTTGGATGTACCAACCGATATACTGCCGCAGATGATGATTTTCATGGATCCGCCGCAGCACGATCGGCTGCGGCGCTTGGTAAGTCGAGGTTTTTCGCCGCGGCACATCGCCCGCATCGAGGCGCGCCTGCGCAACATTGCCGCAGAGCTGTTAGCACCGTTTGAATCCGGTGACACCCTGGATATGGTGCAGGACTACGCGGCGCCGTTCGCGTCCATGGTCATCGGCGAGCTCGCGGGAGTGCCCAGAGAGGACCTGCACATCGTTCGTCAGTGGGGCGAGGAACAGCTAACCCTGGAGGAGGGAGAAGAGGCCTTTCAGGGCGCTAAGACGGTCACAGGCGAGGGAGGCGAAGAGGTCAGGCAGAAACGCATCAATATTCACCGTTACTTCAGTGACCTGGCGGAGCAGCGCCGTCGCGAGCCCAAGGATGACATGATCAGCGCTATCATCGCGTCGGAGATTGAAGAGGACGGTACAGCCCGGCCGCTGGATCGCCAGGAACTGCTTGATTTTATCGGCTTGCTGTCCGGCGCTGGTACCGAGACTGTCTCACGTCTGATGGGATGGGCTGGCGTGTATCTGCCACGTTATCCCGAACAGTTTCAGGCCCTTCGAGAGGATTACACACTGCTTCCCGGTGCGATTGAAGAACTGCTCAGGATCGAACCACCGTCGCCCGTCCAGGCACGGGTCACCACCCGCGACGTCAAGGTACACGGAACCACGCTCAAAGCCGGGTCCAAGGTGCTGTTGCTAACCGGAGCCGCCGGCCGCGACGAGCGAGAGTACGCGGAGCCGGATCGGTTTGATGTAACGCGTAATGCCCGCCATGTGTCTTTCGGTCGCGGAGTTCATTTCTGTCTCGGAGCCAATCTGACGCGACTGGAAGCGCGGGTCGCCCTGGAGGAGTTGATGAACCGGTTTCCCGGCTGGTGCGTGGATGAGGCCGGCGCGGAAAGAGTGCATACCTCTACCGTACGCGGCTATCGTCACCTGCCGCTTGTGCTGGCGTAGGAAAACTCACATTGCAAAGAACTGCAAACATGGCTGAAACTGTTTTTGGAGAGCCGATTCATGCTTGAAGATCGAACCATCGTTGTCACCGGTGCCAATGGCACCCTTGGCCGCGCTGTCTGCGCGGCCACCGAGTCCTATGGCGCCCGTACGCACCGACTGGATTTGACGTTTTCAGACCCGGGTGCCAACTGCCACGAAGTTGATTTGACCGATCTGGCTGCCACCCAGTCGTTGCTCGACCGTCTGGATGCGTTCGACGGCGTGTTTAACATCGCCGGAGGCTTTGCGATGGGTACCGCGTCCTACGACAGGGACGACGACGAGTGGGATCGCATGTTTGCACTTAATGTCACGACCCTACGCAACACGGTGAAAGCCGCTGTGCCGCGGTTGCTCAAAGCGGGCGGTGGCAGCATCGTCAATGTTGGAGCCTTTGGTGCAAGAGAGGGACAAGCCGATATGTCTGCCTACGGCGCGTCCAAAAGTGTGGTCATGCGCTTGACAGAGAGCCTTGCCGCGGAACTGCGTGAGCGCGATATCAATGTCAATGCCGTACTGCCGACGGTGATCGATACGCCGGTTAATCGCCAGGCCATGCCCGATGCCGACCCTACCACCTGGGTGGCGCCGGGCGACCTCGCGAACGTTGTGTGCTTTCTCGGCTCGAGGTCTGCAAGGGCGGTACACGGTGCGCTGGTGCCGGTCAGAGGCCTATCGTGATGCCGCCAGTGCGCTTGGCTGAAGGAGCGGGTTCTCGGTGACGCCTGTACCCACAGTCAGTGGTGCGCAAGACCCAGGGGGGCATTTCGAAGAATTCTGTGCCAACCCTGCACTGTTCCTGCAGCGCGCGTTCGCGGAGCACGGTGAGGTGAGCCAGTTCGACCTGAATGGGCAGACCAATACACTGCTTGTCTCTCCGGCAGCCCATGAAGCGGTGTTTCGAGCTCCTGATACACAGCTCAACGCTGCAGAGGCCTATCAAATGATGGTTCCCGTGTTCGGTGAAGGCATACAGTACGGCGCACCCCCGGAACTGGAACGTCAGCAGTTGAAGATTCAGTCGCGTGGACTGCGTCAAGACAGGATGCGCAGCTATGCGCAGGTTATTGCTCGTGAAGTACAAGACTGGCTTGCCGAATGGGGCGAGCAGGGTGAACTCGACGTTTACCAGGCGTTCACACAGCTGACGTTGAAGACCTCAACACACTGTCTGATGGGCGAGGACATCCGAGGCCAACTCACCGAAGAATTCTCTGAGCTTTACCAGCAGCTGGAGCATTCGGTGAGCCCGGCTGCCCTGCGAGATCCGGACGCCTTGGGCAGTGTTGCAGCAATGCGGGACGACGCTCGGGCACGACTGGCTGAGCTGATCAGCGCCCGTGTCGAGCAGCGCCGTGCCGAAGGTGTCCACTATGAAGATATGTTGCAGGTCTACATGGATGCGCGCTATGAGGATGGGCGACCGCTTACCGATGATGAAATTACCGGCATGGTCATTTGGTTCATGTTCGCCGGTCACCACACCAGCGGTAATACGTCGTCTTGGGCAGCCGTAGAACTGGCGCGTCATCCACATCATGCGGCACGGATCGCTCACGAAATCGATGCACTGTATCGCAACAACGCGGAGCTGAGTCGAAACGCACTCAAAGAGATACCGCTGCTGCAGGGTTTTATCATGGAGACGTTGCGACTGCACCCGCCGCTCGTAACGCTCACACGACGAGTGATGCAGGATTTTCAGTACGGTGATTTCCTGCTGGCTGCTGGCAGCAACGTCATGGTCTGCCCCTACGTTGCTCACCGCCTGCCCGAATGGTTTGCCGACCCGATGCGGTTTGATCCGGATAGGCCAGAACCCGATCACGTGTTTGCCTTCATACCCTTTGGCGGAGGTCATCGAAAATGCGTCGGCAATGCCTTTGCTATTCTGCAGGTGAAGGCTATTTTCTGTGCCCTGTTGCAGCGTTATCGGTTTGAACTGGTCGATGCGCCAGACAGCTATCAGGACATCATGCCGTCCCTCATCTTGAGGCCCAGTGACCCCTGTTTGGTGAGATACAGCAAGCGATGACGCCAACCACTCCTTTTTGCATCAAGGCGGATTTGCAGCTGTGTCAGGGTCACGGCGAGTGCGCGGAAGAAGCCCCCGAGCTGTTTCGCGTCGACTACGAGACGGACCTGTATCCCACGGTCATTGTTTTGATCGAGGTACCCGATGAGGCGCTTCGCGAGAAGGCCGAAGCCGCGGTGCGGTATTGCCCCAACCGAGCCCTTAGCATTGAGGCCGCACCGGAATGAGGGGCACAGAGCATCATGCTCATGGCTAACCTAGCTAAGCAGGCAAGATTTCCCTTCAAGCGGTGCTTGCTGGCGCTGTCTGCCGCCATCTATCTGTACTATTTACTACCCGCTACAGCCGTAGGTTTTTATGAACTGTATCATGCTACGGGTTTTGAGCCGGTTTATTTTGGATACATGGCCTTTAAAGCGGCCGGCTATTATTTCAGTGTTTGGGAGTACCGTTTGGCGACGGTGATGAGTGTTGCGCTGGTGATACTGCTTACCCCCACAGTGATTAGAAAACTGAGAGGCTAAACTGGTTTATGGACCGACGCGATTTTTTGCAGTGCGCCGCTATTCTGATTTCAGGCATGAGCGCTAGCCAGCTGGGTTTTACCCTGAGCCGGGATCAGACCACCTATCTGGCGATGGCGCCGGACTACGTTGCCGGAGAGGTCAATTTCCTATCACCGGTGCAACGCAAGGTGATCGCTGCCATGGCGGAGGTGGTGATTCCCAGAACGGACACACCCGGCGCGGTGGACGCAGGGGTGCCGCGGTTTATCGAGCTGATGGCGGCGGACTGGTTCAATGACCAGGAACGGAGCATTTTCAGCGCTGGTCTGGCGGATATGGAAACGCGCATACCCGCCGAGTACGGAGCACCGTTCGATGAACTGCCACAAGACCAGCAGCGGTCGATCATGGAAGCTCTGGAGCGTGATGCGTCCGACTCGTCCTGGTACGAATTCGGCAACGTTCAGCGTCAGTTTATCAGCGATGCGCCCTTCATCTGCCAGATCAAGGAACTCACCATCTGGGGATTCTTCACCTCAAAAATCGGGGGCACTCAGGTACTGCGTTACAATCCCATGCCGATGCGATTCGACGGCGACTACCCATTATCGCCGGATGACAGCACCTGGTCAGGGTCGATTTTCTAGGAGCCTGAACCCATGGGGACGAATACTACGACAGACTTTGATGCGATCGTTGTCGGGTCCGGCATAACGGGTGGCTTCGCTGCAAAAGAGCTCACCGAGCGCGGTCTGAAGGTGCTGGTTCTGGAACGCGGCAAGCCTCTGCAGGCCGGTAGTGGTTATCTGGGTGAACACGCGCCGGACTGGAAACTGCCCTATCAGGGTAAGAAAGACCGCAGCTTCTATGAATCGGAGTACCCGATGGCCAATCGAGTGTACGCCTTCAGCGAGGCGACCCGGCAGTACTGGCTTAATGAAAAAGACAACCCCTATGTCGTAGATGATAAGAACCCCTTCATGTGGATTCGTGGCAATACGGTGGGTGGCCGCTCTTTACTCTGGGGGCGACAGACCTACCGCTGGAGTGAGCAGGATTTCAATGCCAATGCGCAGGATGGCCACGGTATTCCATGGCCGGTGGGTTACAAGGACATTGCGCCTTGGTACAGCCATGTGGAAAAGTTCATTGGCGTGAGCGGTAAGGCAGAGGGCCTTGCCCAATTGCCGGACAGCGAGTTCCAAAAGCCCATGCCGTGGTTTGAACTGGAAAAAACGGTGCACAGCAGACTCCGGAAAAAGGCTCCGGACATCACGCTGACCAACGCTCGAGTGGCCATTCTGACGGAAGATTTGCCGGGCAGGAGTGCCTGCCACTACTGCGGACCCTGCCATCGCGGTTGCTCTACTGGCAGCTATTTCAGCTCGCAGAGTTCGACGCTGCCGGCTGCGCAAGCAACCGGCAATCTGACTTTGAAATCCGATGCACTGGTAGAGCGACTGGAACACGATCCCGAAACGGGAAAAGTCACCCGCGTACACGTTGTTGATACACGCAGTGGAGACAAGCAGGCCTACACGGCGAAGTTGTTCTTTTTATGCGCTGGCACCATCGCCAGCACACAGATTCTCATGCAGTCTGTCAGTGAGGCCTTTCCCAACGGTCTGGCCAATGGCAGTGGCGTGCTGGGCCACTATCTGATGGACCATACACTGGGTTTGAGTGGTATGGGTCTGTTTCTTGATAACATGGACAGTTACTACTTTGGCAATCGTCCAACCGGATTGTACATCCCGAGGTTCCGCAATCTTAACGGGCAGGACGAGGACGCGGATTTCCTGCGCGGCTATGGCTACCAGACAGCCGTTTTGCGCATGGATTGGCAAACGGGCTACAACGTCAAAGGCTTTGGCGCTGATCTAAAAGACGCTCTGCGCAAGCCCGGCCCCTGGCTGTTCGCGCTGGCGGGCTTCACCGAGTGTCTGCCCAGGGAGTCCAACCGGATGTATCTGAGCAAGCAGCGCGACCGCTTCGGCCTGCCACAGGTAGCCTTCGATATGAAATGGAGTGACAACGAGGTTAATGCCCGCAGGGACGCGTCAAGGCAGGCTGATCGCATCCTTAAGGCTGCCGGCGCAGTGTTCATTATGGGAGATTCGGGTGAGATGTCGCTGCCCGGCGAGGGTATACACGAAATGGGTACCGCCCGCATGGGTGCCGACCCCGCGCAGTCCGTCCTAAACGGTTGGAACCAGGCCCACGAAGTGAACAACCTGTTTGTCACCGATGGTTCCTTTATGACGTCTGCGTCCTGCGTTAATCCTTCCCTCACTTACATGGCGTTCACCGCACGAGCCTGCGATTACGCGGCCAATCAGCTGGCGGCGGGGGCCGTTTGATGCGGCATTGCAACCGTGGCTGCGCGAGTGGCGGGTAAATGGGCGAGCCCCTTGAGAACTCGTTAGTCTCTGTGGGATGCGACTGAGGTGAGTCGCGTGCACGCCAGCGCGCGTTGGTGTGTTGTGCTGCTGTTATCGCTTAACAGCGCTGTGGCCTTGGACCGGCCAAACATTCTTGTGCTGATGGCGGAGGACATGAGTACGCGCGTTCACGCCCTCGGTGACCCCGTAGCGATCACCCCCAACCTCGATAAACTCGCTGCACAAAGCGTGTATTACTCCGCTGCGTTCACCACGTCTGGGGTTTGTGCACCCAGTCGGGCGGCTCACATTACCGGCATGCACGCAATAGCCTTCGGTGCTCAGCATATGCGTACTGCCAGTGCTCCCGCAGGCGCGTATAAATCGGTACCGCCGCCGGAGGTAAAAGCGTACCCCGAACTGCTGCGCCGCGCGGGATACTACACCTGGACCGATCAGAAGCTGGATTACCAGTTCAGCGGCCCCTTTGCTGGAAGCGGCCCATCAACGATATGGGATGAGCAGGGGTTTGCGGGTCACTGGCGCAATAGGCAGTCCGACCAGGCGTTCTTTGGTGTGATGAATTTCAACGTGACGCACGAGAGTGGTCTGTTTGCGCCATTGGGCCACTGGCCCAATAGCCCTACGCATTTTCTGATGCAACTGCTGCGTGTCGCCCAAACCTGGTCGGTACCTGACGTTGACCTCATTACCCCGGCGGACGTGTTTGTTCCTCCGTATCTGGCTGATACACCAACGGTGCGCCAAGATATCGCCCGTCACTACAACAATATTACCATGATGGACTGGCAGGTCGGTCAGATCCTCAGCGAACTTGACGCGGACGACCTGTTGGAATCTACCATCGTGGTGTGGACGACCGACCACGGCGATGGCTTGCCACGCGGCAAGCGGGAGCTATACGACTCTGGTATACACGTTCCGTTGCTGGTGCGCTGGCCGGAGCAGTGGCGGCCTGAAAATCTGCCGGCAGGGAGCGTCGACGCACGTCTGGTGAGCTTTGTCGATATCGCGCCAACTCTGCTGGGGATGGCCGGAGTGCCCGTACCCGATTACATACAGGGTCGTGATTTTGTCACAGGGGCCCCGCGCTCCTATGTGTATGCGGCCAGGGATCGGATCGACGAAGTGCCGGACCGGCAGCGGGCTGTGCGCGACACTCGCTACAAGCTGATTCGTAGCTGGTACCCGGAATTGCCAGGCGGACATCCGCTTGGGTTTCGCGACAATCTTGCGTCGGTACGCGAACTGAGGCGTATGCATGCAGAGGGGCGTCTCAACAACGAGCAGCGACTGTGGTTCGAGTCTCCGGGGGACTATCGGTTGTACGACACGGTAAAAGACCCCTTTGAGCTCAGAAATCTTGCCGGCGATCCGACACTGGCCTCCGTACAAGAGCGGCTCGCTCAGGCCCTGAATACATGGCTTGAGGACACCGGCGATACAGCATCAACGGCCGAACAGGACATGATCGCTGAGTTCTGGCCAGAGGGGCGTGCTCCCGTGACCTCAAAGCCGAAACTGTATCTTCAAGGCGGCGCCCTGCACATGCAAGGTGTGGCTGGTGCTTCCATTGGCTATCGCGTGGACGCTGGCCCATGGCGCGTGTACGTTGCGCCCCTCAGTTTGCCTGGCGGTGTTGAGGTAGAGGCGATTGCCGTCCGCTACGGTTGGGAGGAGAGCGGACCCGTGGTTTTCAGCGTCCCACCCCAGAGGACGCCCTGAGTCCGGTTCAATGGGGTAGACCCCAGTAGAGGTATGCCCGGCTGCGAACGCCTGAGCGTTGCGCAACCTTGATTCGCTCAGCGCCTTTGATGACACTTGTGCCTCTTTGAGATGCGACCAAAAGATGAGGTGCACTATGTCCGACGCGGAACAAAAGGTACTGGACGGTAGGGCTTGGGACGAGTTCTGTGATGCCCTGAAAGACGCTGGAAAAATCATACGCAGCGAGCAGGCGCCGAAGGATTCTTTCAACCAGGCTGAAGGCTATCGCTATCTGGCCAGACTATTGCGGGGCGGGCTGGAGAGCTTTCTTGAGTTCCGCGATCCGATGTTCCCACAGCTACGCTGCGGCGCACACGAGACGATCAAGCTCGGCGCAGACAATCCGGATAATCGCTACGAGAGTGCACCCATTAATCCCAAGTTTGACTATCGCATCACCGGGACTCGCGGAACGGTGAACTATCTGGGTATCAGCTCGATCATTAATCGCTACGCGGTGGACGGAACCATGCAGGTCACCGGGCACATTGATCACAGAGATATGGACATCGGTCCAAACGGCGAGATCGAGATCATTCTCAGTAAAAATGAACAGCGCGGTAATTGGCTGCCGCTTCGAGAGGACACGAATTCCATCACCGTGAGACAGACCTTTCAGGATAGGGTCAACGAGAAACGTGCGGAAATGACGATCGAGCGGATCGGTGCGAAGGACGAGCGGCCTGAGCCGTTGACCGCCGAAAAACTGGTCCGTGGACTGCAGGGGGCCGTGATGTTCGTGCACGGTTCGGCACAGATGTTTGAGGATTGGGCAGAGAGCTTCATGCCCACGCTAAACGAACTGCCGCCCGCAGACCAAGACTATTGCCAGTCGATCGGCGGAGACCCCAACATCTTTTACTTTCACAGCGCCTGGGAGCTTGCGGAAGATGAGGTGTTTATTATCGAGGCGCCCGATATACCGGAGTGCCAGACCTGGAACTTCCAACTGGATAACTGGTGGATGGAGTCGCTGGACTATCGCCATCACACTATTCATGTGAACAAACATACGGCCCACTATGAACCGGACGGTAGTGTTCGGGTCGTGGTGTCCCACACCGATCCAGGTGTCCCCAACTGGATCGAAACCGCTGGCCATCGCAAGGGCACAATGTGCTGGCGCTGGATCGGTGCAGTGCACCATCCGCTGTTGAAAACCCGCGTCGCCAAGCTGTCGGAACTGTCATGAGCGAGCTGTTTGATGCCGATTCCCTGATTGCAGAAGCGGTGAGCCAGACAGGCTTCGAAGATTTTGGCGAGCCTCCGTTTCGCGAGGGCCTGGAGACGCTGCTGGCAACGTATGAACAGCATCTGCGCGATCCCGATGGACGCAAGCGTTGCCGGGACAGGGTGGTCATGCAGCTTGCCACCCGACTCAAGTGCGAAGACGCGTTTCGAACCATTCCGGACATTGCAGAGCAGGCCATTAACGCGCCCATTTTCGTCACCGGGTTGCCGCGGTCAGGCACCTCGGCCTTGCTCAACCTATTGGTGGCGGCTCCTGAGAATCGGGGGTTATTGCAGTGGGAGGTGCAGTTTCCGGATCCATGGCCCGACAGCAAGCCCGGCGAGGAGGATCCCCGCTATCCTTTCCTTGTTAAAGCCCTGGAAGAAACGCGCAATTCAGAGTTCGCCAAGATTCACTACATCGACGCGGATACGCCGGAGGAGTGCGTGTTATTGCACGCTTTTGCGTTTGACGGCGTTCAGTTGGGCTTTGAGATCATGTTGGAGCCCTATCGAAGCTGGCTAATGGCTCGAGATCTAGTGCCCATGTACGCGTATCAAAAACGTCAAATGCAAATGCTCAACTGGCGTAATCCTGGCCAGCAGTGGATGCTGAAGGCGCCAGCGCACATGTGGGGTATCGATGCCATCCTGAAGGTTTTCCCAGACGCGCGATTTATCTGGTGCCATCGAGATCCGCAAAAAGTCGTACCCTCGATCAACAGTATGAATAAAGCGATCCTGAGCATGTACGCCGGTGACCACAGCCACCTTGACAGTGGTGACATTGGACGTGCGGTGATGGACTGGTATGCGCTGTCTCTTGAAAGGGGTTTGTCCGCTCGCGAAAAGCTGCCCGATGAGTTGTTTGTCGATGTGTCACACGACCGATTTGTGCGCGATCCGATGGGTGAAATCGCGCACATTTACCAGGCCTTTGGACTCGATTTGGGCGTCTCCACCCGGTCCGCATTGCAATCGCATATCGATCACAATCCGCAGGGAAAACACGGCAAGCACGAATACGACCTGTCGGAGTATGGGCTGACTCGCGAACTCATTGCTCAGCGGTTTGCCTTTTACACGCAAGACGGCCGCTGGCCCATCAACGGCTAGCGGTAATCGTACTCTATTGTGAGGCCGTAGGTCCGCGGATCGCCAAAGGTTGCAAGGCCTATCAGCCCCAGAGAGTCGAACGCTCCCTGTCGAATATTGCCGATGTAATAATCCTGATCGAGTAGATTGTTACCCCACAGCATCACACGCAGTGTGCCGTAGGAGTCGCCCAGGGCGATCTCCGACAGCCCGAGCGTGGCGCTGAGCAGCGTGCGTGAATCCAGTACCCCGACGGGTTCCTGGATTCCGCTCAGCGATTGGTCCTGCCACTGGACCGAAACGCTTGCGCTGAGGGTCGCGAAGTCGAGCCCGTGCAGATAATCAAGCGTGCCCGTTGCGCTGTGTTCGGGAGCCAGCGCAAGATCGTCTGTCAGGCCTTCGGTGACCACCACCAGACCACTGGGTGAATTCTGGTCGATGCGCAGGTAGGAAATCGTCGACGGGCCGAAACTGGTATCAAGGTATCCGTAGTTGAAGCTGCCGGTGAGTTCTTCGGTCAGTGCGAGCGAAAGGTCCAGTTCAACGCCGGTAATGTCGGCAGTGTCGATATTGACGAAATCGCGCTCTCCGGGGCTGGTCCCGGTCTGGACACTCTGCTGATAGCCGTCAAACTCCATGTAAAACAGCGCAGCATTCAGGCGTAAACGGCCCTCCATGGCGTCGCCTTTGTAGCCAAGCTCGTAGGAAGTGACGTCTTCTTCGTCAAACCCCGCCTGAAAATTCTGTGAGCTGGTGGAGCGCTGGCTGGTGCCGCCCGACTTGTAGGCCGTGATGTATTTAGCGTAGACGCTGATGAAGTCGCTGACGTCGTACTCGATCACTGCAGAGGGATTGAATTTGTCAAAATCCTTGTTGTAGTTTTCGGTGAACGCCGGTGTATTGGTGGGCGCGCCCGCGAACCCGAAGGAGACGCGATTGTTGTCGCGAAACGCCTTGCGATTGTCGTCCGAGTATCGTGCGCCGAGGGTAAAGTGCCAGCGATTGTCCAGCGTCGAGGGCGTCCAGGTCGCCTGCCCGAAGGCGGCGATGGAAGTGTTTTCGGTGCTGGTGAAGTCCACCAGTTCCCCGGGTGGGATGGCCTCTGAACCATTGGCGTCGCCCAGATTGCTCTCCTCCGATTCATCTTCGTAGTAGTACAGGCCAGCGACCCAGGTCCATTGATTCGCGTCTCCGAGAAGTTGCAGTTCCTGTGAGAACTGATTGAAGTCGGTTTCCGGGAGGCCGTTGGTGACAGAGTAGAGGCCGAACAGGGAGGTTGTGGGTGTCTGTGCCATCTGTGAAAAGGCATCAAGATCACGGTAGCCCGTGATGGAGCGAAGGCTCAATCGGTCATTGATGTCCCAGGCATAACTCAGAGTGTGGGCGCGAATTTTTACATCACCCCGTTCCTGAAGATCGTAGGAGGTGGCGTCTTCCAGCCTGGACATGCTCACTTCCACGGGCTGGCCACTGGCATTGACCGCTGGATTGGTAAACTGAATGGCGCTCGCACCGGGTGCAGCGGGGTTGAACTCCAGTACTTGTGAAAGGCGGGCGGTATCGCGAATGCGCGAATACTCGTATTTGTAATCCAATTGCTGTTGCGCGGTGATCTCCCAGTGAAAATCTCCCGTGAAGTTAGTCCGGTCTTCCTCGCCCCAGTCGGTGCCATTGCCGAGATTGTCTACCCAGCCCTCTCGCTGGGAAGTGGAGTAACCGAATTTCACTGCGGTGTCATCCGAGAGCGGCACGTTGACAATGGATCTCGATCGAAAGATATCGAGATTGCCCGCGGTCAAGAGTTGTCGAACGCTGAATTCACTCGGGTCTGCCTGGTAGGTGATCAGATTGATCGCCCCCCCGGTTGCATTGCGGCCGTACAAGGTGCCTTGAGGACCTCTCAGCACCTCGATACGGGCGATGTCAGCCGTTTCGAAGGCCGTTCCCACAGAGGATCCAATGTACACTCCGTCCATGTACAGGGCGACTGACGGGTCCTGAGTGACCTGCACATCGCCTTGACCGATGCCTCGAATAAAGAGCCGCACCGTGGTGGGTGAGCCGGTGAACTCATTGATCACCAGGTTGGGCACTTTTGCTGCCAGGTGCTTAAGATCATAGACCCCCAGTCTTTCCAGGGCATCTTCTGAAAACGCTGCGATTGAAATGGGGACATCCTGAATCGATTCCGCGCGTTTTTCTGCGGTCACAATGATTTCTTCTAGCGCGGGTGCAGCCCTGATGCCGACGGGTACGGTCACCAGCAGTGATGCGAATAGACGAAGCGAAGGGGGCACGATTCGAGTCTCATTGTTAGTGTTATAGCGGTGCGCTGTGAGGCGATGTGTTCGCCACGGCAGCGCCTGACCTGCCTACCAGCAGATTAGATGGCCAAAGTGGAATCTGTCCAGACATTGTTGTTCCGCTGCGTGCCCGTGAATCAGGCGAGTCCCGGCGGCGAATGCTAATCTGTCGTTGTCAGCCTGGTGGCGGTGCTGCTGCGTCGCTTAGTCTCAAGAAAAACAGGCTATACGGATTGTTTTTTGCCGCAAATTGACCTATAGTCGATGCGGTCCTGTGATCGGACATTTCCGTCCGGCGAAATACGATAACTATCAGTCGCTTGCGGATCTTTCGCAAGAAACTACAGGAGATGCCAGGTGAACGTAACCAAGGAACAGCTGCTGCGTGCCTACCGCCAGATGAAAACCATCAGAGAGTTCGAAGAACGAGCGCACGCGGAAATCATGAACGGTCAGATCGCCGGCTTCACCCACCTTTACACAGGTCAGGAAGCCAACGCGGTCGGTGTCTGCGAACATCTTGATGATGCAGATACCATCATTTCCACTCACCGTGGCCACGGACACTGCATCGCCAAGGGTGCCGATGTCATCGGTATGATGAAGGAGCTGTTCGGTTCCTCCGAAGGTCTGTGCAAGGGTAAGGGCGGTTCCATGCATGTCGCCGACATGGGCAAGGGCATTCTCGGTGCCAACGGTATTGTTGCCGGCGGTCCGCCGATCTCTGTGGGCGCCGCATTGGCCGCTAAAATTCGCGGTACCGGTCGCGTGGCGGTGTCCTTTTCCGGCGATGGTTCCGTGAACCAGGGCACCTGTTTTGAAGCGATGAATCTGGCGGTTGTGCTGCAGGTGCCCGCCGTGTTCGTCATTGAAAACAATTATTACTCGGAACATACCAACATCCGCTATGCGGTAGGCTGTGACGATCTGAAAGCGAGAACAGAGGGATTCGGTTTTCCGGTGTTTGTCGCCGAGGGCGCGGACTTTTTCTCCGTGTACGAGGCCGCTGGGAAAGCCATAGAGCACGCCAGATCCGGGCGTGGTCCGGCGGGCGTGTTCGCGGAGGCGGGCCGTTTTCACGGGCATTTTGTCGGTGATCCGCAGCACTATCGCGGCGAGGGCGAACTGGAGCATCTGCGTGAGCACTCCTGTTGCATCAAGAACTTTCGCGAAGACATGGCGAAAAGCGGTGACGTCAACCCGGCAGAATTGGATGCAATCGATACCGACGTACTGGCGTTGATCGAAACCGCTGTCAGCGAGGCGAAGGCCGCCGCCCGACCAACGCCAGAACAGGTCACTGACGATGTTTACATCAACTATGGCTCGTAGCTGAGTCGCGCGAGGAGCACACAACCATGTCGGAAAAAACAATGCGCGATGCCATCAACGAGGCGCTGCATCAGGCGATGGCCGAGGACGACTCCGTCTTTGTGATCGGCGAAGACGTGGCGGGCTGCAACGGCAGTGATGGCGAGGTGGGCAGCGTCGGTGGCGTATTCGGCGTCACCAGTGGATTGTACACAGCGTTTGGACCTAATCGCTGTATCGACACACCCATCTCCGAATCGGCGATTGTCGGAGCCGCTGCGGGGGCAGCGCTGGTTGGCATGCGGCCGGTGGCGGAAATCATGTTCGCTGACTTCATCGGTGTCTGTATGGACCAGATCGTCAATCAGATGGGTAAATTTCGCTATATGTTCGGCGGCAAGAGCCGCTGCCCAGCGGTGATTCGGTTTGCATCCGGAGGTGGATTTTCCGCAGCGGGCCAGCACAGTCAGTCCATGTATCAGGTGATGACGTCGTTTCCCGGTCTCAAAGTGGTGATTCCTTCCAATGCCTACGAGGCAAAAGGCCTTTTGCTCGAGGCGATTCGTGACGATGACCCGGTACTCTTTTTTGAGCCGAAGGCACTGTACCAAGAGGCCTGCGAAGTTCCGGATGAGATGTACACCATTCCTTTCGGTGAAGCGTCCTTCGTGCGCGAAGGAGATGACATTACGGTGGTCGCCTTTGGCCAGATGGTTGGCCGGGCAGCGGCAGCGATTGATGCGTTGGAGGAGCAGGGGATCAGCTGCGATCTGATTGATCCTCGTACCAGTTCGCCACTGGATGAGGGCGCCATTCTCGAAAGCGTTGAGGCCACGGGACGGCTGGTTGTGGTAGATGAATCTCCGCCACGCTGCGGACTGACGGCTGACATCGCTGCGCTGGCCGCGGATAAGGCCTTCCACGCGCTAAAAGCGCCCGTCAAGCAGGTGTGTGCTCCGCACAGCCCGACGCCGTTTTCGCCCGAGCTGGAAGCGGCCTACATTCCGAGCATCGACAAAATCAAAAGCACTATTCAACAGGTCCTCGGCTGAGGGCTGATAGGAAACGTCTGTAACATGAGCGATATCTACCCAATTGCGGTGCCGAAGTGGGGCATTGAGATGGTGGAAGGCACCATCAACACCTGGAACAAAGCCGAAGGCGATCCTGTTTCGAAAGGGGACGAAGTGTTTGAGATGGAGTCGGACAAAATCGTCAATGTCTGGGATTCCCCGGTCGATGGCGTGTTGCGCCGCATCGTCGCTCAAGAGGGTGACGCCCATCCTGTCGGCGCTCTGTTGGGAGTGATCGCCGGAGCCGAGGTGGCCGATGCGGCGATTGACGCGTTCATCGCAGATTTTGGTGGGGGCGAGCTGCAGGGACAGGCGGCGGAGGAATCTCCAGGCGCCGCAACACAGTCCACAGCGCATTCCGCTGCATCCGCTGGAGATGCCAACAAACGCTCCAGCCCCTCCGTGCGACGAATCGCGCAAGAATTGGGGGTAGACCTGAACACGGTCAAGGGAACCGGTCGCCGCGGGCGCATCACAGAAGACGACGTCCGCGCCGCCGCATCAGGGGGGGCTGACGAGGTCGTACAGGATGACGTGGAGATCTCGGCGCTGTCGGCAACGCGCAAGACCATCGGTAAGCGGCTCACGCAAGCGAAGCAGCATATACCGCATTTTTATCTGACCGTCGATTATCCGCTGGACGGTTTGCTGGCCCATCGCGAGCAGCTGAACCACGAGCAGAGCACTAAGGTTTCCGTGAATGACCTGATTGTCTGGTGTGTTGCCAAAGCGTTGATGAAAGTGCCTGATGTCAATGTGAACCTGGTTGGCGACGAGGTGCATCGGTTCAAACACGCCAATGTGTCGGTGGCGATTGCGACCGACGAAGGCTTGTATCCTGCCACCGTACGTGGCGCCGAACAGCTCACTCCCGTTGAGATATCGGCACAGATTACCCGGTTGGCGGACAAGGCGTCCCGGGGCGCGCTGGCCAAAGAGGACATCAGCGGCGGCTCCTTCACGGTTTCCAATCTGGGCATGTTCGGCGTTACCCAGTTCACGGCGATCATCAATCCGCCTATGGCTGCGATCCTGGCACTCGGCAAAGGAGAGCCCAGGGTCGTGGTGAGAAACGGTGAACCGGCCGTGGCCACGATGGTCAGTGCCAGTTTGTCCTGTGATCACAGGGTGATTGATGGTGCCCTCGGTGCCCGCTTCTTACAGGCGCTCGGCGAAGAGATCGAAACGCTTTCCTAACGGCCCGCCGTCGTACTGCCGTGTCGTTCGCACCAGAGCGCCATCCGGCTGTGCTATCCTCGAACAGAAGCCGGCATCGGTAACGTATTGCCATGGAATGGATAGATATTCAGACAGGAGAGCAGGATGGTCAGACTGTGGGCGACGGTGAGTCGACTGGCATGCCTGGGCACGCTGATGATCGCGGCGGGCTGCGCGACCAACGAGGACAGGCTTCAGTTGGCTGATCTGCTGGGAGAATGGCAGGTCACGTCCCTGCAAGGCGAACCACCTCCCCAGTTACCCAGACCTGCGACCTTGATCATTGATGATCAGGGCAACGTTGGCGGGTCGGGTGGCATCAATCAATTCAGAGCCCGGCTCGACACGGCCGCGCTGGCAGAAGGTCGTTTGGTGATCACACCCGGGCCCACGACCTTGGCAGCGGGTCCGCCGGAAGCGATGGCGTTTGAACGTCGCTATCTGCAAACTCTGGGCGTCGTTGACGACTATGCGCGTCGCAACGGTACGTTGTATCTGTTCGCCAACGAGCAGCCGGTGATGGTGCTCAGCGCTGGGGGAATGGCGGTCGATTCATGAGTGGTGAGGTCAGTGCCTGGCAGGTCGTAGAGCACGGCGCGCCGATCGATGCATTGCGGCTGACAGAGATCGAGTTGCCAAGGCCCGGTGTTGGGGAGGTCGTGTTAGAGGTGTCAGCGGCGGCTTTGGGACTGCCAGATGCGCTCATGTGTCGGGGAACCTACGACTTCAAACCCACGCTTCCGTTCACGCCCGGGCAAGAAATGTGTGGCACCGTTGCTGCCGTTGGCGATGACGTCAGCCTCAGCATCGGCGATAAGGTGTTGGGCGTCAGCGCCTTCTTTTTGGGCCACGGCAGCTTTGCGGCCAGGAGTCTGAGCAATCAGAGCATGCTCTATCCGGTACCCGCAGGCATGTCCGACGCCCACGCTGCCGCCTTTAACATTGGCTATCAGACGGCGTGGATCGGCCTGGTTGAGCGCGGCCAGTTGCGCAGCGGCGAAACGCTCGTTGTGCTCGGCGCGGCAGGTGGATCTGGCTGTGCCGCCGTGCAACTCGGTAAAGCACTGGGTGCGACCGTCATCGCCATTGCCGCCGGTCCACAGCGGGCTCGATTTTGCCAGTCGCTGGGCGCCCGCGAGGTGATTGATCGCGCCTCTTGTGATGTGAGCGAAGCGGTGAAGGAGATGACCGGCGGCGCGGGCGCCGATGTGATCTACGATCCGGTGGGGGCTGAGGCTTTTGAAGGGGCTCTGAATTATCTGGGCAACGGTGGGCGACTGCTGGCGGTAGGCTTTGCGGCCGGGCGCTGGGGCCAAGCGGACACGCACGCCCTGGTGTTGCGCAACGCCTCTGTGATGGGTGTTTATGCGGGTGCGTACACTATTGACCAGCGTCTGCAGTTTCACCACGCCTTGTGCCGGCTATGGGCTCAGGGCAGCCTCAATCCCGTCGTTCGCGAAGCGCCTTTTCTAGAAGTACCGCAACTGCTGGAAGGCATCGAACAGGGAACCGTCAGCGGCAAGGTGGTGGTCCACCCCTGATTGTTGCCACCCGCCGTCACGGTCTACTCTGACCGGCGCTGCGAAGGGGCGGGTGTCGACATCAGACTCTGCGGGTGCCATTCACCCCGCCGCGCCAACTTGAGTGTGTAGATGCTTTCGGGGCTAAAGCGCTGACGTACCACCGAGGCAACGGAGCAGGCCGCCAGCAGTGGAATCACCAAACTGTAGTCCGCCGTCATCTCCAGGACCATGATAATCCCGGTGAGCAGCGCTCCGGTGCTGCCGGCAACCACTGCCGCCATGCCGACGATGGCACAGGCGACCGCTGATACGTTAGCGCCGGGCAGCAAAGCGTCCGCCAGATGCCCAAATGCAGCGCCGCCGGTTGCCCCCAACAACAGCGCAGGCGAAAAAATACCCCCCGATGCGCCCGATCCGAGTGATAGCCAGGTAGAGAGCATTTTTAGGGCAAACAACAGCAGCAGGAAGCCGGGCGACTGCAATACGTTGCCGAGTATGTCGTCGATGCTTGCGTAACTGACGCCCTGAATAAAGTAGTGAGACCGATAGTCCATCAGCAGGTAGATGATAATACCGACGCATAACATCCCCGCGGCGTGCTGCAGGTAGGGCCCGCCCGGAAGGCTTTCGAAGAGATCCTCCGCGCGGTAGAGACCACGGATGTAAAGCGCGCAGGCCAACCCCAAAAACACGCCAAGCCCGATGAATACGGTCAGAGACAGAACCGGGTGCAGCGGTTCGGTGAAAGACTGCACCAGCGGCTGCTCAAAGCTGAGCACGTCGCCCATCAACAGTCTGCCCAGATGGGTTGCCACCGTGGTCGCTGTGGCTACGACGAGCAAGTTGCGCGCGTTGATCTCCAGCATCAGCAGTTCCATTGCGAACACCACGCCACCCAGCGGAGCGTTGAACGTTGCAGCAATACCTGCGCCGGAACCCGCAGCGATCAGTAAATTGCGCTGGGCGGCGGAGAAGGGCAGCCATTGCCCCAGCATGGATCCGAAGGCGGAGCCAATCTGAATGATCGGCCCCTCGCGACCCACGGAGGCGCCGGTACCGATGGACATGGCGGACGCCAGCGACTTGACGATGGCCACCCGCGGTCGAATGCGACCCTCGCCGTAGCGGATCGCGTGCATGACCTCGGGCACCCCGTGACCTTTGGCCTCAGGTGCAAAATTCTTGACCAGCCAGACGACGACCAGGCCGCCCAGCACCGGCACGAAAATCACACCAATGCCCCAGGGGGAGGGCGCGGTGTGGAAGCGGGTCAGATACTCGGTGCTGAACTCACCCAGAAAAAAAGCGTTGTGAATCAGCCCAATAAGCAGCCGGAACAACCAGGCCGCGAGACCGCCGATCACGCCGACGGCCAAGCTGGCCAGCAGCATGAACGGGTAGCTCAGCTGGCGACGGTGATCAGGTTTGTCAGCGGTCATAGAGGCAGGCCTCCGATGCGTCTGGGTAAAACGGGCGTCAGACGCAGGCGAATTTGGAACTCTGGTCCAAAGGTATCCAGTTGTTCGACGTAGTGCCAGTATTCGATACCCATTCGCCAGGGACGATCCCGCCACTCCACCGTTTTCCATAGGCCTACACCCACCGGTAGGCTCCACTCATCGCCGCTGGCCGCTCGATGGTCGTAGCTGAATACCGGTTCGGAGGCGAGCTGCCAGCCTTTACCGAGATTCAAAGCGTAGAAGTATTCGCCCAGGGTCAGCTCGGTATCCCGATCTCCGTCTCCGGCCACGTCCAGCTGCTGTGACAAACGCAAGCCAAGGGTTCCCCAGGGGCGATGCAGCGCGACGAGCACGGCAGGGCCAAGCAGCCATTGATCCAGCCCCAATGCGTTATCCGTTGCGGTTGGCAGACGTCCGGCGACCCCGGCACCCAGCTCCAGGCCCGAGGGCCATCGCCGGATGACCAGGCCGTCAACGCTCAAATCCGCCAGGTCAATGTCCGCGCTGCGTGTCCCACCGCCGTTTTCTGCTATGTCCTGCTCAAGTACAATCGGCAGCAGCGGCCGCAGTGCGAAGCGGACATGGTCTTCGACATCATAGGACAGCACGGGCCGCAGACTCAGCGTCGTCCCGCGCGCATCATCGGCGCCCTCCTGGGAACCGCCAAACCCCCGGTAATCCAACAGCAGGTCCAGATGAGGCAGGCTGGTGGCAGGGTCGCTCAGTTCGCTGGCGATTTCTTGCGCTGAAGGGTGGCTGATGGAGCCGGGGGCGGGGCGGTTAAAATTGCGGGCGCTGATGCTGCGCTCCTTGTTGATGAACAAAACTCGAGAGCGTTGCCCGTCGTCAGCCTCAATCAGGAGGTCTCTGGCAAAGCGCGGGTTGACGTACAAACGAAAGCAGGACTGCGTTACGGAACGATAGCAGACTTTCGCGTCTTCGGTAACGAACCAGGTGCGTTCCATTCGACCGCCCCAGTGGCGTAGTTCTGCGCTGCCCGAGTCATCGTAGAAACCCCGGTGCCACTGACCATCGTTGAATTCAAATTCGGTATGGGTGTTGGACATCAGCCCGCGGACTGTCTCCGGGTTAAGCACCTGTCGCCAGTCGGGCTCTGCGCCCACACAGACGCTGGCCAGGGCAAGACTGCCTAGAGCGAGAAGTAACCGTTTTGCTTGTCTTTGCGGCAATATGTCAGCTTGCGATAACCTGTCTCGCGATGATACCCAGAACTTCGGGTCAGGGGCTACGCCATTCTCAAACGGATGCTAGAATTCGCTACCGTCTCTGTCTTAACCATTGGATCTGCATCGAGCAGGCACATGCCCGTTTTTCGACCCCATAAACTCAGCCGCCGGCGGTTTGTCACCGGTCTCTCCGGCGCAGCGCTGTGTGCCGCCACTTCAACACGCGCAAACCCCATCGGGGAGCCCCGGTCTGTACTATCGGGTAATTCCTTCAGGCTGTCGCTCGATTACCTGTCGGTCAATATGACCGGCAAGCAGCGCTTGGCCACGGTCGTCAATGGCCAGCTGCCTGGCCCGTTATTGCGTTGGCGAGAAGGTGATACGGTCACAGTGGATGTCGATAACCGCCTTGCGGAAGATTCTTCTATCCACTGGCACGGCATCATTCTGCCCACGTCGATGGATGGCGTACCCGGTATGAGTTTTTCCGGGATCAGGCCTGGTGACCACTTTCGCTACCGGTTTCAGCTGAATCAGAGTGGAACCTACTGGTATCACAGCCACTCCGGTTACCAGGAGCAGACCGGACTGTACGGCGCCATCGTCATTGACCCCAAGGGCGGTGATCCCGATGGTGCCGATAAGGATTATGTGGTCATGCTGTCCGATTGGACCGACGAGGATCCTGCCGCTATCTACGCGCGTTTAAAGAAGGTCAGCCACTACTACAACTTTAACGAACGCACCGTCGCTGACCTGTGGCGGGAGTTGGGTCGTGAGGGTTTGGTGGGCGCTTGGCGCGATCGGGCTATGTGGAACGAGATGCGAATGAGTGATTCGGATATCGCCGATGTGACCGGATACACGTACACCTATCTCATGAATGGCACCACCCCGGATCCCGGCTGGAAAGGGCTGTTCAAGCCCGGCGAACGGATCAGACTGCGTTTTATCAACGGCTCCGCAATGAGCATTTTTGACGTTCGAATCCCGGGACTCGATATGACCATCGTCGCCGCAGATGGCCAGCCGGTTGAACCCGTGACAGTAGAGGAGTTTCGCATTGGGACTGCCGAAACCTACGACGTTCTGGTGAGCCCCAAGAGCGAGATCGCGTACGCTGTCTTTGCGCAAAGCATCGACCGCGGTGGCTATGCGTTTGGCGTCATTACGCCCGACCCCAGCCTGACAGCTGAGGTCCCGACTATGGACCCTGTCCCTGTGCTAACCCATGCGGATATGGGAATGGGTGGCCATACAGGCCATGCTGCTGGCGAGCACACCGGGCCTGCTCATCGTCCAAATACTGGGATCAAGAGCGGAGACCCGGGAGCACATCATGGGCACCACCATCAGGGCCACCACCAGGGTCACTCTATGATGGCCGACGCGGAGCGTCCAGCCCCCGCAGGCAATGGCAGCTCTGCGCTGGTTGTGCACGCGGCAACAGAGTATGGCCCGCAGGTGGATATGCGAGCTGAGATGCCGGTAAGCGGCATCCACGATCCCGGTATTGGTTTGCGGCAGAGAGCCGACGCTGAAAGCCCTAGGGTGCTCAGCTATGACATGCTGCGTTACCGCTACCAAACCGCGGATCGCCGTGACCCGGAACGTGAGATTCAGCTGCACCTGACAGGCAATATGAGCCGCTACATGTGGTCTTTCGATGGGGTAAAGTTTGCCGACGCAGACCCAATACGGCTTAGCTATGGAGAGCGGGTGCGTTTTTTTCTGGTCAATGACACGATGATGACCCACCCGATTCACCTGCACGGTCTGTGGAGCGAACTGGAAACGGGCGATGCCTTACACCTACCTCGCAAGCACACCGTGCTTGTACAGCCTGGAAAAACCGCCAGCTATCTGGTCACGGCCGACGCGCTGGGCCGCTGGGCATACCACTGCCATTTGCAGTACCACATGTTGGGTATGATGCGCGAAGTGCGCGTCACCTGATGGCAGGTCGTGGCCGCGCGTGCTGCCTGCTGGGGATTGCAATAGGCATCAGCGGGTCGGTGTGGGGCATGGGTGATGACGACCCTGTGCTGACGATGGTTAAGGTGGACAAGTTTGAAGTGTCGCCAACGTCTGCCGATGCGTCCATGCGCCTCGAAGGTGAGGGGTGGGCGGGCTATGATCTGAACAAGCTCTGGTTCACAACGGACGTGGAAGGTGATCAGCACGGTACCGAAACAGCCGAGTTGGAGCTCTACTATAGCCGTGCGATCGCGCCTTTCTGGGATCTACAGGCGGGTTTGCGGCGCGATTTTCGGCCCCGACCCGGCCAAGACTGGTTGGCCTTGGGGGTCAAAGGACTGGCCCCGTATTTCTTTGAGATGGACGCGGTCCTGTACGCCGCCGATGGCGACGACTTTGGCGTGGATGTATCGATCGAGTACGAGCTGCTGTTTACCCAGCGGCTGATTCTCAGCCCTGAAGTAGAAGTGACGGCCTTCAGTTTCCACGATCGGGCCAGAGGGCAGGGTGACGGTCTATCGACGCTGGAGGCCGGTTTGCGGTTGCGTTACGAGGTGCGAAGAGAGTTTGCGCCCTATGTGGGCATCCATTGGGAGAAGCTTTACGGAGGCACGGCGGACTATGCGCAAGAGGAGGGTGAAGACGACTCAGACGTGACGCTGGTGGTTGGCATCAGAGCGTGGTTTTAGTCCCTGCAATGCGGTCTCTGCTGTCTTTTGGACCGGGTACGCGTCACTGGATATCGAATGAGTAGTAGAGATCGACGGAGTTCTCCAGTCGGCTGACCACTTCCAGCCACAGTCGGGTTTGCAGGAACAGTCGAGCGGTCAGTACGTTGATTGGCTCATAGATGCCGAAACCGTAGGACAGATACAGCCGCTGCCCGATAAAGCCGCTCACGGTGGCGGCAGCGTCTTCATCGTCACCCTCTGCGCCAAACGCGACATCGCTCAAGCCCGGAATGTCATTGATGGCGCTGACCAGGCTGGTGCGATTTACGACGCTCCCTGCCAGCGACATCGCGACGACCGTGTTACCACCCGTTTGTCCGGTATTCAGGGCACGGCCCCAGATCAAGTACGACATGGCGTCCCCGGGTGAGGTGGCCGGATCCGAATAGACGTCCAGGGAGAGGTCGTTTTCCAGCGCGCCGTACACGTGGACTCCCGCAACGATATTGCTGCCGGTGATGTGTCGCTCCGCCCTCAAATCCACCAGCGGATTGTCCGGGTTGCCGTTGAAGCTAACGGCACCGCGTTTGATGGCCAGGACCCGGTCGAAGGCTCTCAGGCTTCCGCCCGCCGTATTCAAACTGCCGAACAGCTGCAGGGGTTGGCGCGGGTTGCGCCGCAACCGCAAATCACCAGACACAGTGGAATCCACGAGACTGCCGGTGATGGCAAAGCCGTCTTCAATGGTCACGCCGAGATTCATGGCAATGGCAAATGGAATGCGCTGTTCCAGGGAGGTTCCTGTGGTATCAACCACCACCACATCGGGCGACAGATCAACCGCGCCTTCGGGCAGTTCCTCAAACTTGAGCTCTCCGCTGTGAACGACGGCGTTGCCGCTGATGTCCAGCAGGTCGTTGGTCATGGTCAGGCGCAGATTTTCCGACACGCTCAGCTGCACGGAGGGCGGATAAAACACTTTGTGTTCCCGGCCATTGACGGTCAGATCCAAGGTGAGGGCATCGCCGGTCAGCAGTTCACCCTTCACGTTAACGGGGCCGCCTCCCAAAGTCCCTGAGCCGGTTAGCGTGGCGCGCTCGCCCCGCGCATTGAGCTGTAGGCTGACGTTGTCCAGTGGGGTCGGGTTACCCGCCAGTCGCAGGCTGCCGTCCTCGAGGGTCAAATTCCCCGTGGAAGCTGGATCCCTGAGCGGACCCGCCCACCGTAACTCCCCACGGAGGGTGCCCGACAGGGATTCAAGCATGGGCAGCAGGGCACCGAGTGGGGCGATATCGAAATCCACCAGATTCAGCCTGCCGCTCATCTCAGCAGTGGTATCGATGGGGAGGCTGAGCGATAACTGTAAGGCTTCGTTGCCCTGGCCCAGTATCTGACCCTGTAACTCAAGACGCGCACTGTCCAGGCGAGCTTGCATCGATGCTTCATCCCAGGACATCACAATCGGTTGCCCGTCGGTGACCGGGTGAACCAGTCGCAGCGGTGCCGCGTCCAGTGAAAGGTTACCCGAGAGCTCGCCGCCCTCTGGCCAGGCGGCCACTAGCTTGCCCTTGATGGTAGCGGTCAGATCACTTCCCGTCGGCAGGCGCATCTGCAGTGGTGAACCTGACAGGTCGCCGCGCCATTGGGTCCTATCGCCCGACCCCAGGAGCTGCCACTGGCCTGATACATCGCCAGACGTTTGCAACCGCAAACGCTGTTGTGAGGGGTCGCCCGTGCCGGTCAGCGTGACCGATGACATCGCCAGGCCCTCGAGGGTGACGCTGGATAAGGTCAGACGGAGGTCGTCTACGCTCATTCGTTCGGGGTTCAGTGAGGCCCGGATACGGGCCGAGTTGGCGTTCACGTCGTTCCAGATCAGGTCCGTGGCCGAGCCGCTCAGTGCGTAATCCTGACCATTTGCAGGTAATTGCACACGCAGTTCTACCTGGCCACTGCTGTGGTCCTGCCAGCGCCCAAGGTCGTCGATCTTCACTTTCAGGGTACCCGTCGACTGCGCACCAGTGGCTGCTACCAGATCCAGGGCCGCGCCGTTGTAGGCGGCTGAAAGATCACTGCCCGGGGCAACCCTGCCATCTTGAAGGTGAATCGACCCATTCAGACGGGCCGGCTGCGAATCGATGTTTCCGTGCAGGTCGACGTTGGTCAAGCTCGCTGTCCAGGCGCTCTCCTCAAAGCGACCAGAGGTTTGCAAGGAGCCTGCGATAGCGCCCTGCAGGTCCGGCAGCAGGGGCTTGAGTGCCAGTGCCCCCAGCTGCACCTCAAGGCTCCACCGGGTCGCTTCGGACAGGTTTATGTCTCCGCTCAGGTCGACCGCCAGCTTGCCATCAGGTTGACTGAGGGTCAGCTGTCGAATCCGCACTTGGGGCGCCGTGAACTCGACATCCGCTGCAACGTTGATCGGGCCGTACGCCGTCGATTCCGCCTTGCCGGACACCGTCACCGCCTGCTGCTCCAGGGAGCCCCGCAGCTGCGCCTTCAGCGGCGAGTGCAGACGGTCGATCTGCAACGCATCGGGCAGGTCATCCGGGAGGGGCAGCGCCCAGTTTTCAGCGTCGCGCACCGTAAGCTCTGCCGTGAAGGGCAGATTCGGATCCAGGACATCGACGCTGCCGCTGCCGGCCAGTGATGGGGAGCCTTCAGACTCTGCCTGAACCTGCAGCGCGCTGAAGTCACCGGAGAGCGTCACGTCCACGCTGCGATTCGCCAGCTCTTTGGTAGGGGCTGTTTCAGGCCAGGACACCGTGGCGGACGCCTGCAATGGCCAGTCGTTTTGGAAATTCAGGTGCACATCACTCAGCGCGAATTCACCCTCATGGCCCGCGTTGATGCGCAAGCGCCTTAGATGTAACCGGTGTTCCTGCCAGTGACCGCGCAATCTGAATTCAGACACCCCATAGGCCTGCGCACCCAGCAGGATTTGAGCGGGAGCGAGAGACAGGCTGTCCACCCGCAACCGAAGCGGGAGATACAGTTCGGGCAACTGAATTGCCTGCGTTGCAGCGTTGGCCTCAGAGGCGGGCAGTTGCAATACCGCCTGATCGATCTCCGCTTTCGATACCCTGATTTCTGAACCTTCCAGTTTGAAGCTCAGTAACGTTTGCTGTTGTTGCCAGCGGCCATCGCCCCAGTCGACCGACACGGCGCCGATGCGGGCACTGATCACACTCAGCGGTAGCGGGAAACGGAACGCGGTCGGTGTCTGTGCGGTGTCCTCTGTGTCGGCGCTGACGTTTGGATCGGGGTCAGGCAACCGCACAGCAAGGGTATCGGCGTCGAGATTCGAAAGACACAGCTTGAATCTCAGCAGACAGCGTGAGTCGAGGCGCAGAAACACATCCGTCAAGGACACCCCTACGGACGCATCGGTGAAGCGGACCTCGGCTAGACGAAGCCCCTCTGCGATCGACCCGGCGCGGTAGTCAAGCTGGACGGGCGTGTTTCGTTTTATTGAGCTCACCACGGCACGAGCACCGACCTCTGTGTACAGCAAGACCGACACTGCGGCCGCAGTCAACACCAGCACCAGGAGTAAAGCGATGCGTCGCCAGTTCACCGCGTTCAAAATTCCGCCCCAATGTTAAAGTGAAGCCGCCAGTCCGGATCGTTTTCGCTGACGTCCCTGGCGAGTTCCAGTCGGATGGCACCGACAGGCGATATGTAGTGAATGCCAAAGCCGGTGCCCACATTCCAGTCAAACTCTCCCGCGTCGAATGCATCACCGGCGTCGACGAACAGCGCGCCACGCCACACCTTGGTAAAGTAGTACTGATACTCGCCGCTGAGTACCAGCAGGCGATCGCCTCCTACGACCAGTGTTCTCTCTTCGCCGTCGGGCTCGATTACGTCGATCCGATTGCCGATGGACTGATAACCGAATCCTCGAATGCTTTGATTACCGCCTGCAAAGAAATTCAGTGACGGTGCTAATTCCTGTCGATCGTCCTCACTGATGTCAGCGAAGCCCAGGTCCGTGCGGCCGACCAAACGGTGGCGGTGCCAGGGTGTGACGATGTAGCGCCAGCTGACGGTGGCGCGCAGCAGGTCAACGTCAGACCCCAGACTGCTGTTGGCGCCCTCCAGTGTGTAGAGCTGGTTAAAACCCGAGGTCGGATCCACCAGGGACCCTTTGTAGAACCGGTTGGACAGCGTCACGCCGGGCAGCAGATAGTTGTTGGTACGATTGACGTTCACCAGGTCCCAGGATTCCTTGAGATCGCGCATACCGTATCCGTACACCCAACTGTTGCGGCGCAGCTCCCTGCGTAGACCCAGTTCATCCTGCTGGCTGTCAATGTCTCCGAACTCGTTCTCCTCGCTGCGCGCCCACAATTGCAGGATGTCGTTGATCGGATGGGTCAAAGGAATGTTGTAGGTGATACGTCCGCTGGGGTTGACCTGGGAATACACCAGCCGCGTTTGCTGGCTGTGACCAAATCGATTGATGCGCGGCGTGCGCCAGGTCACCGAGGCACGGCCTTCTGTATCGGTGCTGTAGCCAATGCCGACATCGAAACTCTGCCTGGGGGCCGCCTGCAGACTGATTTCGACCGGGACCTCGCCGTCTTCTGCCCTGGTGGGGACGGGTTCTACTAACACCGCCGCGAAGTAGCCGGTGGCCTGAAGTTGTGCCTGAAAGTCCCGTAGCTGACTCTGCAAATAGGGGTCGCCCTGCCTGAACGTGGCCAGTTCATCCAGCGTGCGTTGATTGATCAGGTCCGAGTCGAATTGCAGCTGGCCAAAGTTGTAGCGGGAGCCGCTGTCCAGCACCAGCACGACCGCCGCGAGGTCTTCGCCCACGTCCACCTCAACGCTGCTCTTGGCAAGCTCCGCGTCAAAGTATCCGCGCCGCTGTGCGAGGTTGAGAAGGTTGGTACGCAGTGTTTCGTAATGGCCGTGATTCAGGATATCCCCGATTTTGATGCCTGGGTCCTGTTTGAGCTTCTCGAAGGCGGCATCGTCGCTTGCGTCCCCCTCAATCTGGATATCAAGGCTGGTGATGCGTACTGGAGGACCCTGTTGGATGTCAACCGTCATGGACCACTTGGCGTTGCCTCGATCCACGGCAATGCTGACCACCGGCCGGTAGTAACCCAGCGCCTGCAGCGCCTTGTCGACCCGGGATTCCGCCAAAAATACAAAGTTGTTGCGCTCTGCCTCGGTGGTGGGGGGCTCGCCAAGCCAGGCCTCCACATTGCGCTTGAGCTTGCCGCTAACGCCCGATATCGAATAGCTCAGGTTGGCGGACCAAGCACTCGTGGCCAGCAGGCTTAGCAACAGTAGAAATAGTGCTCTGTACACTCGATGGCTTTGTCAGGTGGCGACGGTGGCGCTGGCAGCGCCTCTGGGACCGGCCGAGGAGGCATTGTAAAACATCGCCGCGGCCTGGCCAGTACTCCAGCGGCCACCCCCATGCCACCGTTTCCGGGTGGACGCCGGTTCGCCGCGGTGGCTTGGTGAAAGTTGTCTTTTAATGCTCAAACGCCTGTGTAAGACTGGCCGCGGTAGTCGTCAAGGATGTGCCCAAAATCATGACCCTGGAGGGTATAACAATGAAAAAAATAGTCGCGTTGGCCGCAACAACCGCACTCAGCTTGCCCGCAGTAGCGCTGGATAGAATGCCTGAGAAATCCGGTTTCTCAGGTTTCTTTAACATCGGCGTCGGGGTAGGGGCCTTGGAGTCCAATTTCGTTGCCAAACTGAAGGGTTTTGATGTCGATCTGTCCGACGAAACGATACAGGATTTTGGCTCTCCCGACGATGAGGATCTCATCACCCCTGCGCTGAACATCAATGTCAACTACACCTTTTCCAACCTGAAAACTCAGGTGTCGATCGGTAATGACCTGTCGGACTTTTTGCAGTTTGATCGTTCTACCGTCGCCTCAGTGCGACACGATTTCGATACCCTGGGTCGGGTTCAGCTGAGCTTCGTCTCCACGCCTTACCTGGCGACAGAAGTCTGGGAGGATCCCTACATCCTCAACGCCAAGCGCAATGGTACGGAGCGAACTTCCGACGGCGGCAGGTTTACCTGGGACAAGATTTTCGGCAGTCAATTTGAGCTCAAAATTGAAAGCCGCGCGATCGACCTGGACGAAGAGCGCAGTGGTGAAGCACTCGGGTTGAGTGAATCGGAGCGGGCCTTACTGGACCGGGAGGGCGACTCGAATACGGTTGAACTGGGCTACCTGTTCATCCTCGATGAAGGCGCTAATGTGGCCCGCCCCAGCTTTACCTACATTGATCAGGACCTGGACGGTAAAGCGATGGCGCAGGAAGGTTATAAGCTTGGTTTTAGCTGGCTGCACACGAACCCCAGCATTTCCTGGGTGAATAACCTGAATTACACCATCTGGAACGGAGACGAGCGCAATCCGATCTTCGGTGAGCGCAACGACGCCACCACCTATGCGATCGCCAGCCAGATGTTCTTCAAAAACGCGTTCGGCATGAAACACTGGCAACCGAACGTATCGGTGTTGTACGCCAAGACCGACGGCGATATCGAATTCAATGATTCCGCTGGCTGGTTGGTCAGCGTTGCCATTGGCCGGACCTTCTAGTCACAACGCGGCCATCCATCTCGGCGGGTGCATTCTCAGACCCGTTGCGCCAGACAGGCGTGGGGCAGGGGGAGACCCTGCCCCTGCTACAAGGTTACTGGGGAAACATAAGCTGCAGTTGTGCACGGATTGACCAATCCGGACCCAAGTCTTGCGGCTTCTCGATGTTGTAGAACGCCTGCAGCGACGCGTTGACGGGCTGTTTCCCGATGGGAAAAACGCGTCCGAAACCGCCACCTACTGGTACGGTCCACTCATCGTCCGCTTCCCAGTCCGCCGTGATGATGGGCGCACTGGTCAGATACCAACCGCGGTCGAAGTTGTAGTTGACGAAGTACTGCCAGGTGAAGAAGTTGATGTCTTCACGGCCACTCAGCTCCCAGATATTGGAAAAGAGAGAGCCGTATACCCAGGGCCCCTGCATTCTCAAGACCACCAGCGAGGGCCCTGCAGCCCATTCGTCGGCTCCCAACCGATCGTCCGTCGACGTGGGCAGCTGGACGGCTGGCCCCGCACCCCATATCCAGGGACCACTCGCTTTGGGGGAGAGGAAGCCGCTGAACAGCGTGTTGCCGAGGCCGTTTTCACGATCCTGATCGGGCGTAAATTCGGGCTGTGACACTACCGGTACAATCGTCCGCGTGATCAGGTTCCAGCGCTCGGAGGCTGAGAAGGGGATGACGGGCTGAATATTGAGCACATTCTGGGTCTTCTCTTCGGGCCCAAACTCAAAACTGGTGTTGTTCTGGAAGGGGACGCTGATCAGATCGGCGACCGGATTTTGTGTGGCTCGAGCGAGGTCGCCCATGCTCTGTGATTCACTGTCTGCTGCGGACGCGCTGGTACAGGGCAGGGTGAGCATCAGGCTCATTGACAATGCAATGATCCTGCCCTGTCTAAAGAGTATTGGGAGTATCGATGCGTGACTGCAGCTGGTCTTCATAGGGGCGTGCTCCTTGCGCGTAACTGTTATTTTCAGTGGTTCAGACCCTATGATAGGCCACTCGTGACCCAAGCACATCCGGACCTTTCCTAGGCTCGGCTTCTTCGGTATGGTGCCTGCACCTGGCACCTAAGACCCGGCGCGCACGCCGTGAATACAAGTCGCAAGACGATAACACGACGGTTGATCGCCAAGGTGTTAAACACTCAGTAACCCCAGACCCAAGGAATGAATCTATGAAAGCCAAATGGCGAATTTCCATCCTTATGTGGACACTCGGTGTCGCCCCTGCAGCCTATTCGGTGACCGATACAGAGTTTGCGGAACTCAAAGCGCAGCTTATCGAGCTCTCTCAGCGCATGAATGCGCTGGAAGAGGAGAACCGGCAGCTTAGGGCGCAGGGTACGGAAACGGCGTCACAGCTCGCCAATACACAGGCTGAGCTCGTTGACGCGCGCAGCAACCTGGCCGTCGTCCAGCGTGAAGAGGCGCCCGCGAGCTGGACCGATCGCATCAAGATCAAGGGCGACTTCCGCTACCGCTATGAGGAAATAAAGGTAGAAGGACAGGATAAGCGGGATCGAAACCGCATCAGAGCGCGTCCAGAGATGGTGGTGACTCTACCGCAGAACGTGACGGTGGGTTTTGGGCTGGCGACCGGCAGCAACGACCCTGTATCGGCCAACCAGACACTGGGCGGCGGTAACGACTCAAAACAAATCAATTTGAATCTGGCCTATGCGAGGTGGTATCCGATCGAGGAAGTTTATCTGGAAGCGGGCAAGTTCAAGAATCCACTGTTCAGGCCGCAGAAAACGGGTCTGCTCTGGGACGGTGACTGGACGCCCGAAGGTCTTAATCTTGGCTGGGACAGTGAGCACCTGTTTGCGACCGCCATTGTCAACTGGCTGGAAAGTGACAGTAATGTAGAAAACGATGAGGTCGCCTGGTTGGTGCAGGGTGGAGTGCAGTTTGACGTGATCGGCGGTCAGCTGATCGCGGCAGCGGGGTACTACGACTTTCCAATCAAGGGTAACCCCTCGTACTTCCGAGACAGCTTCTTTGGCAACTCCTTCGTCAATGTAGATGGCGTCGACGTATACGAGTTCGATTACGAACTGTTCGAGCTTTCCGCCCTGTTCAAGACCAGTCTGTTTGATCTCCCGCTGACGGTGTTCGCCGACTATGTGCAGAACCAGGACCCTGATGACTACAACACCGGCTGGCTGGCGGGCGTTCAGCTGGGTAAAGCCGACGACAAAGGAAAATGGCAGTTTGCCTATCAGTTTGAAGACCTGGAGGCAGACGCGGCGCTCGGCCTGTTGACGGACTCCAACTTCGCCGGCGGCGGAACGGACGGTCGCGGCTCGCGTCTGTCCGGCGCCTACGGCATCAACGATCAATGGACCCTGGGCTTCACCTGGTTTTTGGATAACGAAGCGGGCGAGAAAGCCTTCGAGGACGAAGGCGGTGCGATTAACTACGAGCGCTTTATTCTCGATACAGTGTTCAAGTATTAGGCCTCTGTGGGAGGCACTGGAAAAACGCTCTGCGAGATGCCTGTCGATAGGTTGGAGCACTGTAAGGCGAAGGGCTAGCAACGAGACGGCCGGCGTCGTGATAGACACCGGCCGTCAGGACTATACGTTCATCCATCCACCGTCGACGACCAAATCTGCAGCGCTCATGTAGGAAGAGCCTTCACTTCCCAGGAATAGCGCTGCATTCGCCATGTCCTGAGTGGTGCCGGCACGAGCCAGAGGAGCTTGTGACTCGACCATACCAACAAAGCCCTCGAAAGCATCCGAGCCTACGTTGGTGTTTTCCGCGAAGTGCGTGCGCACAATACCTGGGCTTAGTGTGTTCACTCGAATGCCTTTTGGCGCCAGTTCGCTTGCCAGTGTTCTAGCCAGAGAGCGTACAGCGGCCTTGGTTGCAAAGTACAAGCTGCCGGTCGCAACGCCTTTTTCATGCACCGCTGAAGCTGTCAGAATGACACTCGCACCTTCCTTCAAGTGAGGCAGCAGCTTTTGCACCGTGAAGAACGCGCCCTTCACGTTGACATCAAACTGCTTGTCGTAATCCTCCTCGGTGATCTCGTCAATGGGGGCGAAAACACCAAGGCCTGCGTTGGCGAACAGCACATCAATACGGCCAAACTTCTTTTCGACCGTTTTTGCAAGACGGTCGAGATCTTTCAGCCTGGCAACGTCGCCCTGCACACCAATCGCGTTGCTTCCTAGCGTTTCAACCGCCTGATCCAAAGTCCTCTGATTGCGTCCTGTGATAACGACTCGTGCACCTGCATTGATGTAAGTTTGCGCGGTGGTCAGGCCAATGCCGCTATTTCCACCAGTGATTACTATAACTTTGCCATGTAACTCAGCCATGAGGTTTCTCCAACAATTCGTCTAATGAATGATCAACCGCAATTCAACTGCGACCTGGGAGTAGGTTAGGGGTAGTCCCATAATTAGTTAAATGAATTGAAAATATCTTTATAATGCACATAGTGCATGATAGGAGTGATTATGAATATCGGTAGTCTCGATCTGAATCTGTTGCGTGTTTTTGATGCGGTCATGGCGGAACGTCATGTCACAAGGGCAGGGGATAAGCTCTATTTGTCTCAATCTGCAGTGAGTCATGCGCTCAGTAGGTTGCGCCATGCGCTGAAGGACGACTTGTTCATTAAAACGCCCGGCGGTGTTATGCCAACTCCGAGGGCTGAGGAGCTTGCAATACCTGTGTCGAATGCATTACGTCAGCTTGAGGCGGCGCTAATACCTGCTGAGTTTGATCCATCGAAGTCCACGCGTGTCTTTCGCCTGGCAGCACATGACTATTTTGCGACAGTAATGGCAGCGCCACTGGCCGGAATACTCGCTCAAAACGCTCCACACTGTAGCTTCAGGGTTAGGCCTACGGCTGGTCGGGCGTTGGAGCAGCTCGACGCCAAGGAGGCCGATTTTGCGATTTCAGCTTTTGGGGAAGTTCCGGATCGATTTGAATCTGTTCCGCTGATTCAAGATGCTTATGTCTGCGTGATGTCACCAAAGCATGAGCTCGCTACAAAAAATCTGACGTTACGACGTTTTGCGAAAGCGCGGCATTTACTCATCAGTCCAAAAGGAGATGAGCGGGGCTTTGTTGACCAGCTTCTTGCTGCTGAAGGTTTGACGCGGCATGTTGCGATGATCATCAACCAGTTTTCACCTGCCGGTCAGATTGTTGCTCACAGTGACCTAATGCTCACCTTGCCCGAACGGTTGGGTAGAAAGTTCAAACAAGAAAATGGGCTGGTCGTTAAGAGTTGTCCGGTTGTCTCACCCAGCACTTTTAATGAGACAAAACTCGTTTGGCATCATAGCTACGGGCAGCATCCTGCACTTCAATGGATGAGAGATCTGATATTAGAAGAAGTCACAAAGCTCAATTAGCCAGTGCGACAGATGTAATCTATGGACAGACAATATCAGCAGCTTTCTTGCGCTCCGAGGCGGAACATGGCATGGATTAAGCAGTGCGCTTACAGAAGTTTTATGCTTCAATGATCAGAATCGGCAGTCATCGATGGCTAGCCCCTGTTGTTTTCACAACCATGAGTTGTACCTTATTGCACAGCCGGTTGCACCAACACCAGCCACGATAAGCTGCAACCAGAAAAGGCAAAATGCTCAGAAGAAACGAGTAATCGACAATAGTAATCAGGGACAAGGATATGAATAGAAATCGCCTCCGTTTTCACTGCGTGGGCTTCAGCCTTATCGTTGCAATTTTGGGAATTCCCATGACGGCACAGTCGCAATCTTTCGGCATTCCATCTTTGACAAGCGCTTCGACCTGCGACCTTCGCAACATAGGGAATGGCAGAGCCAGAGACGGAATGATTCGTGAGAACGGCCAGATTCGCAGCCGACTCGACGACTTAAACATACCCATTTACTGCCCGCTGTCGATACAGCCATTCGGGCTATTCTACGAGGTGGGCATCGTGGCGAGCAACCGAGACGTCAGTTTCCGCCGGTTTGTCTGTGTCCTCTCAGAGTACAATATTGTTAATCAGCGGGTCAGATCTTTACAGCGAGCGGCCAACATTGCACCCGGCGAATCAGATTTTTTGTTTTTCCAACAGGTAGAGCTTGAGGATTCTGTCAATCGATTGGATTTGCGCTGCGAGATGCCACCTAAGGGTGCTTATGGCGCAATAACAGTCGATAACGTATTTATCCGCTGAGCTCAGTGAAAGGTTTTACGATAGCGGTCGGCCTGGTCGCGCTTGGGGTACTTCTGAGCAACTATGTACTTAATGCGGGCACGCGCGGTCCAGCGCCCGAGAGGCCTCATGAATCGTCGTTTGAACAAATTGATTTGCAGGCGCTACAGACACAACTTACCCTGCTAACGGAACGATTGGATTTCATAGAATCTCAACTGAGCAATTCGAAGGCGAATGACGATAATGTTGCCCAAATCTTGAATCAGCACTCTGAAACACTGGTTAGGCTGAGCGAACTGGACCCTACACTGAAATCTATAGCGAGCATATCGGAACACATAGGCGCTCGTGGTTCCGAACCTTGGTCGACTAATTCCACCAGAACTATGACCGAACAGTTTACGTCGGACACTCAATATCAGCCTAATGGGCTGGCCGAATCGGCCTTTTCAGCAGACTCAGGCACTCCACTGGATCAACAGTCACAGGCAATCATCGCTGAGACTTTTCATAGCGCAGAATGGGCCGATCTCCACAGCATGGATTGTAGAACCAGCATCTGCAAAATTACCTATTCTCAATCGACTGCGGCGCCAATTGACGGAGTTACCGACGATGACGCGGAACTGGAGCTGATCAAGCGGATCGGTAGTGACTTGGGAGAAGACAACCTGGATATCCGCTTCGCCAGGGACGAGCAGGGCAACGACGTCATGTATGTTCAGATTCGCTGACCCAACGGAATGTCACACAACCCGAGATGCAAGCATGGCACCCGCGGCTCTGTTGAAAGCCGCGATATTCGCACCGCGGACTGTAGTTCCATGAGTTTGTATGCCAACAACATGGCCCAGCATATGGTCAATCAAAAACCTTCTTTGCCTCCAAGGGCTGTTGAGATCGTTAGTGACGAGATAGCACTATTCTTACACGAACAGATGTTCATAAACCCTGACGTGAAGAATCTTCAATATGAAGCTTACAAACAGTATTTTTCAAGAGATGAGATTCTTGCGCTTATTGAATTCTATGAGACCCCATTGGGAAGAAAACTACTAAACGATACGCCAGTTCTATTGCAATACATTCAAGAGGGAATGGATGAAGCTTTTGAGTCTATGACAGCAAGTCTAATTGAAAATATCGCACCTAGGCTAAATAAAAGAATGAGAGAGATGGTTGGTGAAGAATGTCACCGACAATAATGTACCGAAGGTAGGGATGGTCTATCGAGGACTCGCTGGCTTTGTGCTGCATAGATTCTAATATTAGACTAGGTTGCCTTAAGCCGTCGTTGCTTATCGAGTACGAGATTCGGCCTACACCCCTACAGTTTCCTGTGATTGATCCGATCATAACGTTCACGCTAGATCCTCCATTGTAAGCTAGGAAAGTCATAATGAAGCGGCGGCCAGGTCCAGCTCGGTCCTTCTCAGAAGACGTTTATCGCAGAGCTCGCGCTCTTCGTGACAAGGGCATGGGTGACCCACTCACGTGGGAAGATATCGCAAAGCATCTGTGGGAGTATTTTTTAGACTACCCTGAAGATTGGCCATTGGCTGAAAGCAAGAATGTTCGGCAAGACGAGTTTTATGAGGTAGTAAGGCAGTCTGTCGAAGATTCTGATGCTGGTGGTGGTAAGTACCGATACTAGCGTACTGCTCGTGGTTCCTAATCACCACACTAATCGCCCTCGAGGAGACGTTCTTGGTTCGCACCAATTAACGTCATTTCATTCGCAGCGTCGATTTCGATGTCAAATTTCGCGGACTTGCTGACGCTGTAGGATTCCACGATCGTTGCTGTGATGTCTCCTGGCGACCACCAGTAATATCGGCAGTTCAGGCGCAAATTGTAGAGTAGACCTTTGTGGATTCTCCAATGCTTCCACCCGTACACATCGAGATGGCCTGATTGCAGATCTAGTATTCTGTAGGCCCAATACGGAGCCAGACCTTTTGCTTTCCACAGGTGATCTTCTCCCCGTAGGGTTCCCACTTTCCATGAGAGAAATCCAAGTTTAGGCCACCTTTTCAAATGTTGCTGGGGACTGATATCCCAACGCACTGTGTGGCCTGATTTCGTTGTAATCCACTCGCCAGGTATCGATGAT